>PEAC01000109.1 GCA_002753305.1 Nitrospirae bacterium MYbin6
GTTTTTTCATTGATAGCGGCCATTTGGATAATCAAGAGCATCACTAAACCGTTAAGTGAAGGGGTAGAAGCAATGAACAGCATAGCATCAGGCGACCTGACAGTGGAAATACAGTCTATTAACAGGGATGAAGTAGGGCAGCTCCTTGGCGCTATTAGTGAAATGGTAGGAAACTTAAAGGCCATGATAGAAAAGATAAAGCAATCGGCCGACATGGTAGCCTCTGCAAGCGAGGAATTGAAAAACAACTCAGAGCAAATGTCCCATGGTGTAAACGAGCAATCAGGCAAGTCCTCACAAATCGCCACCTCAGCGACCGAGATGTCCCAGACGGTCATGGATATAGCAAGAAACGCCTCAAGCATAGCCTCATCGGCCATAGACACGGCGAAAGAGGCAAAAGAGGGCGAGGATATAGTGAATAAATCCATCGACGGGGTCAAGTCCATAGCGCAAACGGTTGGCGAGTCGGCGGCATTGATATCGTCATTAGGAGAGCGCTCAAAGCAAATCGGCGACATAGTGAAGGTGATTAAGGACATAGCGGACCAGACAAACCTGCTGGCGTTAAACGCTGCAATTGAGGCGGCAAGGGCCGGAGAGCAGGGCCGAGGGTTTGCCGTGGTTGCCGACGAGGTAAGAAAACTGGCCGAGAGAACGGCCAAGGCCACATCCGAGATAAGCACCATGATAGTCACCATTCAGGATGAAACGGAAAAGGCGGTCTCATCAATGGACGGCGCAACGAAGATGGTGGAGGTTGGGGTCGAAAACGTAAGCAGCGCCGGTGAATCGTTAAATAAAATAGTAAACAGCATCGCTTCCCTGCAGCTTATGGTAGAGCAAATAGCCTCGGCAACCGAGGAGATGTCCACGGTATCGGAGACAATCACCACCGACATAGAGTCCATAGCGAACGTCTCAAGGGATACATCGGCAAGTTCCGGCCAGATAGCACACTCGGCGTCGGAGCTGTCAGACCTGTCATCGGGATTGCAGCAAATCGTAGGCCAGTTCAAGGTAGACAGCGGGCTTGACTACTCAGGAGGCAGCAAAAGGCCGCTAAGGCTGCCGTAGGATACAGAGATTACGCAGCGTCTTGCTTATGAATGAATAATCTAAGGTCAATAGACTTGTCGGACTTAGGGAAGGGAGCAATCCCTGCCCTGACAAGACATTGTGGTTTTACATTTGCCGAATCTGCGGTGGTTTGCTTTGAACAACAGGGGCACAGCAATATTGTTAATTTAAAAGTAGAAGGTGATTTCGAGGAATTATTCGAATTCACCCTGCCGGAGGTTACAGATCAGATGAGAAATTGTTATAATGATAAAGAAAGAGCAACTGAAGATGGTGCGTATGGAGTGGCAATAATGCTGATTCTTAATCTTACCGACTATACGGTTATTGAAAAATCGAGGAAAGGTACTGCGTTTGACTATTGGCTAGGCAAGAAAGACGATAATGACCCTTGTAAGCGAGCTCGTTTAGAAGTATCAGGAATACGTAATGGTAATGATAGTGATATAAATAAAAGATTAAACATCAAAACAAAAAGGCTTCAAAAACAAGAGAACCCCATGTCGGCTTTTATAATAATAGTGGAGTTCAGTAAGCCAAAATCAAATATAAAAAAATTATGAACGAAGTATTAACATGGCATAGAAAGGCTATGGATTACGCTGAGGAGGCTTTTTACCATAAGCTGAAAGGCGATCCCGCAAAAGTTAAGGAATTTTTTTTGCTTGCGTATGAGCTTGAACTAAAGGCGGCGGAATCATATAAAGACTCAACGCTTGAGCCGACGAGGTCTGTTTTATATCGAAGCGCGGCTACCCTTGCTTACGATTGCGATAAACTTAGAGAAGCTGAACGTTTAGTTGCTATTGCACTTTCAGGCGAACCACCTGATGAAATCGCGGAAGAACTGAGGGATTTACTTGAAGATATATATTTTAAACGTCATCTTAAAATACATGACATAGAGATAGACTCTTCCACATTACAAATGTCTATATCGGGAGAGGCAGTTGGTTACGGGATGGCAAAGCTAGGAGAGTTCATCCCAAGAATTCAAAATACCGAAAAAATTATTAATCGTACAATTGATAGAAAGTATAATTTGCCATATAGAGAAGGAGGCAGAGGCAAGCAATCTATTAGAAAAAATGAATGTTATATGTCCGTACCAAAAGCCGCATGTCTATCTGTAGCAATAAGAATTGGAAGCCCTATTGGGCAGACTGACTTGTTTCCACCAACCGATATAATTGATGAGGTTATAGAATGCTTTGAATTATTTAGTGATTCTAATATAAAATCTTTAAAAGAACATATTCCTGATGATGCGTATTTTCGTAATTTTGTCGGGTTATACAAAAAAATTGAACCAGATGGGGAAAATATTAAAACGGTTGGATTTACTGTAATAAGAAATGGGAAAGAGAGGGCAGTGTCCTTAAAAAAGAGAACAGATTTTATTGTTGCTATGGACGAGAAAACTATTCCTTCAAAACAGGAGCTAACCACGGTTACCGGACAACTACTTTTTGCAGATTCTATTAAGAAACAAGAAATAATCAAGATAAAAGATGAAAATGGCCATCTCCATAAAATTAAAGTACCAGAAGGTATGATGAGTGATATTGTGCGGCCTCTTTGGGACAATACCGTCACTGTAAAGGGTTATTATACCGACAAGGGAATAATCACACTTGAAGATATTCAGAAAGCCGACGAATGATTTTCTCGGCAATTGGCGGCTAACCTCAAAGCGCCAGTTATTCGATCTGTATTTGTATGCGCTGATATTTTCGTTGCGCATTGTATATGTAAGATGATGGCCTTGGATGAAATAAAGAAGATAATCAGCTCCAACAGGGAAGTCCTTGAGGATAGGTTTAAGGTCAGGACAATCGGTATTTTCGGCTCTTACGCGCGTGCTGAGCAGAAAAAACGCAGCGACATAGATATCATAGTTGAGTTTAATGGTACGATTGGTTTAATAGAATTTATGCGGCTTGAGTTCTACCTGAAAGATCTGCTTGGCATTAAGGTTGATCTGGTTACCAAAGATGCGCTTAAACCATATATCGGTAAGCATATCCTTGATGAAGTGGTTTACATATGAAAAAACGTGAATATAGGGACTATCTGGATGACATTGCTGAATCCATTGACGATGCAATTTCATTCATCGAAGGCATGGTGTTTGAGGAATTCATTATGGACAAAAAGACCATCAACGCCGTGGTGCGCAGTATCGAAATCATCGGCGCAGCATCAGGCCACATCCCAAAATCCATAAGAGACAAGGCCCCTGATATGCCATGGGCTGAGATGAAGGGAATGAGAAACAGGATTGCCTATGAATATTTCGGCGTCGATAATAAAATCGTGTGGAATACCGTCAAACATAACCTGCCAAAACTGAAACAACAAGTCGTGAATCTAATCAGTCAGACGATGAGGTAATGGCAAACCCACAGAGGAAATACCGGCTGTTGAATCCTAAAACGGCAGATTATTATATATGGCAGTTTTACTCTATATCTACCTGAACACTGAACGAATCGACCGCGGTCTTGGGGCCTTCCCATATGCGGTAGTATAGCAGTTTTAGTTCTGAGTGGCCTTTCTTTCTGGCCATGAGAATCCAGGTGGCAATCATTGGGGCGCCGGCCATCATTTTCCCCGGCTTGCCGGTCTTCTCGTCAGGAGTCATTGTTACGGACTTGTCCCTCAGGGCCTCGAAGTAATCCATGTCCAGGGTGTCAAAGTACCAGGCGTAACCGGTTGAGCCGGTCTCCTGAAGCTCCAGGCGTATGATGCCGCCGGAGGCTATCTTAAACCTGCTGCCGTTGTCTTTTTTGGTCAAATACATACCTTTTGCGTTTTTTTCGCTGCCGCAATCGGCGCTGTCAAAGGCTGCCGCACTAAATAGAAACTGCACGGCAATCATGATCATTACAATTTTATATTTATTCACCTGGTTTTCTGTACGCTGGACGGTATCCGGCCGTTCAGTATTCAGCACCGTCTTGCGTCCTTAACATATGTAAATATATAAAAAGTCTGTTTTACGCGGCCGCAGCCTTCGCCAGCTTGTTGACCTTCAGCGTAAGGCGCGATATGTTCCTTGAGGAGTTGTTCTTGTGGATGACTCCCTTGGAGGCCGCCTTTGAGAATGCCTTGATTGCTTCGACGAGAGTTTTCTGCGCCTCTTCGGCATTATGCTTCGTGATTGCCTCTTCGACTTTCTTCGTTAAAGTCCTCAGATTGCTCTTGACCATTTTATTGACTAGTTGCCTTTTTATGGACTGCCTGGCCCTTTTTATTACTGACGGGCTTTTCTTGGGTCTTGACCTTGCTGCCATGCACTGACTCCTTTTTAGTTGAATCTTATATTTTTACTAATACTTACACAGAGTCACAACTTCGGCCTGAAATTGTTGACCATGTGTCCGTGTCGATTTCATCGACATACTCCGAAAGCGAGAATCGTTGGCCGCAACCCGTGCAGCGCAGCTCTACCGCCCTTCACCTTACCAGTAAGTCTAACCTGCCGCTACATAGCTTACAGTTCATACATGCCTCCTCACTCTGGTCCCCGCTGACGAGTTATTGAGTCAATTATAACAATTTTAGTTATTAAATACAATATAAAAATTTACATACATTGTTATATACGGCTCTTTGGGAAATTATTTTTTCCTGCCGGCTTTTCGGAAGCCGCACACGCATGGAATTTGCTATAATATGTGTTGTGCACAGAACTGCCGGAGTCATAAGGCTTCCCGTTAACAGGCTCCATGTAGAGCTTACCAATTGCTGCGATTTCTCGTGTGAGTTCTGCCCGGACTCGATTATGAAAAGAGGGCGCGCCACGATGCCATTTGAAATGCTTAAGTCCATTTTAGAATCGGCCCGCGGCATTGCCACACTTGTCATGTTTCACGTAATGGGGGAGCCTACGCTTTATCCCCGCCTGCCTGATGCGGCCCGGTATGCCGCGGACTTAGGGCATAACGTCTGCATTACCACAAATGGAAGCCGCATTGATGTCCATCTGATGAATGAGCTATATGCCGCGGGGGTAAAGGAAATCATCATCTCCCTTCAGACGCCCGATGAGGGCTCCTTCAGGCTGCGCGGGGCAAAGGGGCTTACATTCACAAGCTATGCGGCAAATGTCGCGTCACTTGCAAAGGCATTTCTTCTCAACGGAGGGCATAATACGCAGCGCCTTACGGTGAGCTTTCTGTCTTCACCCCTGAGGAGGCTACTAATCCCCGTAGCCGGCAATGTCAGTATCGCTGATACATCGGCCGCGCTTCAAACCCATCTTAGCCGCTGGGCAGCTGCCCTGCTTAAGAATTCCCCCTATGAGGGCCGCCTCCCCATTGTGGAGAGTGTAATTAAAAAGGCGCGCTGCTACAAAGGAAACTCTGTACATCTGGCCGGAAATCTATATTTTACCACCCGCATTGCCGGTGATTGGAGAAAACCGGAAGAAGTGAAAATCGTGGGTGCGCGCATCGGCTACTGCCCCGCCCTTGAGGACAACTTCGGCATCCTCTGTAACGGCGACTATGTGTTTTGCTGTACCGACTATGACGGCGCTACGACTACGGCAAATTTCAAAGATATGGGAATCCTGGATTATCTCAACAGCAAACCAGTCCAGCAAATTGTGAAGGCCTTCAGGCATTATTCTGTGATACACCCCTATTGCCGCAGGTGCATTGGGGATAAATCTTTTCTTAATTCAATTGTAAAACAGGTCGGCTCTATATTATACTTTAAAGTGATGAGATAATAGCCGAAGACTACGGGAGGAGACTGTACTATGAAGCTGACACTTATTTCCCCGCTTGCCTCAAAGAGCCTGTTAGGCGGAGATTTCTTCTTCAGGCTCCCAAGCATGGGCCTGTTAAAAGTAGCTGCCGAGACGCCGTCAGAGTGGGACATCAAAATTATCGACGAAAAAACCGAGCGCCTGCCTGATAATATCGACTCAGATCTCATCGGGATTACCTCAATGACCCCGGCCGTTAAAAGGGCGTACGAGATAGCCGACACACTCAGGGCCAGGGGCAAGACCGTGGTTATGGGAGGGATGCACGCCTCCAAGCTGCCACAAGAGGCCCTCAAGCATGTCGACGCCGTTGTCGTTGGTGAGGCTGAAGGCCTATGGCCACAGCTTCTTGATGACTTCAAACAGGGTACTATGAAAAAAATATACCGCCACGAAAACGGCTATCCACCGTTGGATAAACTGCAAATAGTGAACTGGGACCTCTATCGTGGCAAGAAATACCTACCCGTTCATTTCGTTGAGACAACGCGGGGCTGCCCGTTTAACTGTGAGTTCTGCTCTGTAACAAGCTCCTTCGGCGGACGTTTCAGAAACCGGCCCGTCGACGCAGTGGAACATGAAATTCAGGGGTTAAAACCCTTCGACGGCAGGTTTGTCTTAAAAAACGTAGTATTCTTCGTCGATGACAACATTATAGGAAACCGCGCCCACGCCAAAGAGATGCTCACCCGCATAAAACCGTATAATTTAAAGTGGCTAGGGCAGGCCTCAAGCAACATTGCCAAAGACGATGAATTACTAAAACTCTGCAAGGACAGCGGCTGCATGGGCCTCTTAGTGGGATTTGAGTCTCTGTCGAAGGCCAATCTCTCAAAAATGGGCAAGGGATTTAACAAACCCGAAGACTTCATCGAAATAGTGAAGAGGTTTCACGGGCATGGTCTTGGGATAGACGGCTCTTTTGTGTTCGGATTCGACGACGACGACGAGGGCGTGTTTGACAGGACGCTGGAGTTCGCGGTGAAGGCAAAGCTGGACGTATGTTATTTCTCAGTGCTGACCCCATATCCCGGCACAAGGCTCTATGAACAAATGGAGGCCGAGGGCAGGATAATAGAGCGGGACTGGTCATATTACAACACAAACAATGTAGTCTTCAGGCCCAGACACCTGTCGCCTGAGGGGCTGCTATCGGGCTACAATACGGCACTTAAAGAGGCCTTCTCATATACGAACATATTTAAGCGCCTCTGGGGCAACGGCTCCTACAAAAATTTCTTTTACCCGATGAACTTCGGCTTTCAACAGTCGATAAAAAAGACCACAAGGCGCAGGCAGGACTTTAGCGGCATAGCGGCCGGGGATACGGCCCATGCCTAGGGTGCTGATTCTCGACGGGCTATGGAACAAGACGCTTGCCGCGGTCAGGGCGCTGGGCAGGAGGGGGTTTCACGTAGCCGCCGGTGAATGGACACGCTTTGCCACGGCCTTGTTCTCGAACTACTGCAGCAAGCGGCTGATTTATCCTTCACCAAAGGAGAGGCCGGCCAGGTTTTTAGATTGGCTTGAGGACGAACTTAAAAAAAACAACTATGATGTGCTCATGCCAATGGAGTTCACGACCCAGACCTTGATAACGTCGCAGATTGAGCGGCTTTCAAAGTATTGCCACATACCCTTTGCCAATGTCGACCTGGCGCTCCGGCTCCATAACAAGGCTTTTTTAATGAAATACGCCCGTGAAAAGGGTTTTGATATCCCTAAGACTTATATCATCGACGATATAGGGCAGCTAAATGCCCTCATCGATGAATTGCCATATCCGGTGGTCATAAAACCCCGGATGAGCTCCGGGGCACGGGGGATTAAGTATGTCAGCAGAAAAGATAACTTCATAAAGACATACAAAAAGGTACACAAGCATTATGAATTCCCCATAGTGCAGGAGTTCATTCCCGACGGAGGGGACGCCATGGGTGTATGCCTGCTGCTTAATAACGAATCTGAGGTAAGGGCCTCGTTCGTCTATAAGCGTCTGAGGGAGTACCCGGTCAGGGGTGGGCCAAGCACTCTGAGGGCAAGCATAAAGAGAGACGACGTAAGATATATTGCCGAATCACTGCTGAGGTATTTTAAGTGGACAGGAGTTGCCCATATTGAGTTCAAGGTTGACCCCAGGGACGGTACACCTAAGCTGCTTGAGATAAACCCGCGCTTTTGGGGGTCGTTGCAGCTTGCAATCGACTCTGGAGTGGATTTCCCCTACTTATTGTATAAATTGGCGATGGACGGCGACATAGACCCTGTAACCGAATACAAGACAGGCGTGATGTGCAGGTGGATAATCCCTGGTGATATGCTTCATTTCATTATGAATCCGAACAGGTTTAGTATGAAGCCGGGATTTTTCAACATGAAAATAAAGGACGACCTGTTGTCCTTAAGGGACCCGATGCCGGTAATAGGCCGCCTTTCATCCATAATAACGCTGCTCTATGATAAAGAGATGCAGGATATAGTCCTGCGAAGATGACTCTCTGGGCCTATACCCTGCACCATTTCGGCCATGCGCGAAGCGATAAACGCCTTTACTGTAGACCTTGAGGACTGGTACCATGTCTGTGGCGTGGATAGTTGCGCGGACCCTTCGGTGTGGTATACCTATGAACGGCGCGTAACCGGCAACACACAGAAAATCCTGTCTCTCTTGCGGCGCTATGGTGTAAAGGCCACCTTCTTCGTACTTGGCTATATAGCGGCCAACGAACCGGCGTTGATAAAGGAAATAATGGACGAAGGCCACGAACTTGCCACACATGGGTTTTTCCACCGGCGTGTCTACGAGATGGCCGAGGAGGAATTCGACGCCGACATAGGGCGCTCCATTGAGGCGATATCGTCGATTACTGGGGGGCGGGTGCTTGGGTTTCGGGCACCGGAGTGGTCGATTCGCAGGAAGGATTTCTGGGCATTTGACGTGCTCAGAAGACATGGCATTGTGTATGACTCAAGCCTTGTGCCTATGACCGGCATGGGCAGCCGCACATATCCCCGTCTGCCCGTTAAACTTGATACCAGATACGGTGAGATAGTCGAGTTTCCCCTGACAACGGCAAGGTTATTTCACGAAAACGTACCATTTACGGGTGGACTGCCGCTGAGGATAGCGCCATATTTTTATATACTCTCGAAAATCCAGAGGATGAACCGCCAGGGCATCCCCGCGGTAGTCTATATCCATCCGTGGGAGTTCGACACGGCCCAACCCAAACTTTCTCTGCCGCTTAGCAGGAGGTTTATGCACTATTTCAACATACGCACAACGCCAGGCAAGGTCGAGGGGCTGTTAAAACACCTGCCCTTTGCCCCGATGAAAGACATCGTCTCAGCTTATTTTCCATGAGCAGATGAACGCGCCATTAAACCACCCCCGCGTTTGTTGTACACGTAACAATCATTGTGGTATACTATCAATATGAGCGAAACCCTTATAGAAACAAGTCATGAGGCAGCCGTTACGAACCCCGACATCAAGAGGATCAACGAACTGCTGGCTGAACTGTCTCCTGAGCGCGTTAAAGAGGCCGCCGATTATATAGCTTACCTTGCTGAGAAGGAGCGCAAACATAAGGCGTTTGTTGAAGAAACACTGGATATTATTGCCAACCCCGACTACCTAACGTTTGATACAGTAGAAGAAGCTATGGAAGCGATAAGAAACTGGGAAGAGTAGTTTGCCAAAGTTAATATTTGAGAAGCGATTCATTCGAAAGGTGTCTAAGATTGCCAATAATTCACAGCTAACTAATGAAAAACTAATGAAAACTTTAAAGACGTTACAGGAAAACCCTTTTACACCCTCTTTAAAAACACATAAACTCTCAGGAAACTTAAAAGGTACGTATTCCTGCTCCGTGACTGAGGATATTAGAATCACATTCAGCCTGTCAGACGACACCGTGCATCTGCTCAACGTAGGCTCTCACGGCGAAGTCTATTAATTTAACAATTGGGGTTGCCCCCCAAGCTGTTACGCATTGCCAGCCGCTGTCTCTTTCGCCTTTTCCACATAGGGCATTTCTCCCGAAATCCGATATAGAGAAGCGAACCGTGGAGAAAACCATATTGAAATAAGTGTTTCGGATGCTATAGTAACCCACCTAAGAGGTGAAATAAAAAGGGAGGCAAAACAATACTTCACAACACT
>PEAC01000110.1 GCA_002753305.1 Nitrospirae bacterium MYbin6
CGGTAAAGGACTCTGACCTCTATAACATGGCACGGGAACTAAGCGTGCTACTTAAGGCAGGTCTCAGAATCGACAACTCCCTTGAGACAGTATCCGGCACAATGTCAAACGCGGCCTTAAAAGAAACCCTCACAAATGCTCTCAAAGACATCCGGGCAGGCAAGAGCGTTGCCGAATCGTTCGACAAAAGCGGCCTCTTTAACACCCTCATGGTGTCGCTGATTCGTGTGGGTGAGAGTGTGGGAAACCTGCGCATGTCATTTGAGCAGATAGCCTCGCACCTGCAGTTTCAGATACAGTTCAGGGCGGAAATCAGAAACGCGCTCACATATCCGGTATTTCTCGTAATAGCAAGCTGCGTAACCCTGTTTGTCATATTTAAGTTCATAATACCGCGGTTTTTTACCGTATTCGGGCAGGACCAACTGGGTTCGCTGCCGTTTGCCTCAAAGATGCTGTTAAAGGCGTCCGAGGTTCTGAACATATATGTCGTTGTTGGCATAGCTGCCGGGATTTTTGCCTTTTTCAAGCTTGCCGACGTAAAGAAAATCCTCCATACCGGCTACTCCTATGCCCTTTCGATTCCCCTGATGAAAACTATGATAATCAACCTTGAGTTGTCACGGTTTTGCTATTCGATGTACACAATGCTCTCAAGCGGGATAGAGTTTATCAAGGCATTGAGGTTCTCTATTGACCTTATTCAAAACGTAAAGGTAAAGCAATCCCTTGAGCCGTCCATTAAGCTGATAAAAGAGGGCCGCCCGATAGGGGAGGTCTTCTCACAGATTGAAATCCTCCCAGACATTGCCTCTAACATGATAACTGTAGGGGAGAAGAGCGGCAACATGAAGGAGATATTCCTGGAGCTTTTTAACGTATTTGACGATAAGTTCAAACGAACGATTAAAGGCATAGTAATCCTGATAGAGCCGCTGATAATCACCCTGATGGGCATGATTGTGGGCTTTATAGTCATATCCATGATACTGACGGTTATGAGCGTGGGGAATATTAAGTTTTGAGGCTTGGCAAAAAGGGGTTCACACTCATAGAGATACTGATAGTGGTGGTGATAATTGCCGTGGTACTCTCAGTATCCATACCGTTTTCCATGAATCTCTACAAGAGATACGCCGCGTCGCTGGATGCCGAGAGGCTCTTGATTCTGGTAATCCAGATACAAAGGGAGGCGTTTCTGACCGGAGAGGAGATATACATAAAGGCCGTCGACGGGGTCCTCTACGCAAACGACAAGGCGTGGCCGATTCTGGACAAATCCGATGAGAAGAATCAAAATCCACAACTAGCCGCATATGTATCCATGGAGCGCCCCGTGATGTTCTTTAATAACGGCACGACAAACGGAGGCACTATTGATATCTATGCCAGAGAAATAAAGTACACGGTGGAGATTACAGCTCCATTAGGCAATATAGCGATGAACTGAGAGAGAGATATATGGATAACCCACAGGATAAAAGACGCGGCCAGGGCGGGTTTCTCGTAATAGAAATCCTGATAGCGGGGCTGATACTAACGGCCAGCATAGCCTCTACCATGTATCTGTTTCGCATAGGGCTTGAGTCATTACAAAGGGTGAAAGAATCAAACATCATAGCCTCGAAAGTCCCGCAGGCGATTAACTACCTGAAGGCGTCCGCCATAAAGGACGCCCACGGCAGTGAATCCCTGGGCGATGGGGTGTCCGTCTCCTGGGATACGGAACTTGAGCGGCATGGCACGCCCTCCATACTCATAAACACCTCAACGCAGTACGACATATACCTCTACAGGGTTAACTTTAAGCTGACATACAATACTTTGAAGAGGGACTATCAGGTAGTTCTGTTTAAGTATAAGGCGAAATCGGACAGGCCGGATGAAGTGCTATAGGGGGGTTAGCAACCCCTCGCGTATGGGGGTTAACAACCCCTCGCGTAGAGGTTTTACGCTTATAGAGGTAGTCGTGGGGATAGCGATATTTACGTCAATGGTGCTGCTGTCTACGGTAGCGCTGAATCAGGCATTCGACCAATATAAGACGGTGATGGACGAAGGGGTGAATCTGTGGAAGGTAGCACGGAGCTTTTGGATACATAAGAGCGCCAGTGGTATGCTGTATTACTTCATCGACGAGGGAAAGCGCAAGGAATGGTATCCCTACTTTGTCTGTACAACCGATACGATAAGCTACGTCAGTGCCTCCCCCATGGCCGACAACGTACCAGTTGTGGTGTGGATTGTCAGGGAAAAAAACGGGAATAACTTCAATGTCGTATACTATGAGCTGCCCGTATATGTAAAGAAACAGGAAGAGCTGGAGAAAGATTATCAAAACGGCACGTATAAAAAAGGGAACTCTTTTGTTATAATTGAAGACGTAAGCGATGTGCACTTTGAAAGTTATGTCGCAGACCCGCTGACGAAGCTCTGGGACTGGAGCCGGGAGTATTATGGAAAAACAGGAGGAAAGCTGCCTAAATACGTAAGGGTTGCCTATAAAAAGGACGGACGCTACGACGCGCTGATGTTGAGCATATCGGCAAATGCGACAGTTTACCAGAATCCCAACGTAATCTGAGACAATGGATATAGTGAAGATACAATCAGATAACACCGGGTCGGCAGTGCTGCTGACAATATTCCTGGCGTCGATTATAATAATCGTAGGGATATCGTTTAACTGGCTGGTGAAAGAACACGTCAAGACCGCCGAGGTGTTAAAAGACAAGGCAGAGGCAATGACAACGGCCGTATCCGTGTTCGATACGCTTATGTTTGCGATGCTGACGGGGACACTAAGCAATAACCGGATACTCGTCTCCGACAATTCACTCTTAGGGTTTGACAGGATTCCTCTGAATAACCTGCCGCTGAATGTGCGCGACGACATAACGATAAACGTGCAGGACACAAACGGCAAGATATCCGTTTACCTGGGTGCAGACAGCGACCTTACACGGCTCATAAGGCTTGTCGATGAAAAAAGCAATGCCGCGCTTATCACCGACAACCTCAACGACTGGACGGACGCGGACAATATACCAAGGCCATTGGGCGCCGAGGCTGAATACTACAAGGGCATTGGGATGCCATATGCCCCAAGAAATTTCTCGATGCAGTACATGGAGGAGCTTCTGCTTCTCAGGGGTATGAGCTGGGAATTATATAAAAAGATAAAACCATATATCACTATATTCCCAGGGACATCGGGGATTAATCCTGCCACATCTGCCCCTTTGGTGGTGATTGCGTCTTTGGACATAAGCGAAGAAAATCGAAAAGTAATCTCCGAATATGTAGACAAGGGACTGGAGGTCCCCGACGAAGTATTTTACAATCTTACGGGAAAGAGAATACACAGCCTTGAGTACGACTTATTTCAGCCATCGCGTTATCTTGAGATAACGGTTAGTTATGGGTACTCAAAAAGCCTCTACACAATAAACGCGGGTATCGGGCTACGTACTGCTGAATCTGCCCCCTATTCAGTATACTACTGGAAGGAGGGCTGACCCCCGCCGTGAGAGCGCTGAAAGAGTTGGCAAAAGGATTAGGAAAGAAATTTAAGCAAAGGCCGCCAACCTTAACAGGTGGCCGCGGGCGTTTCGAGCAATCCCTGACAGTATGCTACGCGCGGCTGGGAGCATGTGATTTCTACAAAATATCAAAGGCAGGCATAAGCGCGGCAGCAAGAGAGCCTTCATCGCTGATTAACAGGCTTACGGGGAAAAACATCCTTGTACTGGGCAAGGAACTCTTCTACTATTGGAGAGAGAAGTATCCCCCCGCGATACAAAAAAACCTCAAAGGAATCATATCAAACGATGCCGCGGAGCTTTTCCCTATGATTGCCAAACCCTCTTTCCACTACAAGGTCTTTGAGGCACATGCAAACTATACGATAGTGGATATATGGGCATGGGAGAGCCGCGTTGCCGATGAGCTGACAAAGGGGGTTGGCAACCCCTCGCGTAAAGATTTTTATTTTAATTATTTAATTCCCGAGGACTTGCTGTTCAGAGCTGAGGCCCCGGAGGCGGCCATATATGCCGAAGGAGGGAAAATCTATGCCATAGCCTACGGCCCAAATGGCTTCATAGGCTTTCGTACACTGTCGCCGCCACTCAAAGAAGGCGACATTGAGGTCTTCCTACGCAGCCTTGGCGCTTACAGGCAACAACTGAAAGCCATAAACCTCTCCGGGATAACACTCAGCGCCGGCATGGATATTCCACCAGTACATATCATAGACAACAGTACAGGCTGTCCCGTATCGCTGCTGGGCTTAAACTCGTTTAAGCTGGCCCCGTTTAGGACCAAAACATGGCACTCGGCACTTGACACGCAACTGCTCTTCAGGATTGCCATGTATTCGATGGCGGCCTATCTGGTCTCATCCTTTTTGTCGATAAAAAAACTTGACACATCAATAGAGGACATAGAAAAAGAAACCAGTAAGGTGACAAAACAAATAAATGAGCTTGCAGAGCTGCAGGACAAGGATGTTACGGCAAAACTGCTCATAGCCCTGGCCAAAAAGGTAAGCGAATTCACCCCCCCGCTTGATGTCATAGAGGTTCTCACCAGGGCCATACCCGAAGGCTCCTACGTAACACAGTTAAACATAACAAACCGAAACGTCGACGTCTATATAGTCTCTGCCGACCCATCAGGGGTGATAAGCAAGTTAAGTACATCAAAAGAGGTAGAGGCGGTAAAACTCGTGGGAGAGCCAACAAGAGAAGGGCAGACCTATAAGTTTCGCCTCTCAATAGACATGCGCGATACGATATCGGCAAGCTCAAGCGCCTCAAGCCCGGCCGCCATAACAACGGCATCAATCCCACAGGCGGTTGTTGCGCCACAGGCGGTTGTCAGTAAGGCATCAATCCCCGCGGCCATTATGAACGCCAACCCTAACTCGGTAGCAAGCCCACTGAACAGGGCCTCAAGCCCTTCGGCGATTATGAAGACAAATAAGATATTTTAAAAGGAATACGGGAAACTAAAAATGAATATATCAGACGGCAACCTAAAAAAAATAGGGCTATATCTGCTGATAATCTTATCAGTAGCGCGTTTTGCGGTAGTGCCGGCCTGGACGGCGGTGGAAAAAAGAAAGGCCATAGCCGAGGACTACCTCAACACCTATGCCTCAAAAAAGGATCTGCTTCAGCGATACCTTGCGGTTGACATGAAGGACGACCCCGCAATAAATAACGAACTTGCAACCTTGCTCTATCCCAAAGGAAGCAACAGAACGGCCATACAGACGGAGATGGTGAATTTCATGACAAAGGCAGCCGAGGGAAACTCACTATCCGTGCAGAACTTTCAGCTTCTGGAGGGCATGGAGGACCCCGTGTTAATTGAGGCCTCCGTATTGGTAAGAATTCAGGGCCAGCTCAGGCCGGCATATAGATTCCTGAAGGCCATCCAGGATGCCAGGCCTGCCCTGAGGATAAAAAGCATAGAGATAAACTCCCAGGACAAGGGCTACGTAGCCAAGATAGTCGTCACAGGGTATATAAGAAAGATATGAAAGGTACGGCAGACTGGTTAAAAAACACAATAGCTGCCCTTTCGACAACAAGCTATGTGGCAAGGATAAAAAGGCACGCCAGGGATATTATAATTATTTTATTATTCGCGGCGGCAATACCGCTTATGATTGTAAAAAACCCTGAAATAAGTTATACTGTCAAGGCTAAAGATATGGAAAGCATACAAAATAATAAGAAAAGGACTCTGGCGCTCATCATAGATACATATAAAAGGGACTACAATGAGGTATTCAAAAAGAATATCTTTATGGCCGACGGCAAATACCCGCCCGACCCACTGCAAAAAAGCGAAGTAAAAAAGACATACAAACTGGTAGGAGTACTTACATCCGTAGCCGTCTTAGTGGATAACGAAGGCCAGTACTATTATAAAAAAGAGGGCGAGCCGCTGCCCGGTGATACTGTCATAACCAAGGTGGCAAGAACCACGGTAACGCTAAAAAATCAGGAAGGTGAGATACAATTAAAGATATTCTCAGTAAAAAAATAAGCGCCCTGAGAGATATATTTTATCTGCCAGCGGCAGCCATTGTGCTATTAACAGCGCTCTCATGCGCCCCCGCGCAGAATCATACGACGTTGGCAAACATGCTTGAGCTGCCTCAAAAGAAAGACACCGACAATGCCACGGGCGACAATACAACTGTTGGAAGGTACAAGGCATTAGAGATGCTAGGTGAAAAACCGCCCATCCACAAGCCGGTAGAGATACAGACGCCATCATTTGATAAACCGCCCTCGGAGAAACTCGAACTGGAGCCGATAGACCCCTCAAAACTCACACTGGAGGATAAGCCGGTGCTGATAAATGTCGAAGGAATGCCCCTGTCGGACTTCGTAATCCACGCGATAGGAGAGGCGCTTAAGGTGACTTTTTTTATCGATGAGGCGGTAAAGTCGATGAAAAACCCCGTTACCCTTCATATGTCGAAGGAGATGCCGGCTGCAAAGACGCTGGAGATAGTGGTAGAGCTGCTAAGGCAGCAGGGCCTGTTGGTAGGGGCAAAGGCCGGAAGCCTTTATATACTAAAACCCTCGGAGGGTGGCGAGCCGGTGGATGTCCGCGTAGGCAGGAACGTCCCCGTAAGCTCAGCAAAGATAGTCCAAATAGTGGCGTTAAAATATATAAGCGCCTCTGAGATGTCAACACTGATAACGGAATTTTACAAAAACGCACTGGCAACAAAGGCCTATGCAAAAGAAAACGCCATACTGATAACCGGCCCTGCGGCAACGATTCGTGAGTGCCTTAACCTGATTGACATTATGGACGTACCGTATCTGAAGCAGAAACGTGTGATTCTCTTAAAGCTCACCTACTGGAAGCCGGAGGAGTTCGTAACGCAAATGACGGCCATACTAAATGGCTTAGGATTTGGCACCTCTACAAATCCCAAAGAGGCGGGCGTAACGCTGATACCGATAAAGTTCTTAAACAGCGTCCTTGCGGTAGCGCCGGACGAGCCGTCCACCCAGATGGTAATGCAGTGGAAAGAGCGCCTCGATACGGCCGAATCGGCCGGAGCCGAGGAAAAGACATTTACATACTTCCCGAAATACTCAAGGGCCTCGGAGCTGGTAGATACCATCCAACGGCTCTACGGCATAAAACAACCCGCTCAAACCCAACAGGGCGACCGCGGCAAGACACTGTTAGACAAGGACAAAAGGGCACCTGATGAGTTCGGCTCGGCAAAGGCCTCAACCACGACATCGACAGCCTCCTCCACATCGGGCACGGGAGCGTCGAAAACCCTGAGTTCCGGGGCGTCCTCAACCACTGGCACCGCAGCCACAGGCGCGGCAATAATAACCCTGCCCAATGCCCCGGACGTACAGATCAGGATTACCTCGGATGACAGAAGAAACGTGATCGTGATGATGACCACGCCGACTATATATCGAAGCTTGATGGGACTCTTAAAAGAGATAGACACGCCTCCCAGGCAGGTATTAATTGAGGGGACGGTTGCGGAGCTGTCCCTTGACGACTCGAACCAATTAGGGTTTGAAGGCCTGATAGCCGGGAGAATGCTGGGAGGGAATTTTGCGATCTCTACGCTTGGCAACCTTGGCGTTACAGGGGCAGGGACGCTGTTTAATTTCATTGCGGACAAACAAAACGCCGAGATGGTATTTGAGATGCTTGCAAAAGAAAACATGCTGGAAATACTCATGAGGCCGCACCTCATGGTAATGGACAACGAAGAGGCCACAATTCAGGTGGGAAACGATGTGCCGATAATAACCAGCGAGGTATCAGCCTCTGACGTATCTTCCTCTGCAACAAACCCTAGCGTCTTAAGAAACGTCCAATATAGAAATACCGGCCTTATCCTGACTTTGAAACCGACAATAAACGCAGAAGGCCTGGTAACACTTGAGATAACACAGGAGATAAGTGAGGCAGAAACTAATATGACCTCAAACATAGACTCACCCACGATAAGAAAAAGAAAGGTCAAGACAATGGTAGTAGCCGGAAACGGACAAACGGTCATTATGGGTGGTATAAGGAGTAAAACAATCAGTATGTCTGAAACTAAAATCCCTTTCCTTGGTGATATACCAATAATCGGCTATGCCTTTAAGAGACAGTCCCAGAATGTCAGAAGGACTGAATTATTGATCCTGATAACACCGCGGATACTGACGAACACGGACGACGCACACAATATAACGAAGGAAATAGGAGACCGTTTTGACTGGTTTAACAAATAAACACAAGACTCCGGCACATAAGGCAAAAGGACAAAGGCGCCGGGGAGTAAAAAAGTACTTAAGTTTTTTAAATTAAACTCCGATAAAGACCTAAACGAAGAAAGGAAAGGCAGCAGTCCACAAAGGAGGTGGATACTCAGGAAGCGGACAGATGCCTAAACCGCAGGATGCTTAAGTAAAGCACGCAGGATGTGGGGGAAATCGGTTTTGATGAAAATTGCGGCTAAACTGTTGGCAATTTCATGAAGACACTAAGATAAACTGTGTATTTGCAGTTGACAATCATGCCGCAGATGTATATAATGAATACAGTGCGGCAACATACGCACCGTGGAGGTAAGGCTAATAAAGAGTTAAGAAGCAAAAAACACAAAAGGGGGTGTATGAAATATAAATAGAAAGATAACAGGCAGCAGAAAGCAATGCAAGGAAGCCTGCATAGCAGGAACTGTGTGTATACACTTGTTAGGCGAAATAAAAGACAAGGAGGAAAATGATGAAGAAAAGTATAGTGTATTTAATGATAGCGGCAGCGGTTTTAACCGGTCTGTTTATGTGGGGAGGTAACCAGGGTAGAGTATATGCAACCATGGGTGACAACGTAACATATACCTTCCCGTTTTTGGCCACACACACAGACAAACCAACGTACTGTGTCATATCCAATTTGACAATAGATAATGCGTCGATACTCTTTAACGTGAGTTAAGGGTAGAAAAGTGTTGAGCTTGCAGAGTCAACCTTTAAGGATTATAAGGGAAATATATTAAAAGGAAATAACGTTAAGGAGGAAGTGATGAAGAAAAGTCTTTTATATCTGTTAGGAACAACCATCGTAGTAACTGCGTTGTTTATGTGGGGTAGCGGAGTTGTTGCCGGGCCGCTTGGAGGTATTTATGACAATGTAACGTACACATTGCCTTACCTGAACACCGGAGCTGCTTCTAATGTATATTGTGTAATATCGAACACGACAACCGATAACGCTACGATACAATTCAGAGTAGTTGCAAACTCACAGTTGAACGTGACTTCGACCTCGGCATTAGAAAATCTCATGGTTGGTACTGATGCCAGTAAGGTGTATTCAGGTCAAACGCGTATGATGTCTTTCGAGGGGTTACTTATCAATGTTGATGGAGTTGCGGCAGGTAGTCTTGCTGCAATTATGTTAACCAACAATTCGTATGGTGGCCGGATTTCACTTCTTAAACAAAATCCTGGCGCAACGCAGGGGCAGCTGCCAGGTGGCGGGCCTATGAATCACTCTGTTGCTAGCAACGGGGATGTTGCGACCCCAGTGGTTATGGGAACCTGGTCATGTGCCGATTTGCCGATGGCTTGTTTTCAGGGTACAACGACTCCCAAACGTAACCTCGTAGGTTATATATGTTCAGATTTATACACACCTGCCACACCAGCACAGCATTTCACATATTAACACACTACAACAAGGCTCAAAAAGAGGCAGTGTCCCACACTGCCTCTTTTTGGTGCGCCCGGCACGGGCGCATACTTGGTGGTGAAAGTCCACTACGGGGGTTGATAGCGCCAACCGTTAGCCAAAGGCAAGGGTGTCC
>PEAC01000111.1 GCA_002753305.1 Nitrospirae bacterium MYbin6
TCGAAAACGATATTAATCAGATCAGCCAATCGGGGTCAGTATCAGGCGCTGCCAGCGCACAGGTGACAGGCAGTACATCCAGCTCATCAACGAGCGACACGGCCCTGACACAGCTTCAGGTTGACGTGACAAACTGGAGTATCGCAACACAGTGCCAGACCAATACGCTCAAATCCCTGACCGACGCAATGTCGGCAACAACACAAAACATAAAGAGCTAAGAGTAAATAAACGAAAGAGAGATGAGGTAAACAATGGTAATAGAAGACAAGTTGTTGAAGTTGATGATGGACATTGGGTATCTGGGCTGCGGCTATGGATACTTTAAGGATGCCGTAACGGTGTTTGGAGGGCTTGAGGACATATGCCCCGACAGTGAGTCACCATTAATCGGCATGGCGGTAGCGATGATAAGCCGCGGACAGTGTGAGAAGGCTGAGGAGATACTTAAAGACCATGTGCTGACACGTTTCCCGCAAAGCGACATAGCCAGGAGTTTTCACGGCTTCGCGCTCAAGATCCTTGGCAAGAAAAGCGAGAGTATCACAGTGTTGAAAGAGGTTGTGGGCAACAACCGCGACACCGCCGCGGTGAACCTTGCCAGTGCGCTCCTGGCAGAGATGCAGGCATAAGGCAATTGAAGAGGGAGTAAAGGTATGATAGAAGGCATAACGTTCCCGCCAATACCGGTAACGCCAATTTCGGTGGCAGGAGTAACCACGCAGATTGGCGGAGCCGGCAGCGTGACAACCCCTGCCGATGTGGCGCGTCTGCGTGCGGCCCTGAATATTACTGATGTGAAGGATAGCGCGGTAATTATGGGAACCACATCCGGTATCGGAGTAAACGGCGTAGAGACGGATAAGTCCATGGGCATGGCAATCATAGATTCACTGGACAATGCCCATAAGGCATATAACGCCCAGTTGTCCTCGGTGCAGGATACCTTCACGAAGTCACAGGCGACTAACACGCCCATCTCATCGGGAGAGTTGATAGCGATGCAGTTCACGGTGTTTCAGGCGAGTTTTATAACCCAGGTGGCCAGTAAGGTTGTCGATAGTATAAAGACTGGAATTGAGACACTTGAAAAGGCCCAGTAACCCGCGCCGGGAGATACCTGCCGTATGGCGGAGGGTGGTGCTGTTGATGGTCTGCGCCATTGCCGCGCTTACGCTTACGGCGTGCAAAGAGAGCCTGTACACCAATCTGAGCGAGCGTGAGGTCAACGAGATAATAGCAATCCTGCAGTCGCGCGGGATAGACTGCGTCAAGACGCCCGGTGTCGAGACCAAGTGGAGCGTCGAGGTGGCCAGTGCCGACTTCTCCATAGCCGTGGATATTCTCAAGTCATACGGCTACCCGCACAGGGAATATGACTCCATCGGCGATGTCTTTAAAAGCGGCATGTTGTCCTCCCCTGTAGTTGAGCGGATAAGGTTTATCTATGCCGTATCGCAGGAGCTTGAGGCAACCATAGCCAGCATGGACGGGGTGATGGTTGCCAGGGTACACGTAGTGCTGCCTCAGAATAATCCCCTTAGCGATAAGATTATCCCTTCGTCGGCGTCCGTATTTGTGAAACACGCCCCGGGGGCGAGGATTCAAAATGCCATCCCAAAGATAAAGGAACTCGTCGTAAACAGTATCGAAGGGCTGATATATGAAAACGTTACCGTAGTTGTTACGGAGAGCGACAACCCGTTGTTCACGGCCCCACAGGCGCTTCAGTTTAAGAGGATACTTGGGGTGAAGGTCTCGGCGGATACGGTCTTTGATTTTTATATTGTAGTGGGAGGGCTGGGGTTTCTTGTTGTCCTTGTAGTAGTTGGAACTGCGGTATATTATTATTTGCATATGAGAAAGAAAAAAGAGGCGGATAAGGCCTCGTGACAGAGGGCAAGGACAGGCTAAAAGAGCTGTTTAACAAGAGGGACACCCTGCTTGGGCGCATGTACGAGTTTAACGAGCTGCCGGTACGCTATATGCACACAGACTGGTATGGGGCCATAGGGCTGGACGAACCATTGTCTCTGCTCATAGACAAAAGCGCGCGGGGGCAGCGCAGGCTGTCTGACTATATCCTGTCAAAATGCGCGATTGACGCCAGGGAATTTTACAGCTTTGGCCGCGGCCTGGACATCATAGCCCTACTTGACGCAGAGCCGCTAAAGACCCTGGTGCTGCTATGCGGGGTTGTCAATTATTCGCGGTACATAAGGGGAATCATAGACAGGCAGACAGTAAATAAAACAATCGGTGCGCTTGGCGCAAAAGTGTATGACTTTGCAGTGAAAAGGGCGACGTTACTGTTTCCCGACATTGGAGGAAAAACAATTGGCGAGGGCGCCGTTGAGGACCTGGCCATCGGGGACGGCATGGACTGTCTGAGAAGGGCGCTTAACGGAGCCGACAAGGCGGTGATAAAGAGGATGCACCTGAAACTGCCGAAACGATTTGTCGAGCACTGGCACGATGGCGCCGCCATTGAACCCGTAGATGAAGGTACGGCGGCAGAGGCCGCATTCATAGCAAAAAGAATTCTGCTAAAGGAAATAAAACCCGAATGGGCCGGATTGCTTTCATAATAAAAGATCAGTTTCACTCAACAGGCGCCAAGATAATAAAGGCGTCGGAATACGCAGAAATTCTAAAGGCCAATGAGGCCATAGCAGCAGCAAACACACGGGCAGCCGAGATAATTCGCGAATCACAAACGGCCTATGAGGCGGCAAAGGCAAAAGGATACGAAGACGGCATGGAAGAGGCAAAACAAGAGAAATCCGTGCAGTTAATAGACACGGCCACTGACGTTGTAAATTATATGGCAACGGTAGAGGCAAAGGTGGTGGACGTAGTGATGAAGGCCGTTGAGAAGCTCATTGGGCAGATAAGCGACACCGGCCCGGTAGTGGAAACGGTGCACCGGTCACTGGGTGCGCTGATGAGCCAAAAACAGGTGGTACTGCGTGTAAATCCAGCCGACGCGCCGGAGTTGCAGGCGAGGGTGTCCGGGATTCTGAAGGATTTTCCTAAGATACAATTCGTAGACGTGCAGACCGACCCCAACATAACGCGCGGCGGGTGCATCCTGGAGAGTGACGCCGGTACGGTTGATGCCCGCATGGAGACACAACTAAAGGCCCTTGGGCAGTCCCTTGGCAAGAAATTCACAGAAGGTGCAGAAGGCTCATAACATGGGAGTATTTGACTACATAACGGACACCCTGGAGGACGCCCTCAACGAGGCCGGTACAATAGCCATAAGAGGGAAGGTCGTCGAGGTCGTCGGAACGATGATAAAGGCCATAGTCCCGCATGGAAAGATAGGTGAGATATGCCTGCTAAAGAACCCCGGCGATGACTATGAGCTGTGGGCAGAGATAGTGGGGTTTTCGCAGGAGGCCGCCCTTCTGACGCCCCTGGGTGAGATGTATGGGCTATCGACATCTACTGAGGTAATCCCAACGGGAAAGAGCCAGAGGATAGGGATGGGCGAGGAGATGTTGGGCCGCGTGCTGGATGGAATGGGCCGTCCGATGGACTCCGAGGGAAGGCCGTTTAAGATAGACGGCTACTATCCGGTGTATAACTCACCGCCATCGCCGATGGACAGGGTGATAATAACCGAGCCGCTGTCGTTTGGAATAAGGTCGATTGACGGGATACTGACGTGTGGCAGCGGGCAAAGAGTGGGTGTGTTTGCCGCGGCAGGCGGAGGCAAGAGCACCCTCCTGGCCATGATAACACGGGCAACGTCGGCAGACATTGTGGTTCTGGCGCTAATTGGTGAAAGAGGACGAGAGGTGCTTGAGTTTATAAACAAGGACCTGGGGCCAGAGGGCATGAAAAGGGCCGTACTGGTGGTATCCACCTCGGACAGGCCCGCGATGGAGCGCCTTAAGGCGGCATATGTGGCAACAGCCGTGGCGGAATATTTCAGGGACAAGGGAAAAAACGTACTGCTGATGATGGACTCGGTAACGCGCTTTGCGCGTGCTCTCAGAGAGATAGGCCTGGCGGCCGGTGAGCCACCGACACGTCGGGGATTCCCCCCGTCAGTGTTCGCGTCGCTGCCAAAGCTGATGGAGCGCCCCGGGTTAACGAAGAAGGGTTCGATAACCGCCGTCTACACCGTCTTGGTTGAAGGTGACGACATGACAGAACCAGTTGCCGATGAGACCAGGTCAATACTTGACGGACACATAATCTTATCAAGGGACCTGGCAAGCGCGAACCACTACCCGGCCATAGATGTCCTTGCCAGCATAAGCCGTGTAATGGACTCGATAGTGAAGCCTGAGCACAAGGCAGCTGCAAAGAAACTACGGCGACTCATGGCCAAGTACAAAGAGGTGGAATTACTGGTAAAAATTGGAGAATATAAAAAAGGCACAGACCGCGAGACAGATGAGGCACTGGGGAAAATCGACGCCATAAACGCATTCTTAAAACAAACCACAGATGAACGCATAACGTTTGGCGACACCATTGCCGCACTGATAAAGACGTGCCAATAGCAAGGTATCCATTAACTGAAGTATATAACGTCAAAAAGATAAGGCAGGACAAGGCTGAGGCAGATTTGATGAAGAAAAAGGCAATTATGGAGATAGAACAGGACAACGCGGCAAGGGCCAAAAGCGACCTTGAGGCCTACATCCGCCATAGAATAGAAAAAGAGAATGGCCTCTATGCCGGCATCCAGGGCAAGCTGATAAAGCCGCGAGACCTCGACGACATAAGGCAGGAGTGCGTATTTATGAAGGAAAAAGAGAAGGCCTACGAGGAGAACCTTCAAAAGGCCGAGCAGCGGCTTGAGCAGGCAAAACAAGAGGTAGACAAGGCCAGGCTGCTCTATCAGGCAGCCATGCGCGAGGTCAGAAAAATAGTTGAGCATAGGAAAATCTGGCTGAAAGAGGCAACCCTGGCCGACGAACACGCTCAGGACAATGAGTTTGAGGAGTTCAGGGTACTAAGGAGTAGAGAAAAAAGTGCTTAAACAGATAAAATGCGTTTTATACCTGTTGCTCCTGGCGTTGATATTGACAGGGTGCGAACGGCCGGTCTATGGCACTTTTATAAAGAGGGATCCATACTTCCCGGCCAGCTATATTAACTCAGTAGAGATAGAAGAAAATACGGTAAAAATAGGCGCCGACGGGGATTTTAAGTATGTAGTCACCGCTGAGACACCGTTTAGGATACACGCAGAGTTATCGGAGCTAACGCCGGGCAGATTTAAGTCTCCAATCACCTCCACACACAAGGGGATACGCGAGATAACGTTCTCATCAAAGCCATATCCAAAGCCCTCAACCACGGTAACCATCGCGCTGATATCGCCCATGAAGGTGAAGGATTCATATGATGACGGCGTGTTAACGCTTACGTTTGAGCGTGCCGGGCCGGAGGTGGCTGCTCCTGTGCCTGTCGAACCCCAAAGCGGCTCAACCGTGGAACCAGCGCCAAAGACAGTGCCCCCTTATGACGCGAAGAACATCATATCGGTAGATTACAAAAAGGACAGCCAGTCGGCGTTTCTGCAGATAACCGCAGACGGCAGCATAAGGCCAAAGGTTTCAAAGAACAATAGCCAGTTGATTATAGATATACCGGATGCGAAGCTCTCAGCCGAAGTGCCGCAGAATTTGGCGCCACCGGTGAAGTCAATCAAGTGGGAATTGAAAAACACCGGTGTGAGATTCATCCTTGCCCTGGATAAGGGGACGAGCTACTATGACTCTGAGCTGGACGGCTCACTCCTGATAACATTCACCTCGGACGAACTGGTAGAAAGTGAAATTATCGACAGCGCTATGGCTAAACAGCAGGCGCCGACACAACAGGCACAGACCCAAAGGAAACAGGCCGGGAAGCCTGTGGCCAGGAAAAACGCCAGGGCAGAAAAAGACCTGCATCAGGACACAACGCTTCCCGATAAGGTCGCCACGCCAGAGCAAAGCACCCAAAGGCCCCTTAAGTCTATTGACTCCACGGTTTTCTGTAACGATGACGGTTTTGTTGCCGAGACTGTGTGTAAGGCAACCGGGATTTCACCCAAGCTGAATTTCGATTTCAAGAGTGCCGACATCGTCCCTGTGTTTTCACTACTTGCCGAGGCAAGCGGCTGCAACATTGTCATCAACCCCGAGGATACCGAGATAAAGGAAAAGAAAGTAACGCTGAAAGTCAGCAACTCAAACTGGTACAACATAGCGAATCTGGTACTGAAGATGTATAAGCTTGCCTGCAAACAGGAGGGAAACATAATAATGATAATCCCGGCAAGTTCAATATCGAAGGAGTCTGAGGAGAGGATAAAGCGCCGCCAGGATCTGATAAAAGAAAAAGAACTCGACGTGCAGTACCATCAGATGGGCCATAAGGTAAGAGAGGCAGAGCTATACAGGGAGTTGCCGGTACTGGAGATATTCAAACTAAACTACGTAGAGGCAAGCGACGTAAAGGGCATCCTGATGGGCATAAACGTCATCCCGGCGCAGATAAAAAAGGCGGGGAAAGAGCCGGGCTACATGCAGGGGGCCTTAGGGGATATGACACGCGCGCGTGAGGCGGCAGAGCTTGGGGGCGTAGACCTTTCCCAGAAGAAAAAGGATGCGGAGGCGCAAAAATCCGATCAATCCTCGTCTAAGGACAAACAGTCGCCATACCTGTCCCCCGTGGGGACGATGCTGGTGGATACAAGGTCAAACTCGTTGATAGTCAAGGACATACCAAGCTCACTGGAGGTAATTGCAAGATTGATAAAAGAGCTGGACCAACCGGCTACACAGGTCTTAATAGAGGCGAAGATAGTGGAGATAAGCAGAAACGCATCCGTTAATCTGGGGATAGAGTGGGCCTCGTTCGGGCGATCATCACATAATGATGTAGGCTTTGGCGGCGCGTCCAATCCTTCATTAGGCCAAACCGGCAGCTCATACATCTCGAATTTTCCGACGCCTATAGGGTCGCTGGGTGGTGGGCTTCTGATGGGTATACTAAACAGACAGGGCACATTCGGGCTTGACATAAAGCTGGACGCCCTGGCGGCAAGCGGCGAGGGAAAGGTCATAACCAAGCCAAGCATTTTGACGGTCAATCGCAAGAGCGCTACGATTCAGCAAGGCTCACAGGCGCCATACCTGGTGACGAACCAGTACGGCATAGGCTCAGTAGCATACCTGAGCCTGACCACTACTATAGAGGTAACACCGACGGTAATCGAAGATGGTACGGTTATACTGGACTTAAACATAACGAAACAGGACCAGACGGGCACTGCACAGGTAGCCGGAAGTGACGCGCCCCAGGCCACCGTCCTGTCAGAGACAACAACGGCCATGGTAAACAATGGCGAGACACTGGTCCTTGGCGGGATAATCACCATGGAACGTACAACCAGCACAAGCGGCTTACCCGGGCTCCAGGATATCCCACTAATAGGCGGGCTGTTTAAGACTACACAGGAAGTTGACAATTCAAATGAATACATAATATTCATAACCCCAAGGATTATAAAAAAGAAAGTAGATTAGTGCGTCTAAGGCAGGACGGTTAGTGGCAATCTTCGCAATGTTTAAAGCATTTATGAAACAAATGCCTCCTCTGCCACCATGTGCCGTGCCCACCAATTTACCGTCTGTCTGCTAATAAATAATTTAGAAGTTGCGACTAAGCCCACCGGTATGTTATAATGTCAGGTAAATTTGGCAGTGGCCGAATTTATGAGTGAAATATAACTATTTTGAACATGAGGAACACGGCTATTAAAAAGCAATCGCCATCGTCCAAGGTGTTGATGAAGGGCAACGAGGCCATAGCCGAGGCGGCTATTGAGGCGGGTTGCCGCTTCTACGCCGGTTATCCCATTACGCCTCAGAACGAGATCCCCGAGTACATGTCCGAACGAATGCCAGACGTTAACGGCATCTTCATCCAGGCAGAGAGCGAGATAGCCGCCATCAATATGGTCTATGGGGCGGCCGCCGCCGGGGTTAGGGCCATGACATCGTCCTCTTCGCCGGGGATTAGCCTTAAACAGGAGGGGTTGTCCTTCCTTGCCGGGGCGGAACTTCCCGCTTTAATTGTTAATATCCAGCGCGGCGGCCCAGGGCTTGGCAATATCTCAGGCTCTCAGTCCGATTACTTTCAAGCCGTCAAAGGCGGCGGCCACGGCGACTACAGGCTGCTCGTCTACGCCCCTTATAACGTCCAGGAGATGTGGGACCTCACTATGCTCGCATTCGACAAGGCCGACCAGTACAGAAATCCCGTATTAATCCTCGCTGACGGCATTCTTGGACAGATGATGGAACCTTTTACGCCTACTCCATACGTTAAACCCAACCTGCCGGACAAGACATGGGCACTCACCGGATGCGCCAACAGAAAACCCAATGTTATCAAGACCCTGTATATGGGCGACAATGAACTGGAAAACCTTAACCTCAAGATGCAGGCCAAATACGATATGATGAAAAAGGTGGAGACACGCTCTGAGGCCACTGACACGGATGACGCCGACGTAGTCGTGGTTGCCTTTGGGTCTGCCGCCAGAATTGCCTACTCCGCCGTTACAACGCTACAGCGCGAAGGGTTTAAGGTTGGGCTTTTCAGGCCTGTTACCCTGTTTCCATATCCCGATGAGGCGCTCCTGCGCCTGGTATCGCAAGGCAGAAAAAAATTCTTAGTAGTTGAGCTTAACTCCGGACAAATGGTCGAAGACGTCAGGCTTGCCATAAACGGAAAGGCCGAGGTACTGTTTTACGGCAGGCCGGGCGGCGCTCAGATAAAGCCCAACGAAATATACGATAAAATAAGAACTATTTACTGAATTCTTTACATTTATCTGCTGACAGGACCAGTGCGGCATTACAGGCGAAATAAATGGACCTTAACACAGACATTATAAACCAGATACTTGAGCATCGGCTGCGGCAGTCCGATATCTTCGATATGTTCAGCAATCTGGACTACAGAGAACGCGATGATTTCATGAGGAAAATCGCCGAGATACTTGGGAAACTCTCCGCTATCCTGAAGATAAGCTCCAGAGTATGCAACGTCCTCAGCCTCGACCTCGTCCTCATGCGAATGATGGAGATATCAAACGAAGCGATGGATACCGAAGGAAGTACCGTATTCTTAAACGACGCCTCAACCAATGAGCTTTTCTCGCGTGTCCTGCACGGCGAGGTCATGGAGGAGATAAGAATCCCAAACGATACCGGTATCGCCGGTACGGTATTTCAAAGCGGCGAATCCGCCATCATAGGCGACGCATACGCAGACACTCGCTTTAACGCCGAGGTGGATAAAAAAACTGGCTTTAAGACGCGAAACATCCTCTGCGCCCCGATGCGTACCCGAAACAATGAGATAATCGGTGTTGTGCAGCTTCTTAACAAGAAGTCCGGCACGTTTAACTCCGACGATATTAAGCTGATTGAGGGCATAGCATCACAGGCCTCGGTGGCGTTTCAAAACGCCCAGCTCTATGAGGCAGTAATGAAGGCCAAGGAGGAGGAGACCCAACTCCTGGACATCACGACGGCCATCTCATCGGAGCTGCAGTTGAAGCAGCTTCTGTTTAAGATTATGGAGACCACCTCATCGATTCTCAATGCCGAAAGGAGTACCCTGTTTCTCTATGATGAAAACACTCAGGAGCTATACTCACAAGTGGCCATGCACCAAAACGCCGAGATACGCCTCCCGCGCGGCACGGGCATAGCCGGGG
>PEAC01000112.1:0-7389 GCA_002753305.1 Nitrospirae bacterium MYbin6
ATGCACATCGTGGGGCTTGGCGGTGTCTCAACGGACATCGGATATCTACCCGGGGCATCGGCCTATGGACGCATCCGCACGGCCGTTATCAATACGACACTGATGCTCGGCGGCTGCCGTTTTGGCAGGGGATATATCCGTCCGGGCGGAGTGCTTAGCGATATTAGCGCCGCACTAAGGCAGCATATCCTGAGCACGGTAGACGAGGTGGAGCGAGACCTTGACATTGTAAACGCCTGCCTTTTCAATAATCCAGGGGTGCTGTCGAGGCTTGAGCACACGGGCAGGATAAGCACGGACATGGCATGGAGAGTAGGGCTTGTCGGTATAATGGCGAAATCCGCCGGCCTGCCCATAGACATCCGGGCCGACCAGCCATACGGGATATATAAAAAGGACAGGCACGACCCTGCCATGCTAAACTCTGGCGACGTATACGCCCGCATGAAGGTCAGGGCGCTTGAGATAACACAGTCGATAGTATTAATCCGCAGGTGGCTGAATTTCGGCATAATGAGCGGCGATATCTACACAGCGCCGCCGCTGATACGCCCGGACAGATTCGTGGTAACGCTCATCGAGGGATGGCGCGGTGAGGTCTCACACGCGGTGATAACCGGGGGCAATAGCGAAATTGAGCACTATAAAGTTGTCGATGCCTCGTTTCACAACTGGTTTGGCCTGGCCCTTGCAGTAAGAAGGGGCGGCATATCGGACTTCCCCGTATGCAACAAGAGTTTTGACGCCTCATACGCGGGGCATGACCTATGATGGGGGTGTTTTGAAAAAATATGCTTGACGCATTATGGGTAAAATACAACCAGGGGTTCAGGAGCATAAAGGACGTAAGAACGGCACGTCCACCGGCCGGATTTCGTGGGCTGCCGGTTATCGGAGAGGGGGAATGCCCAAACGGGTGCTTCAAATGTGGCGATGTCTGCCCAACTGGGGCGGTATCATTTAACCCGCTTGCCATAGACCTGAATAAGTGCCTGCTCTGCCCCGAATGTGTACGCGTGTGTTCAATGGGTATGATAAGGTTTACAAATTCAATAGAGCTGGCGGCGTCGGAGGCGTCCTCGTTGATAATTACTGCTGAGATGAAAACCCCTGTGGTTGAAATAAATCAGGAGTTGCGAAGGCATTTTAAACGGTCGTTCAAGCTCAGGAGCGTATCTGCCGGGGGGTGTAATGGCTGCGAGCTGGAGTTAAACGCGCTGTCAAACGTGAATTTCGACATCGGGCGATTCGGGATAGACTTCGTTGCCTCACCAAGGCACGCGGACGGCCTCGTATTGACCGGACCGATAACCAAAGGCATGGCCTACGCATTAAGGGACACTTACGAGGCGATGCCGGAGCCTAAGACACTCATTCTCGCCGGTGCCTGTGCCCTGAGCGGCGGATTGTTTTTAAAATCCACGGAGATAGACCGCACGTTTTTAGACGATATAAAACCAACGCTATACATAGCGGGCTGCCCGCCCCACCCGCTTACGGTTATTAATGGTCTGCTTAAACAACTTGGGCGCGGTTAATGCCAATGTTATTTAGTACGTCTCTATCTAAGTTCAAAGTAAAGTTCTTTTGCAAGTAATAATGTCTTTGTGTCAATGCCAATATGTTCTGCCATGAAATTTGTAGCAAGAATGATTGCTTCATCTTTTTTGCCGTTTGAACGGATGTTCCTGGCGAAAAGCTGGGAAAAGCCATATGGGAAAAGGAGTTAGAGCAAAACGAGCTTATTAGTAGCCACTAATATATAAAATATAATTCATTTATAGCTTGTCATTTACGTAATATATAGTTAATAGTGTGCTCACTATATATGTTGATGTATCAATATTACGAGTAAACGGTAAAACTTATATGAGATATTTGCTCCGGGAGTCATAGTGCGAGGGGAAAAAGTTTAAGCATCGCACGATAGCTAACATATCGAAATGCACACCAGAGGAGATTGCAGCGATGCGACTGGCATTGCTGATTCCTCTGCTATCCCTTTAAAACTGTTGGACCGGCTGCTATGTATCTTCGCTTTGCCATGTGCCATTTTCTCCGTATCTACTATAATCATTCTCTTTTCTCCTTCCGCCCCTCTACTCTTATTTAACATATGGGAAGTGTCTCATGTATATTGGCAAAGAGGGTGCACGCTCATTGAGAATTGCTGATAACGAAGAAAATGATTTGACAAAGGGAATAACAAACATGTAGAATACCTGAGTAGCGCCACTAGCTCAACGGTAGAGCAGCGGACTCTTAATCCGTTGGTTGAAGGTTCAAATCCTTCGTGGCGCACTCTAAAACCCGCATGGAAAGCCAATCTCAGAAGTGTCATGGATTATCATAAAGTGTCATAAAGTGTCAAAAAAGTGTGTGTTTTGCATACAAGCTGCATACACCCCTCTTTACTAACAATCCCTGTTAGCAACCCGTCAGCAACCCCAACCAAACCCATGCCCCACGCTGGGTTCACCGGATTGACTGATTATTGGGCATGACCTTGTGTCGGTAACCTCTCACATTGCAAGTTATAGCCTTAAGTTACAATATAAATATCCTTCGTTTAAGAGATGGGAACTGGGCGGCTAACCCCTACTCCCACCAACCCTATCAAGAATCGATGCAAACGGAGTTACCCCAGCCCCCCGGTTTTTAATGCCGGGATCAGTGTCGGACATTCTCCTTGCGATAGAATGTTTAACTATCTTCGATAAATCGCTATTCGGCGTTACAAACCCCGCTTGCGCTGGCACGATTACTTCGGGGCCGGTTGTCCCTACGGGGCGTGAACTATTTAGCAAGTTTAAGCAACTCAGGGCCTTTCTCTCCGACAAGATATTTTTTATCCGCTTCAACATGGCCGCCCATCCAGCGTTGCTGTATTTTCTGCTTTTCTTTGTACGTGGCCTCGTACCATTTCTTAGCCCTTTTTACTTTCGCCCTGTCCTCTGCGTCAAGCTCAGACATGAACTTAAGCTTATGCCTGGCCGGTAACATCGCCAGCGGGTCTGCTCTTTTTATACTCACTTTGACATCGCTCATCTTCCCGCCAAGCTTTTTATACTTCTCAAGGTAATCCTTGGCCGCCCCTATGTCCCCATATTTCAGAGACTGTTTGTAATAGTACAGCGCCGTCCCCCTTGACGTAGGTAGCGCTGTCGGCTTCTCTTCACCCTGTTTCTCAAGGTAGTCTCTCGTCATCTTTATGGTGTCGTAATAGGCCGATTCCCCGGCGTCGGTCGTATACGTGAGCAGCCCCGCTAAATCATTCATTAACTTCCCCGTAACGTCCCCTCCGCGCTTTGGCTTTCCTGCCGCCCAATCATATATGTTATCCATAGACCATGTCCTTAGAGCATGCTGTAGTTTGTCCCTGATTGGACTTGGACTCCACATGTCGGGGTAAAAGCTCTTTCCCATGAGCGGCTCAACTATCATGCTTTTTTCCACAGGTCTTGCACCCTGGAACACCTTTTCTACCGGCCCCTTGTACATCTCTGCAAGTTTCTTGCTCAACGGCACTTTCCCACTCGTTACGTCCGTTACGTCATGCGGCAAGTCCTCAAGGTTAAACCAGCTTAAGGCGTCCGACAAGGCCCCTTGCAGCCTTAGAGACAGTATGCTTCCATCCGCACGGCGGCCTAATATGATGTGCATCTGCTTTCTGCCGCTTTCGCCCATTTCTTTCTCTTCGTCAGGGAACATTGTCGCATTCCACGCCATAACCGCCCCATATAACAATGACGCCTTTAGTCCAAGCTTCGTTGCCTTCCATGCCATTACGCCGCCAATATTTCCTGCATCCTTACCTTCGTGCTTCAGATTGCGCATTAAATTCACATACCGGGGCGCGTTGATCTCCAGCCAGCTATAAAACGGTATCATATGCCTTCGTATCCATTGGCCGGCGTGAGATACATTGCCATAGTCGCCGATTAATTCCCTTGCCAGTTTCGCCGCCTTGTCGTCGAGATTCTTTACAGCGTCTATCTCTTCCGGTTTTGAAGCCCCGTAGACGTCGCTCCTACCCTTAAGACTGTCTTTAAAGTAGCGGTACGACGCCAGCCTCATTATGTTTTCCCTGAGGTTCGTTATGTCCTTCGACCACTGCCAGCCCTTGCCTACCCAACGGGCCACGGCGTTTTCACTTTCGCCTGTGAGCATTTTAAATACGCCTTCCTTGGATATGTCGGGGATTTCCGCTATGCTAATGCCAGACCCTATTACACCTTTTTTCATGGCATTGTCGAGTTCGGCCCTTAGTCCTGGCGATAGTTCCTTGTTTTTGTATTGCCGCCACAAATCCTTAGCCGCTTGTCTCGCATGTTTCAGTATCGCAGGGTCATACGCCAGCGCTATGTCGATATCGCCGCTCATGTTGTTCAGATTGTATTTCAACACTCGATATAGATTCATCAATGTCCACTGCTTCCAACTGCTCTGAATATTTGCCGACGCCTTTGACAACATACCCTCATCCTTAAAATCCCTGAAGTTGTCGAGGGTGCGCGCAAGGCGTTTCGGTATTGCCCACTGTTCTTTCTTGCCTCCCATCACGAAGCCTTCCTTAATGTTAATGCCTGCTTCCCCATTAAGAATCTTGTCAAGAACCTTGTCAGTCATCGTCATCGCACGATAGAAATGATTCCCTTTCTCCGGCTGCCATAAAACGTAATCATCGGGCAGCAACTCATGCCAGTCCTTGATTTTCTTGTCTTTCGCTTCTTGTTTTAGTTTGGCGGATATGTCGGCTTCGGCTTTTAGTCTCTTGAGCGTCTTAGCGGTCTCTATTTGAGAAATAGATTGCGCTAACACCTCATATTCGGACTCAAGGTAGTTTGTGTTATAATCCTTTGCAGAGCCTTTTCTTGCCAACTGCCAGCCCTTTTTGCGCAGGCCTACGCTTTCCCCTGACGTGCCGGTATATACCGGCACGTCTTCACCCATAGCCCTCAGGGCCATATACTCAAGCACCTGGTGGTGAAAATACCTTTCATCCTTCATAACGCCTTCGGGAAGCAGCTTGTTGTCTACGAGCTGCTGCTTGATGTTAACCATATACTCATTTCTCTTTTGCAGCGCTGCCTTCAAGGCCGGTCGAGATTCTATGTATGGGTCTATCTTGTTGTCGAGATAGTCCGCAACCTGTTCTTTAGATTTCAGGCCAAAGGGAAGTTCTTTATCCCAAAGCAGCCCCGGGTTTTCTGCGTCCCCTATATCCTTTCTCATGTCGTCAAATATCAACTTCCTTTCAAATGCCGCGTACTCTTCCTTGCTCAGTCCCTGCACGAATCCTTTCATCTCATCCACGGCCTTTGTGCGCGCGTAAGACGGCACATTCTCGTATTGCCTCAGTACGTCTATAACAGCTCCGTCATGTTTTGAACTTAACAGCGGAAAGTGCCTTGTGAACTCATGGCCTACTTGTGTTAATGTTTTTTTGATTCTGCCTAACATAGGCATCGCTTTTATTCCTCTGGCCTCCTGAAGATGTGATTCTACCTCTTTGTCGTCTATCTCTATGTTGTGGCCTTTTTTCTCAATTGAAAACTGCGCCTCCGATTTGCCGGTGGGCTTGACAGGCTCCTCTCCTTGTGATACTATAGAAGTAGATTCATCAAGATGCCTGCCTGCATTGGTGGGGTGCTCGTGGAGCATTGGGGCAGCAGTGTAGATTCCACGGGCCGACGCATCGTATAGCATCCTGCCTTTCTTGATGGATTTTATCAAATAACCAGGCTCCTTCGGATGACTACTTATTGATATTTCCTTTCCGTCTTGTTGTATAGTAATCGATGTGAAATATGTATTTTTATCTTCGCCAACAAACGGCTTTATATAAATTCTCTTCGTATCCCTTTCCGCGCCTTCTTTTGGGTCTCGTACTTCCACCACATATAAGGGGTCTGTCAATGTCGGCTTTATAAGCCCGAAATACTTCTCTCTGCTCTTGGCCTTTAGCTTCAAATATTGGTTTCTACCAAGTGTTACGTCCCCGACAGGGGTTTTAACTGTCTGGTCTTCCCCGAATTCGCTTTTCCATGTCTCAGGTGTCAGCTTCAGCTCTCTGAACGGCGCGGCATTGTCTTTAAGTCTCTTTAATATCTGGTCGTCACTTTCATGGCCATACTTACCACGTATCCTCTCAAGTTCTGCCTTTATTTGCTCTTCATGCGCCATGTGTGTCTTTGCCAGCTCCCCGGAGTATACCTCTCCGAATATGTCGTTCACCGATTTAAAACCCCTGCCGCTGAGATAGTTCCTCAACTTCCCCATGAAATCTATGATTCGGTCAAAGACTCTCCGCGCAAGGCCCTTTGGCTGTTCCTTTCCCGCCACGTATTTCTTGAAGGCCTCCGCTATCTTTTCTGTTACGGCGGTTTTCGCATCGCCCTTTCTTTTGAACGCCATGTTAAGAATCTGCCGGTCGGCCTGCCTGTCCATCATCTCTAATATCTTCTGTATGCCGTGCCCGATTTCGTGATTAGCCACCGCCTTGTAATGACCACGATCTTGCAGCTGTGCCTGATTTGGACCTTAGGCTATTTCGAGAGCTTACAAGAGAAGACTACATCAAGGAACGCCGAAACGCCATTTTCCTTGGAAAAACCGGCACCGGCAAGACTCACATGGCCATAGCTCTGGGAATAGAGGCATGTAAAAATAACTTTCGAACACGGTTTGCAACCTGTTACGCCCTGGTCAACGAACTGATAGAAGCAAGAAAGGAGAAGATGTTGCAGCGTCTACTTCAAAAATATGTCCGTTATGATCTACTCATTCTGGACGAACTCGGATATGTACCGTTTTCCAAGGAAGGAGCAGAACTGTTGTTTCAGATAATATCTGAAAGACACGAGAGAGGTTCAGTGATGATCACTACAAACGTGGGCTTTGCCGACTGGACGCAGACATTCTGCGATCCGGTAATGACATCAGCGCTGCTGGACAGGCTGACCCATAAAGTCCATATCATAAACTGTACATGGGAGAGCTATCGGCTGAAGCAGACACTTATGGAAAAAAGAAAACATAGAGAAAAGGAGAAATAACATGGAACCTACGGTGCATAATCTCCCCAAAGGCAGACTGGAGCCAGTCCGAGATGTCCTCCATGCTCACGTACAAATTAAAAAGGTGTGGAGAGGTTAGAGACATCAACCAAGCCGCGATGAGACTGCGGCCTAAAAGAAAAGTATTGGTTAAAAGGTAGGATTAAAGGATTTTGGCTTGATGATAAATATGGCAATATTGACGCAAGCCAACTTACCACTGTTTAGTTTCAAGATACTTTCTCAGATGGTCGACATCCCCGGAACAGATGGTCGCCTTCGCCAATTGGCACGTAAACAAGGCAGAGATGTTTACCATATGACATCTCAT
>PEAC01000112.1:7405-9518 GCA_002753305.1 Nitrospirae bacterium MYbin6
CGGTTAGCGCAGATGGTCAAATTTGGGTTGCTTTTTCCATACAAGCATTGACAGCACGTTTATCGATTTCCTCATGTCCGTGCTGCCTCCTGCCAGATATACCCGAACGTTTGACGCCCCCTGATATATCATCGCTCCAATCTCTCCAGCAGTTGGTGCAGTGTGGCTGGGTTGAACCTATCTCCTAGTGTACCTCTTCCAGTAACTGGACGCCTTTGCCCTTGATGTCTTCTTCCCTTTGATCGTCATCATGAACCTCCTTGTTTCGGCTCATTATGACATCTGATTCTACACTTGTAAGATTGGGGTTTTCTTGACACTTAAGAAAAAACTATCGCCGGCTACATAGACCATTATAATAACCACAGACTTCATTCAGCTATTGATTTTATGAGACCAGTGGATTATTATAAGTGTAACTCTGACAATGTCAGAAAACTATGGCAGAAAAAACTATATGCCGCTAAAAATAAGGAGGACAGAAGAAAACAGTAAGTTTACTCTCTCGTGAAAAGCTGCATCCACTGCTTATTTCAATGCCATTAAATGTTCCGCTTGAACTATGCAAGACACCGCTTACGGTGGTTTGCAACCTTCTCCTGCAAGCCAATTGCGAGGGGCCTTCCCTCATCTCTTATGGCGCTTTCTGCAGCACACTTACACCGCCTGACTTGCTTTTTTACACACCTTTTTATCAACCTCTCCCGATGAGTTGATGACACTGCGGATTTTAATATAAGTATCTATTATAGACAATGGAATAAAAATGCAGAACAACATTGTGATTGGTGCAACATATCGAAAATAATACACATTAAATGATGTTATCTGTATTATCGAAAGCATTGTGATACGGCTAAGAATACCAACCACTATAACAGTTGAAAAGCAGAATAAAATTGTATATTTTCTAAATATACATAGATTTATAAGGTAACATGACAAAGCTATAAAACACAAATAGTAAAAATATATAGAGTATATTATCGTTATAAAATCAAGAATTACAGGCTTCAATGACTTTACAATATCCTTAGTTATACTATATGCGGAATAAGTAGTATTTGGAGTTACATTATCAATATAAAGCTCCATATTATTGTCGCGGAAGCTGAAACCAGCATGTATACTCTTTAGTGGTATCTCTGCGAGCAACGCCGATGAATTGTCATAAACACTTATACAGCAAAGGGTATCTTGTGTTTCAAACCTGAATCTTGACCAATCGGCTGATGGTCCTTTTAATTGAACGACATCAGTTCCTTTTGTTCTTTCGATTTTATAAGAGCAGGGTTTAACCGCAGACAACGATTTGATGGTTATCTCAAGAGGTGGATAGTTTTCTTTAAAAGCCCAGCCTGAAACAGAAGGATTGACTTGCGCCGCCTTAGGTGGAAAAATAGTATTTCCAGTAATAGTTTGGAAAAAAATAAAATCTTCCGGTTCACCGACGGATACTGCTTCGATCCTCTGTATTTTCTGAAAGCTAGTAATTGAGTATTTCAGTATTTCGTAAAATGTTTTTGGAAAGCTATACAGGTACTCTTTTTTAAATGGAGGACTGAGTGTCTCACGAATGGGTTCGCAATCCAAAGCTTTTCTGCCGCATAATGCGTTAATCTCATCGCCAAGCAGTTCAAAGAACTGACTGGCAGTCTTTGCCGATTTGTAGTACCCTGCCCGTTTAACTGAATGTCTGAACACCCAAATAAACATGCCGTCTCCAATCTCACCTCCTCTTGCCCAATTCCAACTGTCTTCGATTATTAAAGGCTTTATTTTTGAAAACGTCGGGCTGTGCTTTGCAATGTCGTCCATAGTGGAAAATTGCAACGGTATCTGATGAATATACTTTTTTGGTTTTACTCTTGTTAATGCACCGTAGGCTTTGAGAAATGATTTTTGTTTTAACTCATTTACAACATAGGTATCATAGTATATATTATTAATTAGAGAGTTTAAACTATAAAATAACAGTAACATTATAATTGGCAGACATAATATCGGAAGGATTTTTACTAAAATATCTCTATTATTTATTTTAGATTCAAAAATGATAATTACATAGGTAACAGCAACGGATGGCAATACCCAAATTCCCTCCTCACGATGA
>PEAC01000113.1 GCA_002753305.1 Nitrospirae bacterium MYbin6
ATAATATTTGACATAGGCGGCGGCATTCTGGATGGAAAGAAGTTCAAAGCCGTACAGACGGGAGGCCCTTCTGGTGGATGTCTGCCGGAGGAGCACCTGGACATGCATGTCGATTTTGACTCACTTTCAGAGGTAGGGTCGATGATGGGCTCAGGCGGCATGGTCGTAATGGACGAAGAGACATGCGTGGTGGATGTGGCAAAGTTCTTCCTGTCGTTTACGAAGGAGGAGTCGTGCGGCAAATGTCCCCCGTGCAGGGTTGGCACGTACCAGATGTATGGGATACTTGAGAAGATAACGGCAGGCAAGGGAGAGCCGGGTGATTTGGAGCGTCTTGAGAAGATATGCCGTCTTGTTGGGAAAGGCTCGCTATGCGGCCTCGGGCAGAGCGCCCCGAATCCTATTCTCTCAACGCTGAAGTATTTCAGAGAGGAGTACGAAGAGCATGTTCACGATAAATACTGCCGCGCAAAGGTGTGCAGCGGTCTTGGCACATATACGATAGAGCACTCAGAGTGTTTTCTCTGCGGCCTATGCAAACAGGCCTGTGCCTTTAACGCGGTAAAAGAGACCAGAAAGTCGTTTTACATAGACCAGGATATGTGTACGAAGTGTAAGGCCTGCTATACGGCATGTCCGATAGGTGCGGTAAAAATAGGAAAAGGCAAGAGAGCTGCCGGTGTGGGGAGATAGGCAAATGGCTGAAAAAGAAAAGGATTTGAAAGAGATAACCGAGGACACAAACCGGTTTAAGTGTATCATTCAGAAGGCACTGCTGTTTCTTGATGAGTTCATAGACGGCCCGATGTGCGCGCGGTGCCTGCCCTGCCCGATGGGAAGCTATGAGATGCGGATAAGATTCAGGAAGCTCTCAAACGCGGAGGCAACCCAGCAGGATTTAGAGAAAATCAAGCAACTTGCACCGTTTATGCTTGATTCATCGATGTGTAAAAAGGGCAAGGACACTGCAAAATTCATCATTGAGACACTTGAGAAGACACCGGAAATCTATGACATCCATGTAGAGGGCGGATGCCCTGAGCGTGAGTGTAAGGGAAGCATCCAGTACAAGGTGATTCCCGATAAGTGCGTGTCATGTGACGAGTGCAGGGTGGTGTGTAAGGACTTTGCCATACTGGGAGAGAAGAAGGCCGGGCGTTTCATAGGCTATATCCCATATGAGATAGTGGATAAGAGGTGTACGAGATGCGGTGAGTGCGTCAGGGTTTGCAAGTATGGGGCAATAGAGATAGTGGATAAAAAGGCATTGGAAACGGTAAAGGTTTGAAAATATATATCTATAATTAAGGAGGAGTAATGGCAGACCTTGTAAACATAAAAATAAACGGTAAAGAGTATAAGGTCCCGGCGGGAATAAACCTGATAGATGCGGCAGGCTCGGTGGGGATTCACATCCCGAATCTGTGCTACCTGGAGGGGATGAAGGGAATCGGCGCTTGCAGAATGTGTCTCGTAGAGGTGGGTGGAAGGCAGATGACCGCCTGTATTATGAAGACCAAAGAAGGCATGGACGTGGTGACAGAAAATGAAAAGATTCAGGAGGTAAGGAAATTTGTAATCGACCTGATTCTCTCAATGCACCCGCTGGATTGCATGACCTGTACGAAGGCCGCCGTGTGCAACCTGCAAAACTACGCATATGAGTTTGCTATTGCAGAGTCACAGTTTACCAGAAAGAAATTCGGCTTTGCCATAGACGACAAAAATCCGTTTATAAAGCGCGACCCGGACTATTGTATATTATGTGGGCGCTGCGTCAGGGTGTGCAGGGAACAGGGCACGTCAGTTTTGGATTTCATGGGACGCGGAGTAGGCTCAAAAGTAACAACGGCAAACGATAAACCACTTCACGAGTCAGACTGTACATTTTGCGGAAGCTGCGTAGACGTATGTCCGGTAAATGCCATCCTTGAGGCGGACAGATGGAGAAAAGGCAGGGAGTGGGAATATGAAAAGGCCGAATCCGTGTGCCTGTCCTGCGGCGACGCCTGTAGTGTCAAGATATACAAGAAGGGCAACGATATAATGAAGATAAGGGCAGGTGGCAGCAGCGGCCGGGCAGACCACTTTATATGCGCCACGGGGCGCTTCGGGTTTGACAGCCTTATCGCCCATGACCGGCTCTACACACCGATGAAGCGCGTAAACGGCAAACTTGAGGAGACCACCTGGGACGATGCCCTTAAAATTGCCGCCGATAAGTTAAAATCAAAAGACGCGGGCATAGTAACCTCCGGCTCGATAACCAACGAGGACGCGGCAGCCATAAAGGCATACGCGGAGAATGCGGGCATAGACAACATTGACTCATCCGTATCGCTCTATGGCAATGCGGCCACCCTGCTTGGCGGTGCAGTTGACTTAAATGACGCCGACTTGATGGTCGTAGCCGGTCTGAACCCGAACCAGTGGGAGCGCGTATATCCGGCCCTGGATGCAATGATTCGCACAAAGGCCGACAGAAAGGCCAAGCTGATTGTGATCAACTCAGATGACGTAAAAATAGCAAGCGTGGCCGACATTGTACTTAAAGGCAGTGGGGCAGATATGTTAAAGAATCTGGCGAAGGCCCTCTCAGACAAGGGTTTAGCGTTGCCAAAGGGTATGGACCTCGCGGGAGCCACGGTAAACGAAGACACAGAAAAGGCAGCAGTCATGTACACAGAGGCGCAAAATCCTGTAATAGTATCGTCGCCAGCGCTATTTGAGGCAGCCCAAAACGTGGCAGCGATGAAGGGCGCGGCGCTTTCTATTCCGATAGAGGCAAACGCCAAGGGTGTGACTGCTCTGGGCATCAAGGGAAAAGGTAAAGGCTATAAAGAAATGGCATCAGGAGGCGTAAAGACGCTCTACGCAGCCGGAGATGTTCCAATAGACAAAAGGCCAAAGGTTGATTTTCTAATCGTATCAAATTCACACCTGACTGAGTTAGCCAAAGAGGCCGACATAGTATTTCCTGCCGCGGCGTTTTTAGAGCAAGGCGGTACGATAGTGGATTACATGGGAAGGCTAAGGCACCTGGCAAAGACGGTGGAGCCGCAGGGCCAGGCAAAGACGCAATGCGAAATAGCCATGTCTCTTGCCAAGGCGGCAGGGGCAGTAATAACTGAGCCAAGCCAGAAGGAGATAGAAGAGGCCACCAAGCCAAAGGCAGCCACATCGATAAAGCCATTTGCAGAAACGGCCGGCCTTGATGTAAACGCAGCCGAGTTCATAGAGAAGGCCAACCTGCCGGTAGTAAACGGCTCAAGGCTCCTATGGCTCAGAGAGACCGAAAAGGCAATGGCAGCAGCGGTTTAAACATAACCGGCAGATTTCAGAATGGGGGGGAAGGATGTGTCCTTCCCCCCCCATTTTTTGAGCGCCCGACACGGGCGCATACTTGATGGGCTATGATTATTAATGGATAAGGCATTTCTATTTTGGCTTGACACCGTCAAAATACTTGTTGACACTGAAAAATCCATTTCTTTATTATAAGGTTGGATTTGGCGGATATGTGCGCTGAACCAAAAGGTTGATTAATGCACGTTTATTTCATCACCGTTGCCGTGGCAGTTACAGGGGGCTTGTTGGCAGCAATTTTCTCTGGGAAAGCTGACGAAAACAGGCTTGCCGCGGGGATTTCCGTCCTGGCCGTTGCCGTGGCTGCCGCCGGTGTTTTGCAACAGTGCGTTGGAGTGCTGTTTGGCGGCGATGCTATCTCTGCAACCGTTGACCTTGGCCCGCCGCTTGGGCGGCTCAGGTGTGAACTTGACGCGCTGTCAGCCATATTTGCGGCCTTAACCTCAATTACTGCCTTAGTTTCTATCATCTATATTACCGCCTATATCTCCGGTATGCCTAAAACTTCACTTACCATGCCGGCCGGGAAACACTACATGTTCTTTAACTTCACGGTGGCCTCCATGCTCCTTGTCCTTGTACTCCGAAATGCCCTCGCCTTTCTTGTCGTATGGGAGATTATGGCGCTCTGCATTTTTTTCCTCATCCCCTTTGAACGCGGTAAGCTGCGACCCATGTCGGGGGCCGTTAATTTCCTTGTTACCATGCATGTGGGGGCGGTGATTCTGGCCGTTGCCTTTGTCCTGGCTGCCCCGCCTGGCGCTGATATGGATTTCTCTGAATTTTCTGCCGCGCTTTCCTCTGAAACAACCAGCGGTACGATTTTATTTCTCTTATTTTTTATCGGATTTGCCTTTAAGGCCGGGCTTATGCCGTTTCATTCGTGGGCGGTTCGGGCTGAGACCGAGGCGCCGCGCGGAGTCTCCGGCCTTCTCTCAGGCGCTGCCGTGAATATGGGGATATACGGGATACTGCGGACTGTCGCCCTCACCGGCACTGCCGCCCCCTTTAGCGGTTATGCCGTCCTGTGTATTTCCATGATTTGCGCCGTCTTTGGCATCCTCTACGCCCTGCTTCAAAACGACATGAGGCGCATCCTTGCCTACTCCACCATTGAAAACGCCGGAATCATCGGTATCGGCATTGGGGTCGGGATGCTGGGCAGATCATACGGCCTTCCCCTTATGGAGGTGCTTGGGCTTGCCGGGGCGCTCTTTCACGCCATTAACCATTCCCTCTTTAAGGGCGTCTTGTTCTATGCGGCAGGCGCTGTCTATCTCTCCACCGGGACATCAAACATTAACCGGCTTGGCGGCCTCATCAAGACCATGCCCATTACGGCCGGAACGTTTCTGGCCGCCTCGGCCGCCGCATGTGCCCTGCCCCCTTTTAACGGCTTTATCAGCGAATTCCTCATCTACTCAGGGCTGCTTAAGGCGCTTACGCCGGCCTCCGGTATTATTATCACCGTTGGTGTGATAGCCGTTGCCGTTGTGGCCCTCAACGGCGCTATCACGGTTGCCGTTTTTGTTAAGACCTTTGGAATAGCCTTTCTTGGCGTGCCGCGCTCTAACCTGGCCGGTGTTGAGCCGTCCCCGGCAATGGCACTTCCCCTGATAATCCTATCGGTACTATGCCTTATTGCCGGCCTCTGGCCGGAGGCCGTTATGCAGCTTATCAGGGCGCCGTTACTGTGCCTTGGCGTTACGCAAACCGGCCTCATTGAAGAATCCATCACCATCACCGGCAAGGTCTCACGCGGCGCGCTCCTGCTTTTGGCCGTAACGGCAGCTGTGTTTCTTGTTCGAACGCTGCTTGTCAGAACCCAGGCCTCCGCCCCGACATGGGGCTGCGGTTATGATAGCGTCACAAGCCGTATGCAGTATACCGGGTCGTCACTCAGCAGCCCGTTTGTTAAACTTGCCGCGCCGCTTTTCCGGCGTGTGGAAAAACGGCTAATCCCACGAAGCGCCGATGTCCCCGGATGTGAACCCTTCCCCACAAGGCGCATTAAGCACGCCTCATATTCTTTTGATTTCATCGAGGCCCTGGTAATAGACAAGGCCCTCGTTGTAATAAAGTCGATTTTTGAGAGATTTTCATGGATTCAGAGCGGGCACACCGGGCACTATGTCCTGTATATCCTGGCGGCACTGGCCGTCTTTCTCTTTGCCGCCGTATGGAGAGGCACGACATGAGTTCAGCCATATACAGATACATCCTCATGATTGCCGTGTCATTTTTAATTGCCGGCATTATCGTCAGGGTCAAGGCCGTGTGGGCAGGCAGATACGGCCCTCCGGTGATTCAGCCATTTTATGATTTTATTAAGCTGCTAAGAAAGTCCTCAGTTATAAGCAGGGTTACGTCTCCGATATTTGCCCTTGCCCCTTCGGCAGCCCTTGGCGCCGTTCTGACGGCAGCCACAGTCGTCCCCATAGCCGGGCGCCCCGCGCTGATTCACTTCAACGGGGATTTCATATTCTTTGCCTATACGCTGGCCTTTGGCAAGTTCTTCAGCGTCCTTGGGGCCCTTGACACCGGCAGCAGCTTTGAAGGCATGGGTGTCAGCAGGGAGATTACGTTTTCAGCACTGATTGAACCGGCTTTTTTCATCATCATGGGGTCTATGGCAATGCTTACCGGACATACATCGTTTACCGGCATATATTCGATGATCCCCGCCGCCTCACACGACTTCACACAAAGCGGCTTTTTCGCATCCATCTTCGGGGCGCTCAGGGCATGGTCTGATTCCGAGCTATTGATCCCGGCCATCTGCGGCAACATCGTCCTTATGATGGCTATCCTCGTTGAGGCCAGCAGGATGCCCGTCGATGACCCTACAACACATCTTGAGCTTACAATGGTACACGAGGTTATGATTCTTGACACGAGCGGCCCCGATTTGGGGTTTATCACTGCCGCTAATACAATTAAAATCACACTACTGGGCACACTCATCACCGGTATAATTGTCCCCCAGTGGGTTGCTCCGCTTGCCGGTGTGGTACTATATCTCTTTATGCTCACACTGATTGCAGTCTCTATCGGAATCCTTGAGTCTACGATTGCCAGGCTCCGCATGACCCATGTGCCGCAGTTTATCCTTGGGGCCACGTCAGTGGCGCTTATAGTACTAGCGGTGCTGATGCTTGGGGTACGCAAATGATACACAACTCCGTCGTCGTACTTTTTGGCGTCACACTTCTTTATATCTCAACAACCAGCAGGCTGGGGGGCTACGTTAAAATCCTCTCCATCCAGGGAATTCTCCTGTTTTTGTTTTCCCTCTCTCACGCAGAGACCCTTAAGCTCGGACACACGCTCATTCTCACATTCGAGACCCTTGTAGTTAAGGCCATTGTTGTACCAGTTTTTATCCACTACATAATCATAAAACTTGACATCAGAAGGGTAACCGAGCCGTATATCGACAATTTTCTCTCCCTCATTGTGGCAACCATTATAATCTCCATATCCTTTGTCCTGTCCGTAGCCCTGAGAAATGCGGGCGCGGAGGTAGACGTCCTCACCTTCAGCATCTCCATATCCGCTGTGGTAATAGGGCTTTTTATCGTCATAACCAATCAGAAGCTTATTACGCATGTTATGGGATTTTTGGTGCTTGAAAACGGGGTCTTTATGATGTCCCTGTCCTTGGCCTCAGAGGTGCCGGTGATTGTCGAGGCAGGCGTCTTACTTGACGTATTTATGGGCGTATTTCTCATGGGCATATTCCTTAACCGAATGAAATCTACATTCGAGAGTTCCGACGTGTCACGCCTTACGAGGCTGACGGATTGATAAGCGGCGAGCTTCTGCTTATTGCGCTGCCGCCAATGTTTGCCGCGCTCTCTATTGGATTAAAGGCAGTAAGGTCTGTTGCCGCCTCAGCGCCCGTCTTTGACAGGTGGATTATTGTGGCCGCCGCGGCAGCACATCTTTTTATGACGCTGCGTCTTCCTTACGGGCAACCCGTCGCGGATGCCCTGATAGGCGCCGATGCCCTGAATTACCTCTTTCTCCTTATCCTTTCGGTACTGTTTCTGGGGTCGGCCCTCTACAGCACCGTGTTTATAAAAGAGATGGCCGTTTTAATCAGAGAGGCCCGCGACGAGCGCTACAACAACTGGTATGTGCCAACCATGCTCTTTACTCTGGCAACCTTAAGCGGCGTGATTCTCAGCAGGAATCTGGGCCTGATGTGGGTATTCATTGAGGCCACTACCTTATCTACCGCCCCTCTTATCCTTCATCACAGGGGGAAGGAGTCGCTTGAGGCGGTATGGAAATACCTCTTCATCTGCTCCGTGGGCATTGCCCTTGCCTTCATCGGCGTGCTGGCAATGACAGAGGCCGGAAGGACTATAAAGGGTGCAGGCCTTAGTGTTGACGCCCTCACGGCCGGGGCATCGGCTATCTCTCCACTCTGGGGCGGGATAGCCTTCGTATTTGCACTGATAGGTTTCGGGACGAAGATGGGCCTTGCCCCCATGCACACATGGCTTCCCGACGCGCACTCACAGGCTCCTTCACCGGCCTCGGCAATATTCTCCGGCGCGCTGACAATCTCGGCCTTTTTGTGCATCCTGCGATACTATCAGATATTCTCTCATACGCCGATGATTGGCTTTATCAGGCAGCTTATGCTCGTCCTTGGCCTCGTCTCTCTTTTCGTCTCGGCGGTGTATGTTCTCAGGGCGGGGAATTTTAAGAGAAAGCTTGCCTACTCGACAATCGAGCATATGGGGATTCTGGCCATAGGGATGGGGCTGGGTGGGGCGGCCATATATGCCGTAATGCTCCACACCGTTTGCAGCTCCCTGGCCAAGCACTCCTTGTTTTTGACTTCGGGAAATTTCCTCCACGCCTACGGCACCGTAAACGTCAGGGAGATTCGCTCGGGGGTTGAGCGGATTCCACAAAGTGCCTGGCTCCTGGTAACAGGGACACTGGCCCTATTAGGCTTTCCGCCCTGGGCGCTATTCATTACGGAGTTTTCTATGCTCAGGCAAATGGTTACAGATGGACGATGGTTTGTGCTCCTGATGTCTGCCCTCTTTTTGACTATTATTATATATGGGTTTGTCTCTGCCGTGATGAAAATGGCCTTCTCCAGCGTGGAGCCGTCTGCCTCTGAGCAACCCACGAAAAGGCACGAACCCATTCTCTCAACCCTGCCGCAATGGACATTTATCGCGGCACTGGCCGCCCTGGGGGTTCACATCCCCGAGCGGCTAAACACAATTTTACACAAGGCGGCGGCCACGCTGGGGGGATTTTAACAATATGGGCGTCTGGGCAATTATAAAAAATGGTGTTTCAGTACCGAAAAAAGATATTCCCATATTTTCGATGGCTGCCCTAGCGGCCGACATAGCCGCCTACGTAAAAGACGGCCTAAGGACGGTACAGTTCTTTGGGCATCCGGCGCGTGAAGGCAAATATGAAGTGATAGCCGTCCTGGCCGACGATACGTCAAACACACTGATGGCCGCCTCGGCACTGGCAGCGCCGGGGACACACTACGACTCGATAACCCCGACTGCCCCATCACTTCATCTATTCGAACGAGAGCTTCACGAGCAAACCGGCATCATCCCGTCGGGGCATCCCTGGCTCAAGCCGGTGAGACGTATAGATCCGGATATGGCAGAAAAGTTCTACAGCGCCCTCGGCAAAGACACCCACGAGGTGGCAGTTGGCCCGGTACATGCCGGCATAATTGAGCCAGGGCATTTCAGGTTTATCTGCCACGGCGAGGAGGTCTACCACCTTGAGATACGCCTTGGCTACCAGCACCGCGGCGTTGAGGCCCTATTCAAAGAGGGCAACCCGATGTATAAGACCCCGCTTGCCGAATCCATCGCCGGGGACTCGGCCGTGGCCCATGCGTGGGCGCATGCCTGGGCGCTTGAGGCCCTCTGCGGCGCTGAACTCTCACAAAAGGCAGAGATTCTGCGGGCCACGGCCCTTGAGCTTGA
>PEAC01000114.1 GCA_002753305.1 Nitrospirae bacterium MYbin6
CATATTTCGTCTTCATAATATCCTTGGACCTCCATCTTTCTGCTCTTACTGTAACTTAACATGTTGTCCAGTTTTTGGGGTCCATTATAATCGCCCGCCGTCCTTGATATATGCCATTTAAACCTCCCTCCCGTGAACTGCCGATTTTTGAAATACTGCAATAATCTTTGGGTATAACCGTCAAATGGAAACTTCTTATTACGACTATTCCTGCAATACTTCATAGATAGTTGTTGCGTCTTTGAAATTAACGCCTAACGCCTTAAAGTGCGCCCTTCCGCAGTCAAATTTCTTGTTCTCCGATTCCCGCCGCTTATCGCGGTCAAGCGTACTCTTTGTCTCACGCACGAGGTAAAGTTTCCGGTCATTCTCTACCACCACTGCCCAGTCGGGGTTATAGTCTCCAAGCGGCGTTGCAACCTTAAACCAGCGCGGAAGTTTGCAGAAAAACTTTACCTTGTCGTCAGTATCCAAACGTTCTGCAATCTCTTTCTCTGTATTCGATTCATATTCAATGTAATCATAAGGCGTTCTGTCTTTGCTTTTAACTGTGTATAGCCTGTTTAAATATTTTTCCAGCTCCTCTTCTTCAAAAAGGCGCATTTCATAGCACTGTCCAGCTATTGGCTCGTATTTAATCCCGTCTATAATCAGCTCATGCAGCGCCCTGTTGATTAGTTTTGCAGCTTCAGACATAAACATTATCGGATTTACCGTAAAATCTTTCAGCCGTCCAGATTGCCGGATGATTTCCACCAGCGTCCCCCGCGTCAGTTCCGTTTCACGTTGGAGAAACTCCAGAATGTCAGGCAAGGGCTGTTCATTGGTAACAACATGAAGGCGGTGGCTGGTTATACTGCCGCCTTCAATACCAGATTCTATGATTTCAAGGTCGCGTTTTGTAATCTCAATCTGCACTTTCTTTACTTCCGCCATTTTCTTGATTTTATCTACAGCACGCTTTATCAACTCTTCAGTTTCAAATTCCACTGAATAGCGGGTCTTCTGACTTATTTTAGCCCATAGAATCTTAAAGTCAGGGTTAAGGTCAATCCGTTTGTTGTAAGAAACCTTTTGCCGCTTGCGGGCGTCTTTGACAATATCACGCGGCATGAATTTCTTCATCCCGCTGATGACTGCCTCGTTCATCCCTGTAAATTCGGGGGGAAGATTCAAAGTAAATCCCGCACTGTCCGGCCTGAAATCAGGTGTAAAATCACCATTGTAATCAATAAAACCCTGCCGGTGTATATGCTCCCATAGCGATTTTGACTCGTCCTGCGAAAGATCGCCCGTTCCCGCGGCATTCTGCAAATGTGTAAACGCAATTTGTGTAATACGTCCGAATTTTCTACCGGTAGCCTCTTCAATATCCGACTGCAAACCCCTCGCAAAGTTTTCAAATGATTCATTGGCAATAACCGTAAGCCTGTTCACATGCTCGTCATATATTCTGTCGCCGTCCTGATTTACCGGCAGACGCAGCCCCCGGCCTATGGTCTGGCGGCGTTGCGTCTCTGTTCCCATTTCACGTAAAGTGCAAATCTGAAACACGTTAGGATTGTCCCAGCCTTCTTTGAGGGCGGAATGGCTGAAAATAAACCGAAGCGGTTCTTCAATGCTCAACAGGCGTTCCTTGTCTTTCATAATCAGTGCGTATGTTTCGTCGTCCTTTGTGGTGTTTGTATCCATTTCTTTAACAATCTTGCCGCCCTTTTTGTCCGCCGAAAAATAGCCATCATGCACAGCGTCCGCGCAATAGGGTATCAATCCCTTATACATAGGCTTAGCGCCGATTTGAGCGTAAAACTCCTCAAACCATAGGGCAAGTTTCCCTTTATGCCGGTTGCCCTCATCATCATAATGGCGGTAGCTTTTTACATGGTCTATGAAGAAGAGCGAAAGGACTTTTATGCCCTTGCCCTTTAGCTGTTTCTCTTTTTCAAAGTGCTGTTCTATGGTTTGGCGGAGCTGGCTTTTTAGCCGTTCGTCATTCATGCCGCCTAACTCCTGCAAGAGTTCAACTACTTTGCCGTTCTGAAACTCGATATATCCATTGTCCTGATTGGCGTTGATACTGCCGATGAGATACCCGTCGTAATCCTGTCTATTGGTCTGCTGTGCCAAATCTGTGCCGTACTTTACCTTAATCTGCTTTTCACGCGGGCCGCTTGGCGTATCTTCAAAGATGGTAACTTTTGCCATAAGATTCTTTATCTTTGCCTTCGGGTTCGGACAATATACCGCGTCCAGCCTCACCATTGTCTGATTAAAGTCCTTCCCAGCGGTTGCGTCCACCACCTCTACCTGCTTCACAATTCTCATATCATAGGCACGTATCGGGTCAAGCTGATACAAGAGATTATACGGGTTGGTATGTGTGGCCGAGTAGCGAAGGGCAAAGAGTGGGTTTAAGTTGCCGATTGCCTTTTGAGACTTCTCTGTATTGTCAACGCTCTGCGGCTCGTCAATAATCAGTATCGGGTTTGTGGCCTGAACAAATTCAATGGGGCGGCGGCCTGACATTTTATCCTGCTCCTGATGAATCACGTTGCCGGTCTTCTCAGTGTCTTTTTGAAACGCCTGAATATTGATTACCATTATCTGCACTTCATTATTAACCGCGAACTGCCGGACTCGGCTTAAATCCTTTGACTGATAGACAAAATCGTCAAACGCCACATTGTCATAAAGCCCCTTGAAATGCTCCTTCATAATTTTTATTGAACTGGTAACGCCCTCGCGCACTGCCACAGACGGCACAACTATAATGAACTTCTTAAAGCCGTAGAGCTTGTTCAGCTCAAATATAGTACGCAAATAGACGTAGGTCTTACCTGTGCCGGTTTCCATCTCTACTGAGAAGTTAGGGAATTTGTAATTATCTGTTTCAAACAAGGTTCGTGATTTCGGTATATGGTTGCAGGATTGAACATTATGCAGATTTTTCAGAAGCTGTTCGTGGGAGAGTATCAGGTTGTTGCCAATGCCAAGCTCGTTGAACATAGCTCCTTCGGTTTTGCTAAAATCAATACTCATTCCGCCCTGCTGCCGCGGCAGTCCTTCAAACAGGCCGGTTACACTTTTTATGGCCTCAAGCTGATATTCAAGGCCTGAGTCAAATTTCAGTTTCATTCTTCTTTCCCGCCCTTTTTTCTGCCCTTCTTTACTGCCTTTTCAATGTGTTTTATCTCTTGTATCGCATCGCTAAAATGCCTCTCTACAGGGGAAGGCTCATTTAAATGCGCTTGCCGGAACTTTTCGTATTCCACAAGAGCCTTTGCAACAGCACTGTCATGCCTGATTTTCCCTGCATGGGTCAAAAGTTCTCTCCCGCTGAGTTTGATAAAGTCATCGAGTTTTGCTATCCAGTCCTTCATATACATGGGCTTCTGTTCTATCGCCTGAAGCTCGGCGAATTCAAGATAGACTGTAACGATACGGTTGAGCAGATTCAACTCTTGTTCGTCCAGGTAGTTCTTGGCTATGACAACATCGTCTTTCCTCGGTCTATCTCCATGCCATGAGGTAAGCCCCATGTTAGGCAGGGTCGAGTCGGCGCGCTTGTCAATGACCTCTGCGGCTGTATGGCCATGAGCCGCCCAGTGCATTTTGTTCTGAATGACCTTGAAAAACTCTTTTGATAACTCAGCGTTTGGCGAATAATCAATGCTGGTTGCGTAAATATCCATAACCTTGCGATAAAAAATCTTTTCTGATGAGCGGATGTCGCGGATGCGGGCAAGCAGCTCGTCAAAATAGTTACCGCCGCCCGCCTGTTTCAGCCGCTCATCGTCCATAGTAAAGCCCTTTATGATATACTCGCGCAGCCGCTGCGTAGCCCAAATGCGAAACTGAGTACCGCGCAGGCTGTTGACACGGTAACCTACTGAAATAATCATATCGAGATTGTAAAAATCAACCTCACGGGCAACCTCTCTTACACCTTCTGTTTGAACTATTCGGAATTTCCGAATAGTTGGCTCAGGAATCAGTTCGCAGTTGCTATATATCGTCTTGACGTGTTCATTAACCGTTGTAACCGATACCTGAAACAATTCTGCCATAAGTTTCTGCGTAAGCCATACAGTATCATCATGCAATTTTACCTGAATACGGGTTTTGCCGTCTTCTGTTGAATAAAATAAAAATGAGCTATCCAAAGGTACTAAGGCTTTATGCGTTTCAGGGTCTTTCTTTTTCATTCTCTCCCCCTTACACCGTCCTGAATATTATCTGATTATGTTCCTCGTTGCCCATGTTGTGGGCATTGAATGTCTGCACGGCGTTGGCCTTGAGCTGGTCATTGCCGCCAAAGGCTTTATCCAAGCAGATAAACCGCTGAACGCGTTTGTCCTCTGCAACGGCGTTAATCAGTTCCTTTGAGACTTTCTCGGCAAGGCAGATGAGCAGGCCGCCCTCGGCAATAGAAAACACCGGAATGCCCGCAAGCGTGATGGTTTGCACTTTGGCAGTAGGCATAAATCCGGCCTTGATGAGAATCTCAAACAGTAAATCTTCCTGTGTGGCCTTATGGTCAATATTTTCGATATGGTCAAAAAGTTGTCTTTCGATATGTGCTGGCTCTGCGTCGGGCGCGAGTTTCCGCCACTGCCTGAAATGAGATTTGTCGAGATTGAGGACTTTGAAGCCACGATCCTGCGCAGATGCCCCGTCTAAATCAAGCTTGCCTGCCTGTTCGCCATTGAGTTTTTTTATTACCCGCCGAATGCGCTCTTTGCCAATGTCGGCGATAGTCTTATATCCGGCCTTAAATGCCTCGCTGTCTTCAGCACAAGGTTCAGGAAGCTGTACCATGATAAACTTGCGGCTGCCGCCGTCTTGTTTGTTGAGATCAAGCACGGCGTGGGCTGCGGTGGATGAGCCAGAGAAGAAGTCGAGGATGATACTATCAGAAATTGCGCCAAGTTTAATCAGTTCCTTTATTAACCCAACAGGTTTTGGATTATCAAATATTGTCATGTTTCCTAGTATTTCTGCCATTTCTTGTGAACCCTTCGTATTCAAAGGCACAAAATCCCATAAGGTAGTGTAAGTGATGCCTTCTTTCACATCACATAAAAATCTCTTCAACTTGGGTCTTCCTCTCCCATTTTCACCAAAAGAGATTTCGTTGTTCTTGATAAGATTGTCAATTTTCTCTCTGTTAAATCGCCAATTACCGTTGGATGAAGGGTAGTGTTCTTCCTCAGTAGTCGGATTTATAATTGGAAAATACAATGAAGCGACATATCTGCCGCCCTTTACGTTTGCCATTAAATCTCCCGGCGTCCATGGCCCTTTAGGATGGTTGTCCGGGTTTTGATATCTGTCTATTTGTTCCACAGTTCTTTCTTTCAAATTCAATACCATATTCACTTTAAATTTGCTGTAAATCAACAGATACTCATGCGCCGCCCCTATAATTTGATCATTGGGTGGTGTTGACCTTTTTTTCCAAATAATACTTTCAACAAAATTCTCTTCCCCGAAAATCTCATCGCACAATTTTCTAAGATTACTCACCTCATTATCATCGATACTGATAAATATCACCCCGTCATCACGCAGCAGATTCCTTGCCAGATAGAGCCGTGGATACATCATATTCAGCCACTTGGTATGAAATCGGCCTTCATTGGCGGTGTTGGTAGAGAATTTCCTGCCCTCGCCATCAATCAGCCCCGCGTATTCAAGATAGGTTTCAAGAGATTCACTGTAATTGTCGGGGTAGATAAACTCCTTGCCGGTGTTGTAGGGCGGGTCTATGTAAATCATCTTCACCTTGCCGTAATAGCTTTTTTGCAAGAGTTTAATAACTTCAAGATTATCGCCTTCGATAAATAGATTTTCGGTGGTGTCAAAGTTTATGGATTCCTCGCGGCAGGGTTTTAGTGTGGCGGCGCTTGTGGTCTGTATAAGGCGCATAGCCTCTTTCTTGCCAGGCCAGTCCATACCGTAGCGTTCGCGGCGTGATTCAAATAGCTCAGTAAACGTACCAAGTTCGGCCTTTAATTTTTCAAAGTCGACCGATTCTGCCAGTTCGCCCTTGTCGTTCACTGTTTCAGCAAATACCGTGGGAAACATGGCCTTCAGCCGGGCGCGGTTGTCGGCGGCTATATCCAATGACGTGCCATCCATTTTGTCATGGGTGTCGTTCATTTGAGCCTCCACTCTATCGTAAATATCGTCTTTTCTTCAATGGTCTGTTTCAGCCGCTCTTCAACACTATCGAGAAGGGTGTCTTTTTGCTGCTCTATTAGCTTAGCGGCTTCGTCGTATTCCTTCCATGCGGCGTTGCGCCTGGCATCCAAATCGCGGATTTTCTTCTGGATTGCCAACTTGTCAGGCAGGTTGAGTGCGAGGCGCGCCTCTTTTTTCATGGCCGCAATCTCATCGTCATAGTCTTTTAGTTCCCCTTTCAGCCCACGCCGTTTATCTTCCGCCCAGTTATTGAGCTTGTCTATCTCATCATCAAACCACAGCGCCTGTCTGCCGGCAATATCAGAGATTATCATCTTTTGCCGCCGCTGTACCTCATCTTTAAGTGTTACAGGTAGTTTCGTATTATTAGCGGGTGTGTCTTCTTTACAGGGCAGGTCGAACAAGCGTTTGGCTGCCTCATCGGGCAGGAATACTCCTTTATCAGTCATAGCGCATAGAATCAGGTGGTCATGTGCGTCAGCTCCGGTAATCGCTATATGAAACAAGGTCAACAAGCCTTTGTTACCGACAAACGGCTCAAGCGCGGCGGCCTTTATCGGCCAGCCGGTGTAATCAAACTCCACAATTACACTGTATAGCGGCCTCTGTTTAGCGCGGGCAATGAGCGCCTGAGAGAGCGGATGTCCTATACGGTAACGGTGGGTGTTGTCAACCTGCCGGGCGAGGGTGTAAGTGCCGGGCGGTATGTTCTTGCCAAGGTTGGCGGTTGTTTTCAGGGTAAATGACAAAGTCTTATCATCAAATTGCGCTGAGTCTTTAAGCTCATTTCTGGTAAGCCGCCAAAGCATGGTGTCGTATTTATTGAGATATTCGCGGCTTTCAGCAAGGGTTACCCGCAGACGGTCATGGACTTCGGCGTCAAAGTTCTCAATCAGTTTCTTGCGAGTGTCGGCCATAGTTGCGGTTATATTGGCCTCCATTTCAGACTGTAACCGCAGGAATTCGGCCTCTATCTCTTCGCTTGTGCGGCAGTTCTGATAAATAGCGGCAACCCGTTTTTCAAAGTCAACGCCGGATTCAATCGCGCCAAGCACCTCGTCGCTTGCGCCGAACACACCTGAGAATAGCTTGAACTTTTCAGCCAGCAGTTCATATACCCGCTGGTCGGCGGCATTCTTGCGATTGATAAAGTTGATGACAACAACATCGTATTTTTGCCCGTAGCGGTGGCAGCGGCCAATGCGCTGTTCAATCCGCTGAGGATTCCACGGCAGGTCGAAATTCACTACCATTGAACAGAATTGCAGGTTAATACCTTCCGCTCCTGCCTCTGTGGCAATCATAATCTTAGCGTGGTCTTTGAAATAATCAACCAGCGCCGCCCGCATATCGGCGCTTTTTGAGGCTGAGATTCGGTCTGTGTTTTTATTGGCAGTCTGCCATTCCTTATATATTGTCCGCGACTGTGGGTCGTTGTTTGTTCCGTTAAACAATACAATTTTATCGGCATAACCGTTTTCTGAAAGAAGCCGCACAAGATAGCTTTTCGTTCGTCTGGATTCGGTAAAGATTATAGTTTTTTTAGCAGCCCCCAGCTCTTTTGCCTTTAGAAAACCGTGAGTCAAGGCATTCAACAGAGCGTGGCCTTTGGCGTTCTCGGTAATGCTGACAGCAATATCCCTGAAGGTTTCAAGCCCTTCTATCTCTTTTTCAATAGAGGCAATATCCGCGGTTGAAAGCTCTTCTTTCTCTTGTCCCTCATCCCATTCCTCAGCGTCATTGGAGTATTCTTCATAGTCCTGCGCTATGTCATCTATTGCGGCTTCAACTTTTGCGCCTTTCAATTCCCTTCTCAACCGTTGCGCCAATGAATCCAACGCCCCGGCAATGGCAAAAGTGGACGACGCCAACAGTTTGCGCATTATGAGCGTAATAAGCTGACGCTGGGAATTCGGCAGGGCATGAATCAGTGGTTTTCGCAGATATTCAGATACCATTTCATAGAGCGCCATTTCATCATCAGAGGGGAAAAAGTCTTCTGTTATGGGTATGCGGTTCGTATAACGGATATATTCAAGCACCTGACGGCGCAGTGTCCTATGGCATAGAGGAGCAAGCCTTGATTTCAGCTCATCAAAGACGGCGTCGCCGCTAATGCGGGCATACATGGCCTTGTAACTCTTGAGGTCGCCAAAGGCATAATCGTCAACGACGCTGACCAGCCCGTACAGCTCCAGGAGCGTATTCTGTAAAGGTGTTGCTGTGAGTAATATTTTAGGGGTGTTGACAAGTGCGGTTTTTATGGCTTTTGCAATTTTATTGTCTGTTTTATAGACATTTCGGAGCCGGTGAGCCTCATCAATAACTGCCATATCCCACTGCATGGAAACAATAACATCTGCGTATTTTGCCGCGAACTGGTAGGAACAGATAACGAGGGAACTTTGCTGAAATGGGTTAGACTTCCCATCGCGTTTGATTTGCCGGTAGTTCTTAGCCTCCAGAATGGCCGCAGGCAGATAAAATTTATCCGCCATTTCCTGTGCCCACTGTTTACGGAGGTTTGCAGGTGTGATAATAATAATCCGCCGCTTGCCCTCTGACCATCTCTGGGCGATTACAAGACCGGCCTCGATTGTTTTACCAAGTCCCACCTCATCGGCAAGGATAGAGCCTTTTGACAATGGCGACTTGAACGCAAAAAGAGCGGCGTCAAGCTGGTGTGGATTCATTGGAACCTGAGCGTCGGCAAGCACTGTCGCCAGCTTCTCGGAATCATTAACGGAATAGCGTTTCGTTAATTCATACGCGAAATATGCTGAGTGAAAAGCCGTCATGCCTTAAATCATACTTTTGCCAGACGGGTTAAGTCAACAAATACTGCGATTTTGTCAAGCCAAAGTAGAAATGTCCAGCAATTCTCAATGAGCGTGCAGAGCGGATGTGTATACTATAAATATATGGCATGGGAAGCAGCCATAGACGCAAGTTTGCAAAAAATCATATGAAATGTTCCTGCAG
>PEAC01000115.1 GCA_002753305.1 Nitrospirae bacterium MYbin6
CTCTGAGGAAAATAACTGTCAAGGTACTTAAACGCGCGGGCTACACGGTGATAGAAGCAGTCGACGGCAAGGACGCGGTAGACAAATTCATAGAACATAAGGACACTATAGATATTGTTGTCATGGACGTTATAATGCCAAAGAAAAACGGCAAGGCCGTTTATGACGAGATACGGCTCTATAAGCCCGGGATAAAGGTACTCTTCATCAGCGGCCATACCTATAACGTAATACACGAAAAGGGCATCTTTGAGGAGGGCCTGAACTACATCGCCAAACCCATCATGACCGAGGAGCTTTTAATGAAAATACGGGAAATTCTGCAGAGGTAGATATATTTTCTACAATTAAGCGGCCAGACGTTAGCATCTCAGACCGCAACGGTTCCTGAAATCCGATATAGAGAAGTGAAACAAGGTGAAAACCCTCCTGATTTAAGTGTTTCGGATGATATGCCATAGCACTGAAAGGTGAAATATGAGAAGCATCCTTCGACAGGCTCAGGATAATTTGATTGTTCAACTACCGTAATTTCAATGCTACTGTTCTTGCGTAGCTGACGCAGATGATGACAGTTGAATAACTGATAGCATGTTTGATAGAATACTCAGTATAGTATCGAATGGATTTTACTGCCAGCAAACAAAGGAAGAAAAATGAAGATAAGAGAGTTTTTAGCAGGTTTAGTAGCAAAAGGAGGATTGAGATGAAAGGCAAAGATAAGAAGTTGACAACCAACTCAGGGGCTCCAGTAGCCGATAACCAGAATGTCATGACAGCCGGACAGCGAGGCCCAATGCTGTTGCAGGATGTGTGGTTCATGGAAAAACTTGCCCACTTCGATAGAGAGGTAATCCCAGAGAGAAGAATGCATGCCAAGGGTTCCGGGGCATACGGAACCTTCACTGTAACCCATGATATAACAAAATACACCAAGGCAAAGATATTTTCTAAAATCGGCAAAAAGACAGAACTCTTCGTCCGCTTCTCCACAGTTGCAGGGGAACGTGGTGCCGCTGATGCTGAACGGGACATCAGGGGCTTTGCCATTAAGTTCTATACCGAAGAAGGCAACTGGGACATAGTGGGCAATAACACGCCAGTATTTTTCCTGCGTGATCCATTAAAATTTCCTGACCTTAACCATGCCGTGAAACGAGATCCACGTACCAATATGCGAAGTGCCAAGAACAATTGGGATTTTTGGACATCGCTGCCAGAGGCACTGCACCAAATTACTATCGTTATGAGCGATAGAGGTATTCCTGCCACCTATCGCCATATGCACGGCTTTGGCAGTCATACATTCAGTATGTATAACTCCAAAAACGAACGCTGCTGGGTGAAGTTTCACTTCACCTCGCAACAGGGCATTAAGAATCTGACAGATGCCGAGGCTGAGGCCATCATAGCAAAGGACCGTGAGAGCCACCAGAAAGACCTCTACGAGAGCATTGAAAAGGCGGACTTTCCCAAGTGGACACTATCCATACAGGTGATGCCTGATAAAGACGCTGCCACATGTCCATACAATCCCTTTGATCTTACCAAGGTATGGTTACATAAAGATTATCCCCTTATCGAAGTAGGTGTATTAGAACTTAATAAAAATCCTGAGAACTATTTCGCCGAAGTTGAACAGTCTGCCTTCAGCCCCGCTAATATTGTGCCAGGCATCGGTTTCTCACCGGATAAAATGCTGCAAGGGCGCTTATTTTCATATGGTGATGCACAGCGTTACCGGCTTGGAGTGAACCACCACCTCATTCCCGTAAATGCAGCCCGTTGTCCTTTCCACAGTTATCATAGAGATGGAGCCATGCGTGTGGATGGCAATCACGGCAGCACCATCGGCTATGAACCCAATAGTTATGAGCAGTGGCAGCAGCAAAGTAAGTTTGCGGAACCACCACTTAGTTTAGAGGGTGCAGCCAACCACTGGGACCATCGTACTGACGATGATTACTACTCTCAGCCTGGGAAGTTGTTTCAAATAATGAACGCTCAACAGAAGGAGGCATTGTTTGGCAACACTGCCCGTGCAATGGGAGATGCCCCTAAAGAAATAAAAATACGCCATATAGTTAACTGCCTCAAAGCGGACAAGGCGTATGGTGAAGGAGTAGCAAAGGCAATAGGTATACCTATGAGTAAAGTTCCAAAGTAAACTGCTATCATGGCGGGCAAGGGACGATTGAACACCTGTTCCTTACCCGCCACCATCCACCTACTCATTCCGGTTCCATTTCGGATACCCCCATAAACCCTTAATATCCGCTTGGTCTTCGACTACTTGCGGTTGTCAAAAAACTCTGCTTATACAGAGTGTGCCTGATTGAGAACAAATTTATCGTGTATTAGCGCATCAGAGGATTTACGCTTTCCCGATAGCATTTTCGCTGATGTACGCGGTAAGGCGTACCTTTATCTCATCAATCTCCGCATTATGCGGCAGGTACGCAGAGATTCGGCCTATATAGTCCCGTTCGATTATCAAACCAAAGCTCTTTGTGTAGTTTATGTCGAATATCCATGTCAGAAGGAGTATCTTATAGTCGTTGAGTGTCCTTACGTCATTTAAGTTGCCCATTCGTTTGTCGTAGATACACTTAACCAATCCGTCTGAGTAACCATCCGTATCGGGAAAGCCAAGCGTGGCGGCAGAGGCCCTTTCCTCAGGGGGCAAAGCAAACAGCTCAATGAACACGTCCCATATGTCTAGCTTGTCGGCGTCGCGCACCATTTTCAGAAATCTGACCGTCTCAGCGGACTGCCTGGCCGGGATTTTATAGGCATTGTGATATTTTACGACCTGGATTATCAGTGCCTGCTCGTTGGTGGGCAGATTCGCCAGTACCTGTTCTTTTAGCAGTGTCTCAGCGCCCAGGAGGCCGTGGTTTACGGAGATGGCGTCTCTGAATGTCTTATATTTGGCATATTGCGGGAACCTCCCAGTGTCGTGAAAGAGGGCCGCTGCCTCGGCAAGCAATCTGTCGTTTTGGCCGGTACAGTGCGCGTCGGCGATTTCCACCATGTTTGCGCATACGTTTTTTGTGTGTTTTTCTTTTAGCTCTATGTTTCGCTGGTCATTGATGTCGTCATAATGGTAGCCCCCGCAGAATGCGGAAAACCAGTTTTTAAAATGAATTAAATCCGCTTCGTTCATCGCTCAGTATTCAATGCCTTCTCTGGCCTGTAGTCCTTTTTGGTAGTAGTGTTTAATTAGTGTTGCCTGTGTTACGAGGTCGGCGGCGGCGATTATTGCTTCGTGGGCATTCCTGCCGGTTAAGACCAGTTCGACGCCGTCGGGGCGGTCTTTTATGAGCGCTACGATGTTCTCGGATGAAATAAGCCCGAGGCTTACCGCGACATTTATTTCGTCAAGGACGACTATGTCATATGAACCAGAGAGCATCGCGTCTCTTGTCTCGATAAATCCGGCCCGGGCCGCCTCTATATCTTTTTTTGACGGGACTCCACGAATAAACCCCCTCCTCGAACGCCTCAGGCGAAAACGCTCTCCAAATGTCTCAAGCGCGGCAAACTCAGACGATTCCCTCGACTTGATAAACTGCGCGAAGTACACCCTGAGGCCGGCACCTAATGCCCTGGCTGAGAGTCCGACGGCAGCCGTGGTCTTGCCCTTGCCATCACCCGTATATACCTGAACCTGGCCCTTAAACATGTCAGTAGTCAAACGCCGGGATAATCGTAAATAATATAAAGGCGAAATACATCAGCCCGACGGCGGCCACTGCCCTTATCCTTCCACGGCGCCCCGTGTCTATATAGGGAACCATCATCAGGGTGGCAATAAAAATAATCGGCAGCACCACGGCCCCGATAAAGGCGGATTTGCCGGGGAAATATTTCAGTATCTCGAAAAACCAGAGGAAAAACCACTCAGGCTTGGGCCTGAAGGCCGCAGAGAAATTAATCCTCCGCCCCATCTCCATCGGATACAGCATGGCAAGGACAACCGCCGCCTCTACTATGGCAAGGGCAACCATGAGTATCTCGACCAGGTAGTCGGGGTAAAACTTTTTATTACCTTCCTGCTCCACCATGCAAATATTATAACCGAGTCTTGACAAATTTATCTCATAATTGTTATAAATCAGTGTTAATTCCGAGGAACGCATTTATCGGAGTCAGGGATATAAATAAAATCATCTAAATTAAGGGGGTGTATTTATGAAAGTAGGGGTATTTTTAAGTGAACATGTTAAGTCAAACGATACCCTGGACAGGCTTAGGGCAGGATCGTTCGACGTAGTACTCGTACAAAACGGTGTGTACTGTGCGGCAATCAAAGAGAACGGACAGGCCTCGCCGGTTCTTGGCAAGGCAACGAAGGTATACGCACTGTCGGAAGACTTAGTCTCGCGCGGCCTGGAGCCTTCACAGGTTGATGAAAAGGTGTCGGTAGTGAATTACGACGGGCTTGTCGATCTTATCTTTAACGAATTCGGAAAAACAATCTGGCTATAGGAGGACATACAAATGGGTAAATTAACCATCGGTTGCTTTTCATCGCTAGTCGGGTCGATGACGCTGGACTTTGCTGTGAAACTGGCTGAGGCTGCAAGAAAAAAGGGCCATGATGTTGACATGTGGCTCTCAGGAAACGGCACGATGCTCTCCAAGAAGGGACAGCGTTCGTTTAAGGACTACTCGTCGCTGGAGAAGACCATAACGGATCTCGTAGCAGGCGGGGCAAACGTAACCGCATGTGAGGCCTGTGCCGAGGCACGCGGATTTCACAAGGAAGACCTGATAAGTGGATTTGGCAGAAAGAGCATGGACTGGTATCTGGCCAGCTGTTTCTCTGCCGACAGGGTACTTCACATAGGGGGTGAGTAATGTCGATAAAGAAAATGGCATTCATAGTGGATAAAATGCCGTACAAGTCCGAGACCTCGCGTCTGGCCCTGACACACGCAATTGCAAGCCAGACCGTGGAGATTCACCTCGAAGATGGTGAGAATGTCGAGCCGGTACTCGCCTTTATCGGCGCAGGCGTGTTGAACTGCCTGAAAAACCAGAAGGCATCAGAGGTATATGGGGTAACAACTCTGGAGTCTCACATACAAAACGCCTTGCTTACGGACATCAAGGTGCTTATTTGTGAAGAAGACGTAAAGAAGTATGGCCTGACAGAGGACCAGATAATCATGGACGCCGAGGAGTTAGGGGCTGACATAACGAGCGAACTGGTACCGTTTTCCACGATTATGAGCGAAATGGAATCGTCAGACCATATCCTGTTTTTTTAATAACGATAACACTTAGAATGATAAGGAGGACTTAATGGCCGAACTAAGAACGCAGGAACCGACGGAAGTATTAGACGTACTCGGAAGGGTGTGTCCGTATCCCCTTGTATTGACAAAAAAGAAACTGCAGAAGATGGAGGGCGGTACTATGTTGAAAGTCCTCTGTGACGCACCGGCATCAGCCGAAGACTCTATCCCGAAATACGCACAAAAAGAGGGCTTTGGCTTTGACTCGGTCAAGGTAGAAGACAAAGGACACTGGGAGCTGTACATTAAAAAGAGCTGATACTTTTCATAAAACGGCAAATAAAACGGGATGGCGGCAATCTTCCCGTTTTTTTTGGTGCGCCCGGCACGGGCACATATTTGCTGGTGAAGCTCCACTAGGGGGTTGATAGCACCAACCGATAGCCAAAGGTAAGTGAGTCCGTTGTGAAGCGGAATCTAATTCATGGCCATTCCAAGCACGCCTGCCGAAAGGACACCAAGAAGTTAGCACAGCTCTGAGTAAGGGTGTGGCTAAACGCTGCTATTCCTTTAAATCGTCCAAGACGTTTTCTATCCTGGCCCGCATCCCCCCTGTCATGAAAAATATTTTGCACTGCCAACAGATATCAACGAAAAATTATATTGACATGTACGTATAAGTATGCTTAAACATGTCGGTGGTGTATGTGAATAATAATGCACAGGATGTGGATATTTATAAATAAGGAGTAACCAGTGGCACTCAGTAAAGTAAAAGTAACGATAACCATGGACGCGGGCCTGCATACAATGGTCAAGGAGTATTGTGACAAAGCCGGCATGAAGCTCTCCCCGCTGATTGAAAGAATGCTGCGCTGTATGCTGGAGTCCGATGACGCCCAGTACGAAGAGTGTAAGAAGTGGGCACTAAGCAGACACACCGAACTATTAAAGGAAATCAGGAACAAGGATGACAAAGGGCAATTGAAGAAAAAATAAGAAAAGGCAAAGGCCGTGATGCTCTTAGCAGAGGTTAAGATAAATAGAATCAGCAACTGAAGAGGAGGACACAATGGCTTCAAAAATGAATTGTTGGGAAGTAAAGAAATGCGGTAAGGTGGGCAAATGCCCCGCGTCGACACTCAGTTCGGCAGACGGCTACCTGGGCGGCAGAAACGCCGGCAGGAGCTGCGCATACGTAACCGGAACATTCTGCGCCGGCATGGTGCAGGGGACATTTAAGGAAAAAGAAAAAAACTGTTCGGTGTGCGATTTCTTTCTTATGGTGAAAAAAGAGGAAGGGACGGCAATGAACGCCATTACTTTTATGGACCATGTGAAGAAAAGGGAAGCAAGACATTAGGAGCTTGCTGTTTCACCATATTAACTGTACAGATAAACAGCCTTAACAAGGGCGTCCCGGCAAAGCAGTTAAGTAGTGGGCATGTGCGGATTCAGGGTTATGTGGCCGGCGGTTATGCGGCTTTAAATATTCTTCGGAAAGATGGCGCTGAAGGTGCTGCCGCCGTTGAGTGTGCTTGAGACAAAAATATCCCCACCATGCGCGCGTGCTACGGCCCGCGCGAGGCTGAGGCCAAGGCCGGTGCCGGATTGGGAGCGGCTCTGGTCACAGTGGTAAAACCTCTCGAAAATCCTGGGCAAGTCAGCCTCCGCTATCCCCGTCCCCGTGTCCTTTACTGTAACAACAAACTCCTGCCTTTCGTTTTCCAAGACAGCCACCTCGATGGTTCCGCCAGAATGAGTGAATTTCACCGCGTTATCCAGCAAGTTGGCAAGCATTCTCTGCAACATCTGCCTGTCAGCCTGAATCAGGCAGCTCTGTGGGGCGTGGCAGCTTAATATCACACCCTTGTCATGTGCCACAGGCTCAAACATTTCGCATCCCCTGGCGGCAAGGCCGGCTATGTCAACCTGTTCAATGGAGAGCTTATACACACCCGCCTCGGCCATCGATATCAAAAGCATCGTATTTATCATGCCAAGCAGCCGGTCGCACTCCTCAATAGCCCCGGCGGCCATCGACTCGTATTCAGTGGCAGATGCGCCGGTTGACAGGGCCACCTCGGCTGCCCCTCGGATTCGGGTTATCGGACTTTTCAGGTCATGGGCGATGTTGTCGCTCATCTCTTTTATCTCGGTGAGTAGAACTTCTATGCGGTCAAGCATCTGGTTAAACGTAGCGGCAAGCTGGTCGATTTCAATACCTGTAGATTTTACCGCTACACGCTCTCCCAAGGCACCACCGGCAATCTTCATAGCAGTACGCGTAACCTCGCCGATGCCCGATACTGCGCGTTTTGCCATGAACCAGCCCATCCCGGTGGCCACCAATATCAGCACGGCCATAGTTGTGAAGAATATGTCCTTAAACGCGTCAAGAAATAGCGAATAGCCCTCCATTGTATACACTATCTGGACTATGATGTCCGGGCTTAGGGTGGCATAGAGTACTCGCACCTTGTCCTTTCGGCCTGGTAATAATATTGTCTCAAAGGCAAGGCCGCCACTTTTTTGCAATTGGCTAATGGCTGTTTTGTTAATGCCGATGCCGCGCCAATGCAATACGTTGGTAGAGGAGAAGGCCACTCCGTTTTTATGGAAAAGTCTGAAGAATACCTTCTTTACGCCTGCCGCCTCAGACTCCGTAATCAGGGCCTTATCCAGTTCCGGTATGCCGCCCTTGGCCAGAAACGTTGAGAATCTATTGACGTTGTCTATAAGCTCCCTATCCGTCCAGTCGCGAATGAACGTCGTAATCAGCGTGTAAAACAGAAAAAACGCGGCAAACGAGGAGACCGTAAATATGGCTGCATACCAGATAGTCAGACGAAAGGCCAGGGTGTTTCTTACACTAAGAAGTCTCTTTAAGGACGTACCCCACCCCCCGGATGGTTTGAATCATTTTAGTTGGGAAATCCCTGTCGAGTTTGTCGCGCAGCCTGCATATCCTTGCCTCAACGACATTGGTCTGGGGGTCAAAGTTATAGTCCCACACATGCTCCATTATCATAGTCTTTGAGACCACCCTGCCAGGGTTTCTCATCAGGTACTCAAGGAGTGAAAACTCAATGGGTTGCAGGTCGATGGGCCTGCCTTCTCTGGTAACTTCACGCGTCGCGATATTCAGGGTAAGCGCCCCGACGGCCAGTCTGACCGGCTCGGCATGCCCTCCGGCCCTGCGCAGCAGCGCCTGTATGCGGGCAAGAAGCTCGGAAAACGCAAACGGCTTTGGCATGTAGTCATCACCGCCGGCCTGAAGCCCATTAACTCGGTCGCTTACGGAGCCTTTCGCGCTCAATATAATGACCGGGGTACTGACCCCCTGGCCGCGCAGCTCTTCGATAACCGTAAGGCCGTCCTTTTTGGGTAGCATAATATCAACAACAGCGGCGTCATATGGCTCTGTCATGGCCATGTGCAGGCCCTCCTCTCCATCTTCGGCATGGTCGACGGCATACCCTGCGGCCTTTAGCCCTTTAATGACAAATGTGGCTATCTTGAGGTCGTCCTCTATCAGCAGGATTCGCATAGCGCTATTTTATCACATTTGTTTTATTATTTCTTAACTTTATGTAATAATATGCAGTGGAGACAATCGGAGAATGAGCGCGTCTGAGCGATATTACCATCTGGACTGGATAAGGGTGTTGGGGATTATCGTCGTGTTTACCTATCATGCCGGCCGGATTTTTGACCCACTGTTTTGGTACAACACCTTTGAGGTGCGTAATAACCAGACAAGCCAGCTTTTCACCTACTTTTGTTTTGGTGTCACCTTCTGGCTTATGCCAATATTTTTCCTTCTTGCCGGGGCAAGCACCGCGTTTTCTTTCTCAAGAAAGACATCGTACCAGTTCATTGCCGACCGCACGAAGAG
>PEAC01000116.1 GCA_002753305.1 Nitrospirae bacterium MYbin6
TAATGGTATTAAACATAAACACGGGTGCGCTAAGTGAGTACACGTCGTATGATTTTAATGGATTTTGCCAATGGGGAGACGTGTACCTTGCCGAAGGGTCCGGCGGGATATACGTACTAGGGGCAAATGACGATGACGGCGTACCGATAAGCTGTTCGATAAAAACGTCGAAGACGGAGTTAAAAGACGCAAAAGACAGGGGCGAATCAGAGATAAAAATAGTACCGGAGGTCTACGCGGTAGTAAGAACCCCGTCGCCGTTTGTGTTTAAGGCAACAACGGACGACGCGGAGGAATACGCCTACACGGCAGAGACCACGCCGCCATCAAGAACGGGGCGCACGGCCACGGAGCGAATAAAGCTGGGCAAAGGGGCAAGGGGCAGATACTGGACATTCGGGATAGAAAACACGGAGGGTGCCGCAATGGAGATAGAGTCATTCGAGCCAGAGGTGGTATCGACAGGCAGAAGGGTGTAGCTGAAGGCATATGGTATTTGTTATAGTAAGTGCTGGGCTATAAACGATGCTGTGGGTATGCCGATATGGGCAGCAGCGCATCTTCACAAAAGACATGATATAGTTTTGCTTTATTCTACTCGTACCGCTGTTCGTGACACTATGCGTGCCTCGCTGACGGTATGAGCCAATACTTCATGGGGCTGGGTGCGTTGATTGTTCAATCGGGATGGAGGCCAAGTGAGAATTTGCTTGCCATATCAGGTTCAAGTGTAAAATTATTTTACTTGAACAACTAATATATAAATTTCCAATCTAAGCGCCTTGACTTTTATTAACTAGCCATAGTATCATTGCAACTTGAGGATATCTGCGTATTGACAGATACCATATCTGTATGTTAGGATTAAACAGTAGGCGGCGGAGGGATGAATATGCCGAATGAAATCGTACTTTGGAATGCTAAATTACCCAAAGAGGGAAGGTTAAAGTTCAGGGATGAGTATTACGCAACAATAGAGGAATGTGCTAAAAAAAAGAAATCTCTGGAGATATCAAACGGAAGTCCTGAACACGCGGCTCGTCTTATGGAGACTTTCTTCAAGTATGGCAGGAAGCGGGTGTTCATTTTTACAGGGAAGCTTGAACATGTGTATGATGCTGATGATATGATAGATGAAGCCCTTACATTTTTGAATAAACCCGATTGCAGTCTTACCATCGCTTTTGCCGATAAAGGAGTATTGGATACGGATATAAAGAATCACGCCTTCATAAAAGGGATTATCAGTGATTCTAATGCAGCGAAGAAATTTAAACTATACGATGCTAGGGAGTGGTTTTCCGAAATCAGCCACTTCGCCTTGATGGACAATTCAGCATACCGTTATGAAATCGACCACGATAAGAGTCAGGCTATAGCCAACTTCAATGATGTAAAAACTGTCCAACGTTTGGAAGCTATTGCAGAGTCTATCACAGGTAATTCGAAAGAAATTTCCTTTGATGGCGGATCTGCTTAAACAGTACATCATCTGTTATAAGGTTGGAAACCTTATATCTTTGCTACAAGTTGTAATAGGGGTGGGGCTTGCATATCTTGCGCTTAAACATGATCGGTATCATGAAGAAGTCAATCAGATATGCGGAAAAGCCAAAATCAAAATAAGTTCTCTTGCAAAAAAAGATAAGGACATAGTTGAATTGTGTGATAAGATTCTGACTAAACTTGAATCAATACAGACAGAGGGGTTTTTCCATTTTGTTTATAAACATCGTTATAGTCTCACTGGTGATAACTGGATAGTAGCATTTCTAACAATTTCAGCTATAATTGTTCTTGTCATCTTTACCGTAAATCCATCACATACTTCATCATCTTGGTTTTTGTTTGGCATTTATTTATCAGGTATTACAATGATTATTCCACTTATTTTAGTTATATTTGGTAGAGCCTATAACTATTACATAGTAAATTACATATATAAAGAAATTAAGATAATAGCTAACGTAATGAAGCTTCCATCAGGGTTGTTATTACGAGGTTTTAAAAAATACTTGCAGAAATACAGTTTTAAAGTTAACTACGGACAAACACTCCAAGCAAAGAAAGAATACCATGTGAGTGAAGACGCCCGCCGTATAGCATCACTTTCTTATGATTTTGCTGTAACTCACATGAAAACGCCTACAGATGTTAGTAAAGCTATTTGGAACTTAAAAAAAGCTATTGAGCATGATGAGAAATATAAAGGATTAGCAAAAACAAACGATGCCTTTCGTTCCCTCAGAAGTAATTCTTTGTTCAAAGAGATAATAAAATAATTTATAAGCGCTTTAGAGAATAACATTCTCAGTGTAATATTCAATGACTACTACATATTTACGCTTACTGCTGTTTATACTGTTGTCGTCCTATATGGCAACAGATACAGGCTTTTACGCCGCGCTTAAGTTCCCTGTTGTCGATGATTATTTTTATAGCAGGCAATTTCCCATAAGTGGCGGCAAGGCCGGCAATATTATAATCGTCGGCATTGATGACAATAAGGCTGAGAGATTTGGGAAACTGCTTTATAAACGCTCTGTGTATGCCGAAGTGCTTGCGAAAATTCTTGAAGGCCGCCCAAAAGCTATTGGTGTGGATATATTTCTTGAAGGCGTAAGAGACCTTAAAGACGACCTGCGGCTTATAAAAATGCTGAACGCTGCTAACGGCAATATAGTTTTAGCCGTTTTAGTACGCGAAACCGATAAATTTCTCTTAAATGCTGACAACATAACTTCAAAAGGCTATTTTAATGGAAACGAATTGGTTACGCTTGCCAATGTTCAGGGAATCATCAGGAAATCGTCTTATGGGGGTATAACTAAACTTCTATTAAACCCACAATTCGATGAAGACGAGAAGAAGTATTATCCGTTTCCAATAGTTATCCTGACAAAATATTTTAACGCCGACTTTGACGCGTTCCCCTACGGGTATGACGACAATGCTACCATAGGTGATGTATCAATCCCAACCTTCACGGATAAATATTGGGACCGGTATATGTACATTAATTACGTTGGCGGCCTTGAGGCGTTTAATCCGGTGCCGTTTGATAAAGTGCCACAAATGAATCCGGAGGTTTTTAGAGATAAAATTGTTCTCATAGGGACGGTTGGCGATTTGATGAGTGATAACCACCAAACCCCGCTATCCAAAATCACCCCAGGCATCGTAATTAACGCAAATATCATCCATACGATATTAAATAAGCGGTTCATTGCACCGCTGGGACATGAATTCCAGTGGTTAATCGTGTTTATTGCGGCGATAGCCGTTTTCGTACTGTTTTATTACGCAAAAACGAAAATCTCCATACCAACCGCACTGTTAACTCTGGCAATCGTAAAATTAACGATAGATTTGCTGTTTAGCCGTTACGGGCTATACGTACAATTCTTCCCGTTTATAGTGAGCATGGCCTTTGTAAGCATGTGCGCGGTTATCTTGCGCAAGTGTAATCACTCGTGACTAAGATACTCCATGAGCTTCTCTACATGGCCCTTGGCCTTGACCGCCTTGTAGTGTTTCACCACCGTGCCGTTACCGGCGATTATCACTGTTGAGCGTATTACCCCCGTTGTCGTCTTCCCGTATGATGTCTTTTGCCCCCATGCGCCGTAGGCCTCCATCATCGTGTGCTGCGGGTCACTTATGAGCGGGAAATTCAGCGCGTATTTCTCCTTGAACCTCCTGTGGCTTTCTATCGAGTCCGGACTTACCCCAACTACCTTAGCCCTCGCGAGGATTCTGTTGTAGTTGTCCCTGAAGTCACACGCCTCCAGCGTGCAGCCCGGCGTGTTGTCCCTTGGGTAAAAATATACTACCAGGTAATTAGTACCCGTAAGCAGCTCCTTTAGCGTAAACGCCCGCTCGACCCCATTTTCGTCTATCCCGGTTAACGTAAACTCCGGCGCATCCTTTCCCTCCATAATGCCTGGGGTCTGCTTGATTACTGTTGCCCTTGTATGTCGTATCTCATTTCTATTATACCTGTCAATTGCCCATTTATGCCATAGCACCCTTTCTTAACCTAATTTATAAAAAAAATTCAAAATACACTTGACAACGCTTCTTTCCATGTTGTATAATGAGACGGGTTGGGGCAGAAAGCAAAAACTCGATTCTCAAAGTCTGGGTTAACAACGGTAGATTAGCATCCAGGCCAGAGTCTTAAAGCGTTGGGTTCAGGGTAGTTGGTGGGCAAATACCTTGGTGAGTTGGTGGGCAAACACCCTGTGGCCAGGTTGGCAAATTGGGCAAACACCCCATTATCGCTTCTGTCATAATCGTTGCTTGTAACCGAACGCGGGCTATATCCGGTTTTAGACTCTATTAACCGTTTTACTCAGCGTATTGTTTTATCCTCTTCAGGATTTGCACCGTCTGGTTCGAGCGCCGTATTATTTGCCAGCTTCTTTTGCAACTCCTTCAATCGCACAGCATTGGAGTGAAAAAATGTAGCAGCCGGAGGTTTTAATGAAGCAACTGACATCCTTATCCAGACGTTTTTCTCTGTCCCACATTTTACTTTTTCTGTTATCCGTTATACTTACTGTTGGATTAACCACAGCCACTTCCGAGGCCAAAAAACACGCCGTCGCATCATGGTACGGCAAACAGTATCACGGCAGGCACACCTCTTCTGGTGTTATCTATGACATGAACTCCACACAGGCCGCTCACAAAACCCTCCCTTTCGGTACTAAACTCAGGGTTACTAATGCCAGAAACGGCAAGTCCACTACCGTCAGAATCACCGACCGCGGCCCCTTCGTAAAATCCAGAGACATTGACCTCTCCTATAAATGCGCAAAAGACATCGGCATTGTCGACAGCGGCGTGGCAAACGTAAGAATCGATTATGTCTGTAAAGACGGCTCCCAAACTAAGTACATCGACATAACCGATACAAGCGCCTTACCCAAAAAGCTTGAGAAGACCGCATTTTTCGACTACAAAAACGCCGCCTTTATGAAAAACATGATCAAAGGCCCTCAGAAGAAATACGCCTACATCAAAAAATCCAGGGTAGGCGACCGCTCAGTTTACGTCGTATCCACTGTCAGGAAAAATGATATGCTGGCCATTTCAAAGGCCTTCAGCAATAAACCCGATATGCAATCCAGCGGTGTAATTCTCTCTACTCTCAAGGCCAGGATTAACCGGTCAAAAGCGGCCAATATGCTCGCGATGATGTCCGCGTACGGGCATCAGATTACACCCATAAATAAGACATTCATCAGCCACCGCGTTCCGTTTGCATATATGCCCGGCGGCTATGTTGCGAAGTCCCATAAAGGCCCTGCCAGTTTGAGGCTACATAGCTGAGATACCTATATGGCCAGGATCTTTGCCACCTTTAGCGCGAACGGATCGATAGGTTTTTTCTTGTAGACGGTATCCTCTATCGGTGTTAAGGCGCACTGGTGGTTTAATTCGCCGGCCATGGCGTTGTCGCAGCCCTCGATTAGTTTCTCAACAGCATACGTGCCTAGCTTGCTTGCCAGCACCCGGTCGAAAAATACCGGAGTACCGCCGCGTTGAATGTGTCCGATGACTACAACGCGGATGTCCAGCTCGCTCATTCCCAGGTGCCTGGTCAGGTCCAGTTGTTTGGCCTTCTCAAGTATCTGATAGGCACCGCCCTCCGAGCAGCCTTCGGCCACTACTATGATGCTGCTGGTCTTGCCTTTTCGCCATCCCTCGATTATCTGAATTATACTGGCCGTTAGGTCGGTATTAATTTCCGGAATGAGAATCTCCTCCGCTCCGCCGCCAATTCCCGCGTCCATGGCGATAAACCCCGCGTGGGCGCCCATTACTTCCACTATAAACACACGCTCGTGAGAGCCGGCAGTGTCCTTTATCTTATCTATGACCTCAAGGGCCGTTTCCACTGCAGTATGGTAGCCGATTGTGTAGTCCGTGCCGTAGAGGTCGTTGTCTATTGTGCCTGGAAGGGCTATTACCTTGCCTTTGTAGTGTTTGCGGAACTCCAGGAGGCCTGTCAGCGTGCCGTTGCCTCCGATTGCAACAAGGCCGTCGATGCCCTGGCTGTGCAGATAGTCAGCGGCCTTTTGCCTGCCCTCCGGTGTCTTGAACTCCTTACAGCGGGAAGTCTTCAGGATAGTGCCCCCGCTTTTCAGGAGGTTCGAAACGCTGCGAAGCTCCATTTTTATGCTTTCACCTTCTATCATTCCATGGTAGCCCCTGAGGATACCTACAACCTCGACACCGTAGTATATGCCCGTGCGCACGACTGCCCTTATGGCGGCGTTCATCCCTGGCGCGTCGCCTCCGCTTGTAAATACACCTATTTTTTTCATCCCGGCCTCCTTTATTATTAAATATGATTTTTAACCCTAAAATACCTGAAGATCTCTCATTCTGTCAACGCCATGTACAGTTGACAGCCATGCGGTAAAATGTTAGATTATCATATAATTGAGGAGCGGCCAATGAGTGATAATAATGTAGTAAGGGCAATAAAGGACTACATTGGAGATGACACCTCCACCTATGATGTAAAAAACATGATTTTGTCTGCGATTAAAGGTCTCAGACCTTAACGGCATATGGACAACACGAGACAAAAAATCCTGCTTGTCGACGATGAGCCTCTTAACATCAATGTGCTTGTCGATATTCTCAAACCGGATTACCATGTCGTAGTTGCCAAAAGCGGAAAAGACGCCCTGCGACGTGCCACATCGGCCCCACAGCCTGACCTTATTCTCCTTGATATTATAATGCCGGAGATGGACGGCTATGAGGTATGTAAGGCCCTTAAAGAAGATCCCCTGACAAACAGTATCCCCGTTATATTCATCACTGCCATGAGCGACGCCGAGGACGAAGAGAAGGGTTTTCAACTTGGGGCGGTTGACTATATTACTAAACCATTCAGCGCTTCTACCGTCAAGGCAAGGGCCAAGACACACCTCACACTATACAGGCAAAATCAATCTCTTATAGAGCTAAACGCCATCAAAAACAGATTCCTCGCCATAGCCTCCCACGACTTAAGAAACCCTGTGTCGGCAATAATGGGCTTCTGTGAGTTATTGTTAAATGAAGGCGGCATTGAATGCCTGAGCGAAGACCAAAGAGACACTGTTGAGTATATCTCTTTGGCTAGCGCGGAATTGCTTAATTTGCTGAATTCACTACTTGACATATCGGCAATCGAGAGCGGCAAATTTCCCGTGGTTTTTCGGACTGGTTCACTGCTGCAATTGATTGAACGGCGAATTAAAAACATCAGGCACTATACTGAAAAAAAGGGTATTGCCATACGCGAAGACCTCACGGACGTGCCGGAGGCACTATTCGACCCCGATAGAATCAATCAGGCCATCGACAATCTCTTAAACAACGCGATTAAGTTCTCCCCGCCGGGGACTACCATCCATGTTACCCTATCAAGAGACGATAAACACGCGGTTATAAAAATACGAGACGAGGGGCCTGGAATACCGCCAGAGAAACAGGGCCAACTATTCGGAGAGTTTAACACATTAGGGACAAAAACAACTGACGGTGAGAAAAGCACAGGATTCGGCCTGTTCATAGTTAAGAAAATCGTGGACGCCCACGGCGGCACTATCAATATAAAAAGTGCACCGGGCCAGGGGGCCGAATTCACCTTTACCGTTGCCTTAAGTGAAGGGTTAAATAGACAGAAATAAGCATCCGGTTGTAGTCGAACTATGAATAACGAAGAGACCTGGAATAAACTAATACAGGAATTTCTGCTTGAGAGCGCCGAGTCGATTGGCCTTATCGAGCGGGGCCTTTTGGCATTGGAGGCCAACCCGGGGAATAAGGGCCTGATAGACGACATCTTCCGCCACATGCACACCGTTAAGGGCAACTGCCTGATGCTTGGCTTTACAAGGCTTGAGGAGCTGGCACACTCGGCAGAGAGCGTACTTTTTCTCCTGCGCGAGGGTGCGATTCCCATGGACCGCAATGCCGGCACAACACTGCTGTCGGTAGTGGACTGCGTTGCCAGGGCGCTTAAGACTATCGAAAAGTGCTCCGGTGAAGGAGATGCCGACTTCAGCGCGCTGATTGGCAAGCTGCGGTGTATCCACCCGCCGTTAAATAGTTTAAATACTTTGCGGGAAGCCACTGCCTCAGGCAGCCCGGATGGCTACGACTTTGACTTCAGCATTAAGCCGCCAGAATTATCAGGCGGCAGCGACATACCAACCTTTAACTCCGGGGAATCCTCCTTAAGCCTCGACTCCGTACATTTGCCGGTTTCGCGCCTGACTGCCCTGGTCAACTTAGCCGGAACGGTACTGGTAACGTACAATCAGCTGCGTTACTCACTCACGCAAAATCGCCCGGATTATCCTCAACTGCTTGACAGCATGGAGCAGCAGATTCAGCACCTGCAAGATGAAGTCCTCACATACACGCTTCAGCCCATCGGACACATCTGGAACACCTACCATCGCCTCGTAAGGGAGCTTGCCGTTGACTCCGGCAAGAAGGTCTACCTGCAGATGAAGGGAGAGGATACCGAGGTTGACCGCACCGTCCTCATATCACTAAAAAATATCCTCGGACACCTGATTCGTAACGCCATTGACCATGGAATCGAACCATCTGACGTGAGGCTTGCCGGTGGGAAATCCGCCGTGGGCAAGGTAGAGCTATCCGCGGAGCAGCGGCATGGACAGATATACATGAAAATCTCAGACGACGGTTCAGGGGTCGATATAGGCCGGGTCAGGGAAAAGGCCGTGGCACTTGGGCTTCTTACCGCCGCACAGGCCGGCACAATGGACGACGCCTCGGCGATTAACCTGATTATGGAGCCGGGGTTTTCCACTACCGAATCAGTCAGCAAAATCTCAGGGCGTGGTATCGGCATGGACGTTGTAAAAAAAACTGTGGAAAAGGCAGGGGGGACTCTTTCAGTCTCAAGCGCCGCGGGCAAGGGTACGTGCTTTACCATACGCATACCCCAATCGATGGCAATTGTCCCGGTCTTAATAGTTCGCTCAATGCAG
>PEAC01000117.1 GCA_002753305.1 Nitrospirae bacterium MYbin6
GTGGCCCTTGAACTTAATGAACTTGTCTATCAGCTCAAGCTGCATGTGTTCGGGGAATGAGCCATTAATTATAAGCTCAGAAACTCGGCCTCCTGCTTCGATAATGCGCATCTCAAGGCCCTCTCTCCGGTCAAAGTTAATCGTATCAAGAGTCGAGAGGATCTGTCTTTTCAGGTCATTGTGATTGATGAAATCATCATATGCGACGGTCTTTAAGAGCAGAAATACCGGGATTGAGCACTGTCCTATGACCTCCAGGAGGTGGCAGCCCTTGTCGCCAACATCAAAGGGGTTAAAGCCCAGCGTGGAGGACACGGCTGATATGTATGAGCCTTGGCGGCTTGAGGAGTGTGCCCCGTGCGCGTGATGAATAGACTGGTGCTCTATCCTGCCGGCCTTCAGGGTATAGAGGATGTCGTGGATGGTGAGTTTATAGTTGATGTCCGAGAGGGCCTCCGTGTTTGACAGCTCGTTGATGAGGATGTTTATGAAATTGCCGCTTTTGGCCGGGCTTAGGTATTTTATAATATGGCCCCCTAAGAACAAGATAATCTCTTTGGCAAGGTTAATGATTTCGGCGTCGCCGGTGCGCAGCAGTGGCAGCATCAGTCTCACCGAGCCGTCTATATCCGCCAGGTCTACGCTGTCTGCGTGTGATTGCAGGGCATCACATATCGCCGAGAGCGCTGCTGCCTTATTGCAAGGTGTTTCTCTATTTAGCGTCCATCTGAAGTTCGTAAGGTCTATCAGGTTATTATTATCAAGCCTTTCTATTGTAAGTAGTAAGAGGGTGGCCGTATAGACGGCAAGCCAGTTATCTGTCCTACCCAGGAGCAACCGGCATAGCCCCGCGAATTTATCTCTAAGCTCAATCCGGGCGGGTTCGGCAGGGGAGCCTTCCTTGTTGAACACTATAATGGCCGTTGAGAGAATCTGGCTTATCAGGGGGTAGTCTTCAAGGGAAGACTCTGCGGTTGACAGGGCAATCCTGAGGGCTTCGGCCATGTTTTCGCTGCTGAGGAGGGCGTTTCCTATGAGGTAGTGGATGCTCTTAAAGATCTCTTTTTTGTAAAACCCCGGCATGTTTGGAGCCAGCGTAAACAGAGAGAACAGGAAATCGGTGTTGTCAAGGTCATTGATGTTCATGGCCTCAAGGAACTCGTTGCAGTGCTGAAAGTTTTCGTCGCGGTACTTTGATATGAAAATACAGTTAAGCTGCAGGAGCTGCTCAAGGGTGTCCGCGGCGTGTGCGGAGTGGCCAGCGCCAAGGAGAATGTTTTTTATTTCTGCCTTCATCCACTGAGAAAGGGTGTCGTAGCAAGCTCCTTTAAACACAGTTAGTTCCTTCCCCTGCTCGATGGTAAAGTGCTCGAACATGATAGTGGCGGCAGAGACGATAAGGGGCCTGAAAGGCTCCGCGGCCATGCCGTAGAGACCTCTGAAGAAATTGATAACGCTCCTCTTGTCGGAGACGAAATAGGAGAATTTCTTGAGGTTGTCGATAAGCTCGGGTAAGGTATCATTGCTCAGGGCCTCAAGGTTTACCTCAAGCGTGTCGGATATATAGCCGAAGAGGCGATTATAGCCGTTGGCCGTGTTGCCTGGCTGGAAATCGATAAATTTTCTCAGGCCGGAGAGTACGGCCTCGGGGTTATGTGTAAACTCCTCGCTCTCCGGGATGGCCGTCAGGTATGGGGCAATGCCATGCAGGATTGCGAGGTCTTTTTTTAACTTCCGTTGGAACCTGAAATGAACCACGTCGCCTCTGAAAATGTAGTTAACCTGCAGGAAGCCGATGGTCTTTTTCATCGTGTCATGCAGTGGGATGACAATATATGAGGTGATGTTTGAGAGTTCCTTCATTGCCGCGCACTTGGGGTTGCTTGATATGTCAAGGACGATATCATAGCCCTTGAGGCCAGCCTGGTAGATGGAATCTCCGTCGGTAATAATCCTCCTGCCCTCAAGAAATGAGGACTTATATACGGGTGCGACAATAGGGGATTCCTTGTGCCACACGCCGACGGTCTTCACAATTTCGCCGGAGCCTTTGGAGTATAACCTGATGGATTCGGCATCAAGGAGCCTGATCAAATCAGGTATGAGGCTAAAGCGCTCCGTAAGGCCGCCGGCCTTGAACTCCTTGGCGAGCATCTCGAAAGAGCGCAGCTTCTCTGCGTCAAAGATATCCCTGTTGAGGTCGCAGTAGGGGTCTTTTACGGTGCTGAGGGTTATGAAGTTAGACAGCTCGACAATCACGCCGGTTATCTCGCGTAGTTCAGAAAGCAGCCCGCGCTGCCAGTTAATAAAGAGTTCGTTTCTGTTTAGGGCCGCGTTTTCCATTTCGGAGGGTGGCGCGGCATCTATCTGGAGGTCTTTAAAGCGATAGTTGTCCGTGTCGATTTCTACTTTCAGATATCCGGCCGGGACGCCATTGTTGTCCTTGACGCAGACGATAACGAAGATGTTCTCCTGGTCGGAGATCTTGTCCTTGAGTTTGATGTAGTAACCGTTTTGGCTGGCCAGATACATGCGCTCGCTTGCGGCAATGGCGCGTGGTGGATTAAAGGACGACCGGACTGCCGCGCCTTCGACAACGGTAACATTTTTCCCGTTACGTATGAATTCGTAAGCGGCATGGAGGCGGATGCCACTAAGGGGGAAGTAATACACCACCCTGGACATACCCAGGGTTTCGAGAATGCCGGTGCAGAGGATTTTAATCTGCTCATTGAAGTCACTCTCTGCAATTATGGCATTTTTCAGGGTATTCAACTCAACCAGAAAGGCGATACGCCCTGTAAGGGCATGATCCAAAGTTTTTTGCTCCATCGAACATATTTTAGCATAACTGCCTGCCCATTTGCGGCAATAGATGGAGGGCCGCAAACGCACTATGATAATGTTGCTCATCCCACTCAAAAACAGGGCACGTTAAGCATTGTGCCGCCGGAATCGGGGTAGGTCCACCCGGTTGCTGCCGCCCTACCCGTGTCAAGTATTTTTTATCTCATTGAGCTTTCTAAAGCGTTTCTCAGCAATCATTAACACCTTCCAGATAATAACAACGGCGTTAGTAACCCTCCTATATAGCTTAGCCGCATTAGTTCTCAATCTAAAGGAGGCAAAAGGCGATTCAATAATATTAGTAGTCCTCACATGAACCCAGTGCTATTTAGGAAACTCATAAAACGTAACCATCCTCTCCCTGTCATTTTTGAGCATCTATAATAGCCTTTGGATATGCCTTGCCATAGAGGGTCATAAAAACGGGATTTTAACTGTGCGGTTGCCAATATTAAATATATATTATTTTATTGACGATATTGTATATAATGTATAGGAGGTATGAGTAAATGACTTTGATAGGGTGTAACCAGACAGCGGCCAGGGGTGGCAGCGAGGCGGCTATTTGCGGCTATAGGGCAGTGGCACGGCGATGATGTATTATTTTAAAAGGAGGTATTGGTGGCCGTTCGCCGTTGGAATAATTTTTGCGCTTGACGAGCTGCTGTCGTTTTATATGTCAAAGCGTCCATTGGGGGCCTCAAGGGGATATACTGTTATCGGCTCCATAATCGAGTATGTGCTCTTTCCCGAACACGCAAAAACTGTCCCATACTGGAATGCCTATGAGCCGGTCATTGAGTGGACTGTGGCTGTGATTTTGGGCATTATTAGCGGGAGCCTCTTTTCATCCGTGTACTCCGGTGAGTTTAAACTTACTGTGGTGCCGGAGATGTGGAGAGACTCTAAGGGGCCTTCGGTAGCGAAGCGACTGTTTTGGGCCTTTATAGGCGGGGTGATGATAGGGTTTGGGTCAAGACTTGCGATGGGTTGCACGCTTGGGATGCTCATATCCGGGGTGATTCAGTTAACACCGGCCGGATTTATATTTATGATGTCGCTCTGGATGGGCGGAATGCTGATGACTGTGCTGTTTTACAGGTTGAAAACGGTAACTTTTCACAGGGGATAACTTACTCATGGATGCAATGTTAGCGAGATTAAAGGAGACCTTCGACCCCTCAACCATTGAGGCGATACGAGGGCCGGCAAGCCTGTACGGCGGCCTGATCGTAGGGTTTATACTTGGCGTAGCGCTGCAGAAGGGAAGGCTCTGCAAATATGACGTAGTATCGGGGATGTTCAGGATGCAGGACTTCACGTTTTGGAGAGTGGGCACGCCGTTGTTGATGATAGGAATGGTGTTAATTTATTTTTTCAACGATATAGGGGCAGTGGAGCTTTACGTGCCGAAGACCGTGGTGCTTGCCCAGTTGTTTGGCGGGGTGTTGTTTGGAGCGGGGCTTTCCATTTCAGGGTACTGTCCGGCGATAGCAGCGGGTGCTCTGGGTGAGGGTGCACTTGATGCCTTTGTTACGATGGCCGGGATTGTTGGCGGGTCGATGCTCTACGCGGAGATGTACGATGGCTCGAAACTCGACAGGATAGTGTCTTTTATAGATCTGGGAAGGGTAACGTTCCCTGAGATATTCTTAGTCTTCAACCACTGGTTTTTCATAATGGCCTTCGTGTTCATGTGCGTGCTGTTTTTAATAGGCATAAGCATGTATGACGGATTTCTTAAGGCATCGTTTTATGTCGTAGACAAGGTAGAGGAAAAACTGGGCAGCGCAAGGGCCGAAAGAAGAAAACATCCAAGATAGCCCCAGCCTCCACCCACAAACATTTGCTGGCTACGGCCATCATCGTGTGTTTGCATTTAAGCACAGGACTAAACCTATGACAATCGTAGCCGGGGAAAGTGCGTCCTGCAATGTTGCGCTTTCCATGTTATTATCTCTGCAAACGCAACAGCAATATGTAAACGGCCAGACATCAGACTGCCTGGCCCTACATGAATGGTTTTACAGTCTGCTGGGTTTAATCAGCAGCAGGCTTTGCTTTTGGCTTTCTGCCAGGCTTCTTCTTTTCAGTTACCAGCCCTGTCTTATCCTTTGGCTTTCTGCCACGCCTCTTCACAGGAATTTCTTCTTCCAGATATTTCATAGAGATCAGATATGCTTTAAGTGCATTATGTTCAGTTATCAGGGATTCAATTTCTTCCTTTTTTTGCCTCAGTATAGAGTCTATAGTATTGTACCTGGTCAGAGCTTCGTCCCTAAGTGGATTTGCTGCATTACTCATTATTGCCTCCTTATGTATAGTTCAGTCTGCGTTTTACTACTGTATTTCATACAGTACATTTAATGGCATTTAAATCAGCATTGTGTGGAGTGTATCTTTTAACGAGAGATTAATTCTCCTGTTTTCTTCTGCTCTCATTTTTGGGGTGGTATTTGTTTTTCCTGGCATGTTTGCTAACACCTCTATATGATTAGCCTTATAATTATCCACTGGTCTCATAAATTCAATAACCCACTGGCTACCTGAAACGTTACCTCCTTACTTGGCTTATGCTAACCCACATCGGAGCTTGACATCACACCTGACATAGGCACACCATATAGATATACTGCTTTGCTACTTTTGTTAATAAGTTAATTCCTACTTATACAGCTATTGTATTGGAACATACTGCCGTACTCTATGTCAAGCATATTATGACAAGGCCAATGTTATTATGTCAAGTTTATTTTGATTTTCTTTGCGAGCCCCCCATTACTCAATTAATCTGGTTATTTTATTAATAGATAGTTATATGCTTTGCTATTGTTGTTTAATGCCTGTATACCTGAACTATCGCCGGGGGCATTATAGTAATCACAGCCTGCATTCAGCTTTGATTTTATGAGACCGGTGGATGGCTGCTATGGCACTTTGGGACGGGGCATATATTCAAAATTATTGCCCGGCCAGTATTTACAAAGCAAACTCCATACTGTTATGATTAAGAGGTTCCATAGCCGGAATTTTTCAACGGTAGTAAAATGGTATGCCATAGATTAAACATTTTCAGAATAAACTGCTTGTTAAAAAGGAGAGAAATTAAGATGCGCTTAGGAAATCGACGTAAACTCTTAGTATTAGTGTTAATTGCAGTACTATCTGTATGCCTGGAGGCGGGTGCTGTCACCTTCGAGACACCGCCGGTTTACACGCTAAAGGAGATCCTGCCGGAAGATGTCCTCAAAAGCACCTACTATAAGATCAGGGATAACGTTACTACAAATGGCTATTTCTTTCATTTCGAGGTCGAATCCGGCTATGGCCTGTATAGTGTGGACTCAATGGCGGTCTTAAAGACTCGCTTGTTTGAGATCTACACCCTGAACAAGGTAATCGACGAGTACAAGGACAAAGACGGCATGCAGGCCATTAACGCCGTCGGCGACCAGTTACAAGCAACCGCCACAGGGGTTGTTAAGCTGATAACCGACCCAATCGGCTCGTTCGAGAAAATTGGAAAAGGCATTGGTACCATGTTTAGCCGCATTGCTATGAGCATAAAAAACAGCGGTTCAAGCGAAGGCGACTCTCCTCTTGACAGCACCCCGTTTGGGACGGAAAAGCGTAAACTTGCCGCTGAACTGCATCTCGACGTATACTCGACCAATTCAAAAGTACAGGAGTTCCTTGATGAAGTAGCAGACGCACGGGCATCAAGAAGGGTTATGGGAAATATTGTTCTCGCCGCGGCCCCTGGTGGTGTGGCAATCGCCACCCTCGGGCATTACAGCAAAACAGAGAGCCAGTTGCGCGATATGAACCCCGACGAACTGCGCCACCACCTCACTCAAATGCTTAAGGCTATGGAAATTGACGGCTCTCTGATAGAAAAATTCATCCGCCAGCCAAAGCTCTCCCTGAGCTATAAGACATTCGTAACAAACTGCCTCGATTATATGGCAGATACTGAAAACCGGGGACTTTTAATAAAATCCATGCTCAGCGCCACAACCGAACAAGACGCCGTGTTCTATGTCCAAATGGCGGACATCCTGGCTAAGTTCTATTTAATCGAGAACGAGATTACAAAACTCCTGCCGGTTGCTGCGATGCTGCCCGTTGCAATAACAAAGGACAAGCGCCTCGTAGCTGCAATTCCACTTGACTCGGCGTATATGAGTGAAGATATGTTCATAGTTATAAACGCAATCGACGGGGTCGCACTGGAGAACAACGTCGAGTCCAAGGTGGTTATATTAACCGGAAAAGCCTCCGGCGCATTCACTGCGGAAATAACCAGGCGTGGATATAAAATCGTATACAAAGAATTTGGTACAATCTAACAGGCCTCTGCCGTTAGAATAAAGGAGGAATATGAATATTAATGCTGAATGGCCGCACATACACCTGCTGGTAAATCATATACCTATAATGTGGACTGTGTTTGCCTTTATCCTGTATTACTACGGGACGATAAAGAAAAACGGAGATATACAGAAGGCGGCACTGCTTGGATTTGTGGCCACAGCCAGCATGGCATGGTTTGTGTTTCGTTCGGGGGACAACGCTGCCTTGTATATGCCCGGGTTGCCGCTGGTATCCTTAGACTATCTCTATGAACACGAGCAGTGGGCAGAGAAGGCGATGTGGGCCTTGTACGCTGCTGGCGCGGTTGCCTGCATCGGCGTAGTAAAGCTATGGCTGCGAAGGCAGCTTCATGGGCTGTTTTTCATCTTTTTTTCAATAACGGCCATTGTGGGCATATCGCTCTCAGGGATAACGTCAAATCTTGGTGTCAAGATTATTCATCCCGAAATCAGGCCAGGCTCCACGTTAATTCAGTCGCCTAAGTATCACGAGTACAGGGAAAACAGGAAAAAAGGCGGTATCCCCAAATCCGACAAAACCACTGTTAATAACGCGGCGACCATTAAGCCCACCACCACAGTCAAACCGCCTCCCAATACACCGAATAACATACCTGCTGCCGCACCATCGGACAACAGCACAAAAGTCCCCACCGCGGACACAGTTGCCCACTAAGTCAGGCATGCGTTAATTACATGAACAGACAGGAGATATGATGAACAACGAATGGATTGATATATCAATATACAATAAAAATGGAATGGTTGGCTGGCCGGGCGACCCCGCGTTTTCGATAAAACGCATCAGCGACATGGACGATGTTGATAAGAAGTGCGACTTAAATGTGTCACTCATTACAATGACTTCACACACGGGGACACACATGGATGCCCCATTACACTGGATAAGAGACGGTAAATCCATAGACGAAATGCCGCTGAACACCACAGTGGGCAGGGCACGCGTAATAGAGATAAAAGATCTGGAATCGATAAAGGTATCGGAACTGAAGGACTACGGGCTAAGCAGAGGCGAAAGAATCCTGTTTAAGACGCAAAACTCACGGACTCGATATAAGACTGATGAATTCGCCAGGGACTTCGTGTATATCAGCATTGAGGCAGCAAAGCACATTGCACAATGCGGTGTGCTGATGGTGGGGGTGGATTACATGTCAGTCGGGGGCTTTCAGGCCGATGGCAGGCAGATACACCTCGCACTGTTAGAGGCAGGGATATGGATAATTGAGGGACTTGATTTATCCCAGGCAGAGGCCGGTGTGTATGAACTTATATGCCTGCCGCTGAGGTTGCGGGGCTGTGACGGTGCCCCGGCAAGGGCAATTTTAAGGAAGGCATAGACAAAATAATCAGGGAAAGATTAGAAAAGCAGTTGAATAAATCATAAGGATATAGTAAAATCAACAGTACAAGCCCCCTTAGCTCAGTAGGATAGAGCACAGGATTCCTAATCCTGGGGCCGCAAGTTCGAATCTTGCAGGGGGCACTTATAAACCAGCATGTAGCCTCAATTCCCAAAGTCGTACCAAGTCGTATTAAGTCGTAACAAGTCGTAATTAAATGCAGATTTGCATACCGTTTGCATACCCCTGAGATAGCACCCTCAACACTGGCCGTGAAGCTCATCGAAGAAACATGCCAAAAACAGAACATCAAAAAGGACAGCCTAACCCTCCATGCCGATAGGGGCTCTTCTATGAAATCAAAACCTGTAGCTCTTCTTCTCTCAGACCTTGGTGTCACTAAGACCCATAGCAGGCC
>PEAC01000118.1:0-1327 GCA_002753305.1 Nitrospirae bacterium MYbin6
TAGAGGGCGGCATGAGTAACGGGATGCCAATAATATTGCGTGCCGCGATGAAACCAATCCCAACCCTTAGAAAACCCCTGAAGTCAGTTGATTTACTGACGAAAACACCAATTGAGGCCGCCTATGAGCGCTCCGACACATGCGCCGTCCCTTCGTGTGCCGTTATAGCCGAGGCCATGGTGGCAGTTGTCCTTGTTGACGCATTTTTATCCAAATTCGGCGGTGACGCCATTGACGAAACCAGGGCCAACTATTATAATTACATGAAATATTTATCGGAGATATAAACACACAGGTGGCCACAAATTGAAAAACATAGTCCTGACCGGTTTCATGGGAGCAGGCAAGACAACAATCGGGAAAGTCCTGGCGAAATCCCTTGGCAGAAACCTGGTTGACATTGACTCGGAGATAGAGAAAGACAGTGGCATGAAAATCACTGAGATATTTGCGTCTATGGGCGAGGCCAAATTCAGGGATATGGAGACCGAAATGGCGGCAAAGCTCTCCACACTATCTAACCTGGTCATATCTACCGGTGGTGGGATAGTCTTAAGAGAGAAAAACATCGAACTCCTTCGAGGAAACGGCATCGTCGTAAACCTATTGGCTGCCCCTGAAATCATATACGCGCGCCTCACAGGCGCAAAGGACAGGCCGCTGCTTGATGTCGAAGACCCCCTGGCCAGAATCAAAGAGCTCCTTGCATTCAGGAGGCCATTCTATCAAAATGCCGACATTGTCATAGATACCGACGAGAAGACGCCGATTATCATAGCGGAGGAAATCATCCAATCCGCAAGGCTGTTGAGCTGACCGAAGTGGATAACCTGAGCGTAAACTTAGGCCAGAGAAGCTATGAAATCCATATAGAAAGCGGCGCCATTAAATCTCTGGGTAAGAGGCTGGCACCATTGGGATTCAGCAAAAAAATCGCACTTGTTTCCAACACGACCGTCTTCCCACTATACGGGCAACAGGTTACGGAGTCCTTAGAGCGGGCCGGATTCACAGTCTCCCACATACTTATCCCCGACGCGGAGGCTCATAAAGACCTAAGACACGTAGAAATCGTCCTCGGTGAGATGTTTAAGGCCGGACTTGACAGGAAATCGGCCGTTGTCGCCCTTGGTGGAGGCGTCGTCGGGGACTTAACTGGCTTTGCCGCCTCTATCTACATGCGCGGAATTGGCTTTATACAAGTCCCGACAACGCTGCTTGCCCAGGTTGACAGCTCCGTAGGAGGAAAGACCGGCGTCAACCACCCGGTTGGTAAAAACATGATTGGCACGTTTTATCAGCCACGCCTCGTCTGCATCGACATAGA
>PEAC01000118.1:1346-8637 GCA_002753305.1 Nitrospirae bacterium MYbin6
CTGCCAGAGAGGGAACTCAGGGCCGGTATCGCAGAGATAATCAAATACGGCATAATAGAGGACGCAGCACTCTTTCAGTTCTTAAAGGACAACCGTGATAAAATCCTCTCACAAGACCACAATGCCCTCAGACACATAATTAACACATCATGCCGCATCAAGGCCGATGTCGTCTCTAAGGACGAAAGAGAATCCGGTCTGCGTGAGATTCTCAACTACGGGCACACCGTGGGGCACGCCCTTGAGACCGTAACACACTATAAAAAGTACCTGCACGGTGAGGCCATAGCCTATGGCATGTACGCGGAGGCAGAAATCTCCGCGTCACTGTCGTTATTATCCTCATTGGCGCTCAGAGAGATAAAAGCCCTCATAGAGGGCTATGCCCTGCCCATCTCCATTCCAAAGGACATTGCAATCGAGCCGATTGTCGAGGCCATGAGCTATGACAAAAAGACCGTATCCGGGGACATAAAGTTCATCCTGCCAATCGAAATCGGCAAGGTTAAAATAACAAAAGGGATTGAGAAGGGGTTCATCCTTGATGCCCTGAACGCGGAGTTATAAAATGGGATTTGTCGATAAACTTAAGTATGGCCTGAAAAAGACCAAAGAAACGCTTCTCATGGACGTTGATACCATATTTTCCGGTAAGGCAATAGATGAATCGACTATTGAAGAATTCGAGGAACTGCTGCTGGCATCCGACATTGGCGTAAAGGCAACAACGGAGATAATCGAAGGCCTCAGAGGACAATACGAAAGAGGCGCCATAAAGACCGCCGCGCACATAAAGGAATTTCTGAAGAATGCCACAAGGGAAATCCTGGGCCTGCCGCAACCGTTTGTCCTCTACCAGGAGAGGCCGTTTGTGGTGTTATGTGTCGGGGTCAACGGGGTTGGAAAGACCACGACAATAGGGAAGATAGCAAGTAAGGCCGTGCTCGAAGGGCACTCCGTCATCCTTGCCGCCGCCGATACGTTCAGGGCCGCGGCCATAGAGCAGCTTGACATATGGGCATCACGCAGCAGTGCGCAGATAGTAAAACACCAGCATGGATCAGACCCCGCTGCCGTTGCCTTCGACGCAATTGAGGCCGCAAAGGCAAGGGCCCTTGATCTTGTCATCGTGGACACGGCCGGCAGGCTTCACAACAAGAGCCATCTGATGGAAGAGTTGAAAAAAATCAAGAAGGTGATAAATAAGTCTATCCCCGGCGCCCCGCACGAGACCCTGCTCGTTGTTGACGCCACAAACGGCCAAAACGCCCTCAACCAGGCCAATATGTTCAACGAGGCCGTAGGCATAACCGGCATAGCCCTCACAAAAATGGACGGCACTGCCAAGGGGGGTATCGTCCTTGCGATAAAAAAAGAACTAAACATCCCGATTCGCCTGATTGGCGTCGGTGAAGGTATCGACGACTGCAGGGACTTCATACCGGAGGAGTTCATCTCGGCGCTCTTTGATTAATCTCGACGGCGCTTGACAAGGCTGCCGTAGAGTTTTTAATATGTCTTATAACGTGAAATTGATTATGAGGTGGGAAGAATATGCCTAAACTACTGATCGTGGCATTTGGGGACAGCCTGACCGTCGGCTTTCAATCGCCGACGATGGATGAACCGTGGTATCGTGAGACCCCCTATACAGAGTTCCTTAAAGAGAAGATGGGTGATAAGGCCAATTTTATCGTCAAAGGGGTAAGCGGTGAACTAACCGAAGACATGCTAAGGCGTTTTCAGAGAGACGTTCTGGCCCTCAAACCGGACTATGTGATAATCCTGGGGGGCACTAATGACCTGGGTTGGTCAGTGGAGTTGAGCGCTATTATGTCTAACCTCTACTATATGTATAAGACGGCACTTGAGGCGGGGATTATTCCCGTTGCCGTCACAGTGCCTTCCCTAAGGGGATATGATCCTCTGATAGCGCCAAGGGTAGCCCTCAATAAGATGATTAAAGAAAACGCGAAGGGGCTTAATATCCCGATTGCCGATTATTTCAGCGCCTCGTGTGAGAATCCGGTTGCCCGCCTTGCCCTTGAGTATTCTAACGACGGCCTTCATCTTTCAACAAAGGGCTATAAGCTACTTGCCGAGGTGCTATACGCCGAGGTTTTCTCTAAACTGTCAAAACCCTGATGGTTGGCCCCCTATTCAGAATTTGAGGGCACTGTTTCCATTAGTTTAACAATCTGATTATTTAACAATCTGATATATATCATATACATGGCTTGGCAAATTATACGATTATATCATTAAATATCAAATTGGAGGGAAGCAGTATGGCAAAAATAACAAAGGATTCGGTAATAGGTGCGGCGATAAAGGAGCATCCGGGGGCTAAGGCCATCATAGAGAAGTATTTTGGCGGTGGCTGCTTCACCTGCCCGGGCATCAATATGGAGACTATCGCCTTCGGGTCTATGATGCATAACCTGGACCCTCAGAAGATTGTCGATGAGATTAACGCCACTGAAACGCAATAAACCTCAGGAGGAAAGAAGATGGAATTAAAATGTTTTGTTTGCGGCTCGACCGACAAGAACAGGGTATTCTTTGAGTGCTACCACGAAGGAGAGAAAAAGGTTACCTGTGTGCGCTGCCTGCCGAGCTTAATCCACGGCCAGCACTAAAGACACAACATTCTGGATTCCTGCTTTCGCAGGAATGACAGGAATGGTGGTTATCTCTTGTCTGTCATTCCCGCGAAAGCGGGAATCCACTTCTCTATTCATTTTGCAAATGGCACTACTTCTTCTTATTATACAGCTCAATTACTTTGCTTGTGATGTCCACAGTGTTTTTGTAGTAAGCAACCATGTTTCTCTCAAAGATAATTGAGTACTCGTCTTTTTTATTCAGCTCCTCCAGGATTTCGCTTACATCCTTATAGACCTGGGCCTTCAACCACCTGTCCATTTGCATGACTTCGGCGTCGAGGTCTTCTTTCAGGCGCTTTGCGGTGCGGACTTTTTGTGAGAATTCCTCCTCAGTTGCCATACGCTGGTCTGGCTTTATTTCACCCTTGTCAATTTTCTCCCGGAGTTGTTTTAATTCCTCTTCTGTCTGTTCAAGTGGCTTTCTCTTCAACTCAAGCGTGTTTTGATAACGCTGCCTGTATGTGTTGACAGTTTTGGATTCGTTCATAATCCGCTGCAGGTCAAAGACTCCAATCTTTAGCGCCTCTGCCTTTAACGGCGCTGGAAGAAGCAGTACCACACACAGCAATAAAAAAACTATCTTCACGCTTGAGTTAAATCTCATCTGACAATCCCTATGCCGTTACCAATGATTGTCCCCGTATTCAGGCCGCTAAGGTTCCGCCGGCCCATCCGTTTAATATAACTGAACCGCTCCACGAACTGCCAGTCAGGGTTCCCCCTGATACGGCCCCGGACGTAAAAGACGGCCCTATTGTAGCGTTCCATTTACCGGCGCTCCACATGCCGAAATTAAAATACATGTTCAGCCCGGCCTTTGAGTAGTCAGATAGATATATCTGGCCTGCTTGAGACAAGAGGACCGCCGATGTCAGGCTTGTCCCCGGGCTGTAACTTCCCGTGATGCTTCCTATGGCGAATATGGATGGTTTCTGGCCCGTCGATGGCGCGAAGAACACGACATTGCTCATGTTCAGGCTGACATAGTCCGCGCCGCTTATCAACGCGCCTGAGAGATTCGTGCGCCCTATCTCAACAGACGGCATGTTCAGATACGCCAGCGAAGCAACCGGTGTGGTTGTTGAACAGCCCGACACCCCGGTTTCATTGCCGCAGGCAAGGTAGAGATACTGTGAGGCCGCCATGTACTTGTAGATATCCGTAAGCTGCAACACATTGTTATTGTAGTAGCCAATCGCGGTTCCTACGGATATATATGGAACATTATCTACTGCCGTTACGCCGTAGCTAGTTCCATACACTGCGCCGTTGCTGCCCCAGGATGATATCTTGAAATATTTATCGTTACTATAGTCAACCCTGTCCGTTTGGCTGGTTATGTTGTTAAATCCATAATAGTAGCCCCCATAGCCGTAATTGCCATGGATGGGATTTATAGGAACAGTCACAAGTTGTCCTGTCATATTCCACGCGCCAGCGCTGCCACCAAAACCTGTGGCTGTTAAGTAGTCTCCATAAGACACGACAAAACCTTCCGTATTGTCATAAGAATTCTTATATGTGCCAACGAAAGCGCCTGAGCCAGATGCTCCTCCAGCGACGCCGCTCATGGTTATATAAGAATTTGTCGAAGAAGTGCTGAGTGCATATGCCCAGAGTGGATAACCATCCGGTTGGCTGAATGCCCCTGATGCGGTGAAACTAAACGGAGTATATGCACCTGAATAAGTGCCGGCCGCCATGCTGCCGGTAATCGAACCACCCTTTGAAAAAGTATTAGTGGATCCATCATATTTTCCGAATGTAGAATCGGTAATCGTACCGCCAAAATTGTAGGTCTTTGCAGGTGATGCCGTCGGTGCGGGTGTCGCCGCCGGTGCCGGTGTCGGTGTTGGTGCCGGAGATGGTGTTGCCGTTACGTACTGTGTAATCGGCGGCTGGTAGACGTTCGTGTCGGCTGAGATGGCAGCCGAGGCGTTGCTTATGTTTTTAGCTGTGCTGTCTGCAGCTGTGGACAGTGAAGACACACTGGATGAGGATGCGGTTGACCCCTTTGAGTCCGACTGGCTGGTGTCCTTTTTACCTGGGTCGGTCGATTTTTCGTTTTTCATTGACTCGGCGTTAGTTACCGGCCTGGGCTGCCCCGGAGGCGCATTTTGCGGTACTGTCACCGTATTGCCGGTACCAATGTCGATTAGCTTATCAGGGAACAGTAAATTAAACACATAAAAGATGCCTTCTCTGATTGTGATAATCGTATCTCCGGTTATCGGGTCGAACATCAGATCGCCGTCGGAGCCTCGCACACCCGCTACTACGTTTGGGGTATGAACCTCGAAGCGATTTATTGATGGTGAGTCCGCTATGCGCCTTGCAATGCTTTTGTCGACAATTGCGCGCACATGTCCGCGGGGAAGTTTAACCGTGCTTTTATTTTGATCGTTATTCGATATATATTCGCTTATGTCTATGCGGGTGCTCTGTGCGAGCCTCAGCACGTTGCCGTCTTTGAACGTGATTTCTGCCTTTGACATGCTCTTTGTCCTGACAGTGTCCTTTTCAAATATCGGGTCGTTGACTTGCAGGGGTTTTGACGGGAGATTGCCGCCTCTGAGGACGTCAACCCTGCCCTCTGCGAATGTTACCTTGCCGATTTCGGTCTCGGCACAAACCACCGCTGATGCCGTCAACAGCACCAGCAGCACTAATGTTATATAAAGTAATATACCTGCCCTTTGTCTCATCATAAAACCATTCCTCCTGTTAGTTTATTATAATTAGAACTTGTTGTAAAACTATTTAATATGCCTATTTTATGGTCGTCCTTAAAGACTGGATTCCCGTTTTCACGGGAATGACAACCCGCTCGGATGCGGGAGTGACAATAGAATGCCGTCTTTCCCTGTCTGTCATTCCCGTGAAAACGGGAATCCAGAATGTTGTAGGTGCAGAGAACTCCAGTATTTTGCAATTGGTTCATTCCTCTAAAACTTAAACTCTACGCCCGTTGTGTACATGTTACGGTTATATTGGTACAGGTAGATATTCGAGTTTGCCGTTGTGTGCGAATACTGCACGCTTACGTCCATGAAGTTCGTCGCCTGCCATACGACACTGGCAGTGCCGGTGTATGTGTCATCTTTTCTTTTGTAACCGAAGAATGTGTTGTCGTTTTTATATCTCTGGAAAAAGGCCTCGAAGTTTAATACGCCAAACAGGCCCTTAACAAAGGGAATCGTTGCCCCTGCGGTTAGCTTGTTGCCTGCGTTTGACCAGTTTTGTCCATCAGTAAGGTCCTGGGAATACTCATATCTGGCGTTTAGCATACCCTTGCCCTGAGAAAACACATATATATATCCCAAGCCGGTCAGGTACCTGTTGCCGGTCCTGTTTTCGTCGTCGTCGTATATCGTGCCAAGCATGTCTCTCCTTTCATAGCCTGCGAATGCCTGCCCGATGTGGTCTTTTACGAACATCCAGTTAACCGTAGGTTTTACGGACAAAAGCCCCATGTAGTTCCTTCCTTTTAAGAGGGCATAGTTGTAGGTTACCGGCAGATATACAGCGCCGTCCTTAAAGTTATATCCCGGGTTTACCGTTAGGGACTGGATGAAGAGATTATGGCTTTCGTTTTTAAAATAGTAGTTGCTTACGAGATTGTACTGCATGTTGAGAAACCACTTGCTGCCCAGGTTAGGTAGAAAATCTATTCTCAGCGTATTTAGTATGGCGTTGTCTCGTTGGCCTGAGATCTCGACCCCCGGGATTGCATCTTCGGGTTTCAACAGGACATTGTCGTCGTATCTGTAGGCTATACCGATGGTAAAGCGCCATTCCTTATGTGAGGCGATATTGTCCTCGACGGCCTTTTGGTATTCCCTGGCGAAAGAGGCCATGTCCGACGAAGGGTCGGCCTGTATGACGGCCTCAAGGGCCGTTTTTGCCTCGGTAAATTTCTTCTCCTTGTTATACGCGGCCGCAAGCTGGTAGTTAGCCGCCTGAGTCAACGAAGGGTCAAGTTCCTTTGCCTTGTTAAAGGCATCTATGGCGGCGGCGTTGTCATCTTCTTTCAACAAGACTAAACCCTTCAGGAAGGCCACGTTGGCTGGCCTCACCTTAGCGGCCTCGGCCTTTGCTATCCACTCCTTTGCCTCTTTTAGTTTGTCCTGGCTGTAGTAGACCTCTATCAGGTCCGTATATGCCTCCTCCACGGGCGGCACTACGCCTAAAGCCTCGATAAAATTCTCCTCAGCGCCTTTTAAATCTCCGGTTTTCTTCAGTGCAATGCCTAAGTAGTAGGAAATTGCCGAGGAGCCGGGCTGGGCCGCCTTTGCCTTTTTGAAAAATATTATGGCCTCCTCGTAGTTCTCCTCCTTAAGCTCTGCTATCCCTTCGTCAAGATTACCCTCTGCCGCCATTAATATGCCGGTGTTAAACACAAATAACGCTAACAGTACTATCAATGCTGTTTTTTTCATCTTAACCCCTCTACTTAAAATTATGCTCTTATAATATCCACCTACGTATACTATTTATCAAATTAGTATATTAAACACAATGGGAATCATAAAAGTCAATATTTATCCATTAATTTGTCAAGCCAAAGTAGAAATGCCCTATGTGGAAAAGGCGAAAGAGACAGCGGCTGGCAATGCGTAACAGCT
>PEAC01000119.1 GCA_002753305.1 Nitrospirae bacterium MYbin6
CTCTATGCCCTCATAGCTGCATTTTCTCAGGACATTCTCCTCGGCCTTTACCAAATCCTCTATCCCCGCAACAAGCCCCGAATTCATCAGGACGGTGTACGGCGTGGGTTATGTCTTTATCGGCACACAGGATGAAAAATAAGATTGAGAAATAAGATCTTTCTTGCCTTTATCGCGGTAATCCTGACGGCCCTGGTCTCCGGCTATATATTTAAGTGGCTGATGACGGCGGATTTCACGGACTATGTGCGCTCAATGCAAGACAGGCACATCTACTGGGTAGTGGCATCCCTTGAAGAGAGCCATAAAGATGGCAAATGGGACAACGATGTCCTGTTCGAGGCCGTACACTGGGCAACCATGCTGGGGTTTGACGTAGAGGTGCTTGACACGGCTGGGGGTGTAATCATGGATTCAGAGAAGGTCTACGGCGCACTGCCACACACGATGAGACACAGGATGGCGGACATGCTGGAGCATAACAAGGCAACAGGCAAATACGTGTCATATCCGCTTAGAGCGGGGGGCATAAGTTTCGGTATGGTAAAGATGCGCCCGGCAGAGGGGTATGTAGCGATAAAGGAGGTGCTGTTTAAAAAGCATGGCGCCTATTTTATGCTCGTATCGTTAGCGGTAGCCGGCGGTGGTGCGGTGGTGCTGGCAATGCTATTTACGAGGCTGCTGATAAATCCGCTCAAACGGCTCAGGGAGGCCTCAGACAAGATTGCAAAAGGCAGCTTAAATGTCCGGTGCGCCGTAACTTCAGGCGACGAGGTCGGCGCACTTGCCGCATCGTTCAATCAAATGGCCGCCGCCTTAGAGCGTGAAGATCTGTTGAGAAAGCACGTAATGGCCAACATCACCCATGAGCTGCGTACACCGCTGACGATAATGAAGGCAAACGTCGAGGCCGTCCTTGACGGTGTTGTCAATAGTCCGGTTGACGCGCTAAAGAACGTCAACCAGGGGATAGACAGGCTTACGGGGCTTGTTGCGGGGATAGAGGATTTGGTAAAGGCCGAGGAGAATGTCCTGAGAAAATGCAGCTATGAGGGCATAGAGCTGAGTGAGTTTATCACATCGCTGGCGGAGCCGTTCATACAGGCAGCGGCGCAAAAGGGCCTGTCAATCACCGTAGACGTACCAGAGACGCTAAACGTAACAAGCGACAGGGAGAAGCTGTCGACTATTCTGATAAATCTGATATCAAATGCCGTAAAGTTCACGGCAACGGGCGGAATAATCATATCGGGCGCACCGGACGGCGGTGGGTTTAGGGTTTCGGTAAAAGACACGGGCTGCGGGATAGCGGCAGGGGAGCAGGGATTGATATTCGGGCGGTTCTACAAAAAAGGTGCGGCCTCTGGCATGGGCGTAGGGCTGTCAATCGTGAAGGAGTTAACCGGAGCGTTAAACGGGACGATAACGGTAGAGAGCGAAGTGGGGAATGGGAGCGTATTTACGGTCAGGTTTGCGCAGCGGCCTTTGCCGTACATCTCTTTATAAAACTACACATTTACATGTATAATAAACAATACCATCCGTCACGATATTAACAAGGACGTTGAAAGGAGGTAAAAGGCAATGATATCAGCCCTATATACGGCGTTAAGCTCAATGAGTGCCAACGAAAATGCCTTAAGAATCGAGGCAAACAACATTGCGAACATAAACACGACGGCCTTTCAGGGCAGCAAGGCCACATTTGGGGACGTAATTAATGGAATAACATCAGGTGCGTCTCAGTCCGCGGGCGGCGGTACGCAGCTTACCGGGATAAGTAGAGACTCAACCGGCGGCGCGCTGTTTGGTACTGGCGGCTCACTTGACCTGGCCCTGACGGGTAATGGATATTTCATAGTTAAGAACCAGCAGGGGGCGGCGTTTTATACACGGGCGGGGAATTTTCAGGTTGACAAAGAGGGCTACATAGCTACGGCCACTGGGAATCGTCTACAGGGTTACACAAACGGCGTGTTAGGCAGTTTAAACATAGGTGGCGGGGCACAGGGCAGTAATGTTAGGGTATCAGGAGACGGCACGCTGAGTGTAGTATTAGAAGATGGCCAGATGAAGGCCATAGGGCAGATAGCGGAGGCGAAGTTCAACAACCCTGGGGGCCTTGCAAGCGTCGGCAATAATCTCTATACACAGACGGCATCCTCGGCAGACGCGCTGACGGCAGTACCGGCCACAGGGGGCATAATAACCGGCACGCTGGAGACAAGCAACGTAGACCTGGCTGAGCAGTTAACGGGGATGGCGGTCTCAGAGAATGCGTTTAAGGCAAGCATAAAAACGGCGCAAACCGCATACGAAACGATGAAGAGCGTCCTGGACTTAAAGAAATAGATAGGTTGTCGAGATGGAAATGTTGCACTACCAAAATGTGGCCAAAGATGTGAATCGTTATGGCAAGACATCGCAGCGGAAAACATCCTAACGAACACTGAGAAGTAAAAATAGTGCTTGACAAGGACATTCCGGCGTTGTACAATAAATCTGTTGTACAACAATGTTGTCGTACAACCATATTGTCGTACAACATACAAGTTGTACTTCATATATGTAGTATAACGCAGCCGTCATGTATGTGGCGGCAGTCTTTACCGGGGGTGTTAAGTTATGATTAAATGTATCAACGCAAAAAAGGGACCATCGCGCGGTGTAAGGGGCAAGTATGCTAAAATTGCGAAACCTATTGGCTCTGCAAGCGTCGCATGCTTTAAAAAATACTTTGAAATATCCAACTGTTACACTCAGGACAAAATGAGAATTTCGAAGAGAATAGTTATCGAAATAGCAAGGAAAGGCGTTATTTCAAAGCGTGAGCTTTCCATTTTATACAACTTGATAAATCTGAGAAAGACCTTAGGGGCATCTTTTGAGGATACTATGTCCGACATAGAGAAAGATTTTTACGTTGTATATGAACGACAAAACGACAGTTATCGTTTATTAACGGAAGTATCACGCAAATGGTGGATAAAATATTACAGCGTTATAGGGGAGTATCATGAATCGATTATATGAATACACGCCCGGATTAATGGCTTCAGATGTACTAATTTCTATTTCTATGGGCAGGGATAGGGAGATTTCGCGCATTGAGAGTATATTAAAAAACGCATCAAGCGGCAGAAGTATCTCAAATCCCATACTTATAGGGCCTAAAGGGATCGGCAAGACGCATATTCTTAACATTATTTACCGCTCCATAACCGGTGATAGTAAGATAAATGAAAAGATTGCCGGTTTTAAGGAATTGTTTATGCCAGTCTTATTTTCTGAGGAGGAATATGTAAGCGACATCACAAGGTTTGTTCTGCTTATATTGCGCTATTTGCAAGGCTCACCTGGTGGGGCGTCAATCTCTGTCCCAAGGGAACTTGCAAATCCAACCCGTATAACGGATAAGGAAAGGGCGGCAGCAGTTTCCTTTTTGAAAACGTTTAAAGAAAAAACCGGGAAAATCCTGCTCTTGTTCATAGACAACTTTAACGACATAATTGAAAAATTTACGACAGATGACCAATCAGCACTGAGAGATGTCCTGATGACAACAGACGCGGTATTAATAATAGGGACAGCGCCGACCCTTTTCGACGCTATAATCAATTACGATAAACCGTTTTATAACTTTTTTGAGACAATCAGGCTGAGGGATTTCTCGTACAAAGAAACAAAAGAACTGTTAAGCCGTTTCGCGTCGGTAGAAGGGAATGACGAACTGAATAAAAAACTTAAAAACGCTGACTCCAAAATAAAGGCGATTCACGAACTCACCGGAGGCAATCCGCGATTAATCCTGACGCTAATTAAAATCATAGACGAAGGGAACGCGGCCTCTGCCGAAGACATGCTGATAACGCTTCTTGACAAGCTATCGTCATATTTCAGGGAAAGGATGCGCGACCTGCCAAACCAGCAAAATGAAATCATAGACATCATGGCTAGGGCGGAGACATTGTTAACGCCAACAGAGATAGCCGCAGCGGCACACCTGCCAGTCAACACGGTAAACTCACAGCTTACGAGGCTGGAGAAAAGCGGCTATGTAATAAATGTGACGCCGAAAAGAAAAAGGATAGTCTTTTACGACATCAACGAAAGGCTGTTCAGCTTATGGCGTCAAATGAGAGTAGACGCCGGAAGACGACGCCTGCGTTTAATAGTCAAATTTTACGAAATATGGTTCTCGAAGGAAGAGCTGCAAACGCATCTGGATAACACACTAAAAGATATTTCAGAACGCGGTATCTCCGATGAATGTGAGTTTAATAGGTGCATAGATAAGCTCTACTATTTTAAAGAAGCTCTGCCTGAATTTAAAGGCCAAGAGGAAGCTCATGTAGCGTATCAAAAGGAAAACTATGAAGCTGCTGTTGTATTATTAGAAAAGGAATTAGAAATTAATTCTGATAATAATAGAACGTGGAATGACCTTGGTGTTACTTATTCTATAATGGAACAATACGAAAAAGCCTTTGTCGAATATCTCAAATCTATACAGATTAAACCTGACATGCAATACACATTGAATAATCTTTTTATATTATTCAATATAACATTTATCCAAGAGGGAATCAAAGGGAATACCGCAAATGCCATTGGTGCTTTACAAAAGATGCTTGAGGTATTGGCTATTTATACTTTAAAAGATAAAATGCAAGAATTCTTTGTATATTCATTCACAGAAATAACAAAAAGAAATAAATATGATTTCTTAAGACAATCGTTAGACGAGATAAAAAAGGCCGGTGAGGAAGAATTGTATGAATTATTACGGCCATTTGATATTATCGTAAGATATTACGAAACTAAGGACGATAATATCATCGAACGGCTTAAGCCGGAGGAACGTCTGATTGTCGATGAGATAATGAAAATAATTGAGGGGATGCCAGGCACAGAGTCCAATTCATCATAATACCGTCATTCCTGCTTTCGCAGGTAGATTTTAAAATCATTAGCATTCAAATTCCTATTTTGTACTAATCTTCGGAAAAATAATCAGTCTCAATTTTCTTTATTTCGTAAACTGATTGAATGGATACGCCAATGTTATGCTCTATCATTAATTCTGCCAGCATGTCCCCATCAATAAGAACTACCTTGTTCTCTAAGCCAGCAATATCGCTGTGTGCATTTTTGGGGAATGTTGATGTTGTTATAAATACCCCTTTTTTTGCCTTTTTGATTGTCAATGCACCAAGAAAATCTCTAACCGCACTTGCAGGCACTTGTCCGTCCCATCTTTTTGCCTGAACATAGATAACATCTAATCCTAACTTGTCTTCCTTTATAATGCCGTCAATACCTCCATCCCCCACCTTCCCTTTAACCTGGCCGGCATCTCTTCTCGAACCACCATATCCCATTTTTAGCAGCAAATCAATAACTAAACGTTCAAAAAACTCAGGGGGACAACTCTTTATCGTTTCAATTAATTCCCCTGCCAGTGTGTCTGTAATTGTCTTATATGCGTTTTCAAGAAGTTCTACAGGCGTATTTTCAGGTTCATTTTTGGGCATTTGATCTTTTATTAATACATCACTCTTGCTTGATGGTTTTAGAAAAATCATGAATTCTGCAAACTGTGATAAATACTTTGTGGTAATATCAGGGAGATTTTGATTTAGAACATCCTTCCCTCTCTGTGTTATTTTATAACTTCCCCTTTGTGGACTCTCAACTATCATAGCCTTCTTTAAATAGGTTCCTGCCCATCCCACCCTATTATCGAAGAGGCCCATTTGCCCACTTGGAAGCAATTCTTTTCGTTCCTCATCTGTTATATTTAACACACTGGCAAGTTTATCTACCACATCCTTTATACGATATAGCTGACCATCTTTTATAGCTTTCAAAAAAGGAAGCATTAATTGGTAATATTTTGGGATTGCCATAATGATAATATTATACAAACGTTTTCATTTAATGTCAACACTTCGCGATTTGCTCATTGAGGGTATGGCCGCTGGCATTCTTTTTCTCAGCCATGAGAAACAGGCCTTTCCCTTTGCTCCTGGCCGCCCAAAGTTCGCCAATGTTGCGCTCTTCTTTTGTATCCTGTGTGTCGGCAAGGTGCGCCCCCTTGTACTTCTGCTGCTACCACCTACCGTTGTCTCATATCTCCTTCTCTGCAGCGCTTCACTTTAAACAAGGATGATTAGTAAATCAACCCCCGCAACCATGGACAGCAGTCCTGAGCAAAACCATGGGGCGTCTAATCTGCCTATTGTATATGTCCACTCCGGGTGGTCGATCCCCAACTCATCACAAAGGTACTCGATAGTTGAAGCTATAAATTTATCGTACTTATCACCGGAGCGTATATATTCTGAGATTTGTTCAAAGATCTTAAAGCACCTGAAATCGTCGACAAAGGAATATAGATCTGATAAAGGGAAAAAATAATATATAAGACAAGAACTTATGGCAAAAAAGAGAAGAAAGAGTACTCACCCAATGGGAGAAGGGCAAAACAAAGGAGAATTGAACAAAAGTCATGATGTAAGTGTAGACACATGCGGTTATCTCTGACAGTAGAGGTTAATGCAGGGAATCATTCCAGCTCCCACCATGTGGCCCCAGGTTTGGGGAAGTAGCCGATGCTAACACTTCTGAGCAGTTAAATATTGCAGAAAAAATAAGGAACTTGTGGGGCATAGCGATATCAGGACAACCCAAAAATACTATCATTCTAACTCTGCAAAACTAAGGGATGTGGTGAACAGGAGAGGGAAGATACTGAAACTTGGTAAAGTGAAACCGGAATGAGTGGGTGTAAGTGCCATAAGTTTTATAGAGTGGCCTGTCCTACCATAAACCTTGTGTTCCTTTATTGTTTCCTTCAGAACTGCTACGTCTTCAGGAAGTGTTTCTGTCTCTGCTATCATCAGATTATTATAACTTAACTAATTGTTCATTATGCAATATTTAATTCATAATACCGTCCATTATCTAAGCCTTTCATGTGCCTTGCTCTGATGTTAGTCATCAGCTAATACCTACTCATCGATCAGTACTCCCTCTTCCTTTCGCTTTCCAAGATTGACACAGTTTGTTGTACAGTCTCGATTACAGCCCTTACACAATAAAAGCCTCCGATAACTGTGCCGGTTGTGGCTTATTTGCAGTTACCACCAGCTCGCTTAATTGCATCCATTTCCTCGTTCACAATTCTCTTATATTCCTGCAGTATTTCGTCAGTGGTACCAATCTCGCCATGGGTACAACGGTTAGCAATGTAGCACTTGAATATATTTATAAGGGCGCACTCGTTATAGTCCGGTGCATCATACTCTTGTTGTAAAGTCTTAACACATGCGGGACACATTTTCTGTTCAGCAGCTATTTTTGCATTCTTTTTTTCAAGTTTTCGTTGTTCTTTTTCCTGTCTATATTTATTTTCCATCTCCTCCGGTGATTCTCCACAATAAGCTGCTGAACACAAGACGCTTAACGAAAACACCATAGCCATTATAACTAATACTTTTTTCATATAACATCCTCCTATATTTTTTGATTAATTTGGGCACACTATGTTATGGCCTAGCCGAGGGTGTCCCGAATTCCGTTGAAGTAGTACCGCCTCTACTAACCATATTCTAAGCAACAGCCTCCTTTTTGTCAAGTGTTTTTTGCTGCAAAGCAGCAAGTAGTTTCGGAATATCTTTATAGCCCCTAATGCGCTTGAATTTCTTCTTGTTTTAGTTCAGACGGAAAAGAACATTTCCTAAAATCAGTTAGTATAGTAAAGGAGGAAGTGTCATGTTTAGCAGGCTTCATAATTTCTTCACATTGTTTTAATAATATTACTAAATAATAAACAGAGAGCCTATCCAAAAGTTGATATACATTTCACAGAAAGGGGGTTAACTGCGGTGAATGTTGCAAGGATTCTGATAATTGAGGACGAAAAGAAGATCTCGGATATCATAACCGCGTATTTAGAGAAAGATGGATTTACTGTAGACACAGCGCAGACCGGTGAGGATGGGTTGAGGAAACTAACGAACCAGCCTGACCTTGTCATCCTTGACCTGATGCTACCCGATATGGATGGTGAGGACATCTGCGCGGCTATACGTGAAAGCTCCGATATGCCGATAATCATGCTGACGGCCAAAAGCCGTGAGGCAGATAAACTAAACGGATTCACGGCCGGCGCGGACGATTACATTGTAAAACCCTTCAGCCCGAAAGAACTGGTCGCGCGCGTCAGGGCACGCCTTCGGAAGACTCTGCTTGACAACTCCGCAGTGTTGAGTTTTAACGAGGGAAGACTGCTGATAGACAAGCAAAAACGCGAGGCCGTCCTGGAGCAAAGGCCGCTTGTGCTTACGCCGATGGAGTTTAAACTCCTGATGGCCTTCACGTCAAACATCGGCCGGCCTCTGAACAGGGAACAACTCATAGATATAACACAGGGTTATGACTTTGACGGCATAGACAGGACAATCGATGCGCATATTAAGAACCTGCGCCGCAAGATTGAAAAGAACTCAAGCCGCCCCGAATTCATCAGGACGGTGTACGGCGTGGGTTACGTATTTACCGGAGTGCCCGATGAGAAATAAGATATTTCTTGCCTTTATTGTGGTAATTATAACGGCCCTGG
>PEAC01000120.1 GCA_002753305.1 Nitrospirae bacterium MYbin6
TTTTGCCTGAATTTTTGCCCAGCCACTTCCCATTTCCGTTTTTCCCTTGTTTTTCATTTGCTTCGCTTGGCTTGCCTATTTTTTTTCGGGGGAACTCCTGTTACATTCGTAATTCGTATTGCCACAAGTATAAATCTAATAGATTTGACAATTGATATATAAATGGTATATCATTCGTCCTGATATGTTAATGACTGCAGAGGATTATAGGAGTTATAACGAAAGGATGAAAAGGGTTGTGAAAGTGGCTGTCAGGGATATACGTTTGTTGCCTGTGGTGCTTGCTGTGTTAATATCGGTGTTGTCCGGTGCCATGGCGGCCTCGGCAGAGGATGAGATTATAATCGCAGGGGAATTTCTGACCCTTGACAGGTGTATAGAAATCGCCCTGAAGCAGCAGCCCAATCTGATGTATTATCTGTATCAAATCAATCAGGGCGAGGCCCAGGTCGGGCAGGCCCAATCCGGCTTTTATCCAACCCTGGATTTACAGGGCGGCTATACGCGAAATCAAATCGTCAACAAATACCACACCGGCTTGAACCCTCCCCCTACGTCGATAACTAATAAGGACGATTATAACGCAAGCGCCCAGCTTAATCTGATGATATTCGATTTCGGCAAGACCATTACAAACGTCAGAATGAAAAACTACTACCTCATGTCTTCTAAGAAGACCTACGATGCGCAGGCAAACTCGACAGCCTTCAACGTCAAAGGCTCCTACTACGGCGTCGTAACGGCCAAAAGGACGCGGGACGTAAATGCCGAATCGGTTAAAAAATATGAACAGCAACTCAACCAGGCAAAGGACTTCTTTAAGGCCGGCACCCAGGCCCTCTATTACGTAACCCAGGCCGAAGTCAACCTGAGCGGCGCAAAGATTTCCCTTATGAACTCTGAAAACGCCCTTGCTATTGCCTGGGATAACCTTACCACAACGATGGGGATTATTTATAATGCGGAGTTTAAAATCGACGAAGACATGAGCCCAAAACAGTTCAGCGTCAACTTTGAGGAGGCCCTTGACACCGCCTATAACAACAGACCCGATTTACAGGCGTTGACAGCGGCAAGAGACGCGGCACAGAAAAACATCGAGTACGCAAAGAAGGACTACTTTCCAACCATAAGCGGCACGGCCTCGTATAATTTCGACGACGGGCGCTTTCCCCTTGACAACGGCTGGATGGCCGGTGTGGTAATGAAGTGGAACATCTTTTCGGGGTTTAATACAAAGTACAAGGTGGCCGAGGCTAAGGCCGCCAGGGATGCCGCAGAGGCGAAGATTCAAGCCCTGAAACTCTCTGTTCACAGCGGCATTAAGCAGTCTTTCCTGAACCTGAAACTCGCCGGAGATATGATCCCGGCCGCGGAGCTGCAGGTAAAGTACGCAACTGAGAACATGGATGTAGTAACGTTTAAATACGAGGCAGGGCTTGCCAGCCCGGTTGACTATACGGACGCGGTAGTGCAGTATAAATCCGCAAAACTGACATATATAAACGCCCTCTATAATTACAAAATAGCCCAGGCGGCAATCACATTGGCAATGGGGAGCAGATAATGAAAAGACATGTAATTTTTTTGATACTTTTAACAGCAATTACAGCAGCAGGCTGCGCCAAGCCACCTGAGGCCAAGGCCCCGGTCGTCCCGGTCTTAACGGCAATCGCAGAGAAAAAAACAGTTCCCATAGAAGTCAAGGCCATTGGCAATGTTGAGCCGTATCTGACGGTAACAGTACTGTCTCAGGTGGACGGCACACTGAAAAAGGTCCATTTTAAAGAGGGCGAAGACGTAAAGAAAGGCCAGATGCTCTTTACCATAGACCCCGCCCCATTTATAGAGTCAGTAAGACAGTACGAGGCAACGCTGCTACAGGACGTTAAACAGCTGGAGTTTTACGTGGCACAGGCCGCAAGATACACCTACCTCGTCGAAAAGGGCGCCGTAGATAAAAATACCGCGGAGCAAAATCAGACACAGGCCGCCACTCAGGCTGAAAAGGTGAAAAACGACAAGGCACAGCTTGCCAATGCAAAAATCAAACTCCAATACTGCTACATCTCCGCCACCATTGAGGGACGCACCGGCGCGTATCAGGTTGACGAGGGCGCAAATATCAAGACAAACGACACAAAGCTCATAGTGCTTAATCAGATTATGCCCATATACGTAACATTCTCGGTGCCAGAGAAAGACCTGCCGCTCATCAAGAAATATAGCGAAAAAGAGAAGTTAAAGGTATCCGCCTATCCACCGGGCTTCGCCACAGACGCGCGCGAGGGTGTACTGACGTTTATCGATAACGCGGTCAACACGCAAACGGGTATGATTAAGTTAAAGGCCTCATTTCCCAACAAGGACAAGTACCTGTGGCCCGGACAGTTCCTGAACGTTGCCATGACGCTGGCAATGGAGCCGGACGCTATTGTAGTGCCGGTAAACGCGGTACAAATCAGCCAGCAGGGGCAGTATGTCTTCATAGTCAAGGAGGATATGACGGTAGAGACCCGTTTAGTGAAAGTCGCCAGAGAGGTCGGCGATGAGTTGGCCATAGAAAAGGGAGTAAGCGCCGGTGAGACGGTTGTGACGGACGGGCAGCTTAAGCTCAAGCCAGGCGCAAAGGTTATGGTTAAAAAGCCAGGCGACGCCACCGATAACGCGACGGCCGTAAAGGGCACTCAAGAAAAGAAATGAGCGAAGAGAAACAGCCAGAGACCACCACAAACCTCTCCGACATCTGGATCAGGCGCCCGGTTATGACGACCATCGTTATGCTGGGGATATTTGTCTTTGGCCTGGTTAGCTATAATAAACTGCCGATAAGCAATCTGCCAAGTGTAGCGTATCCGACAATAAACGTTTCGGCCTCATACCCGGGGGCAACCGCCGAAACGATGGCGGCAACCGTGGCCACCCCGCTTGAGAAGTCTTTCTCTCAGATTCAGGGCATAAGCTCTATGACGTCCACATCCACAGCAGGTTCGACCTCTGTAACTATCCAGTTTAACCTCGACAGAAACATCGACGCCGCGGCCCAGGACGTTAACACGCAGATAAACGCTGTTCAGGGGATTCTGCCTCAGATGCCTACACCGCCGACGTATAGTAAATATAACCCCTCAGACAACCCCATCATGTACTACGCGATTTATTCGGAGACAATGACCGAGGCCGATCTCTACGACTACGCAAACACCATAATCGGGCAGCAGATTTCAATGCTTAGTGACGTTGCCAAAGTCGATGTCTACGGCACCAAGTACGCGGTAAGAATCATGGTTAACCCAAACTCTCTGGCCTCAAAGGGCATCGGCATAGACCAGGTATATAACGCCATAAGCCAGGGCAACGTCATAAAACCAACGGGCAGCCTCGACGCGGATAAATACAAACAATACACGATACGCAGCGAAGGCCAGATGTACAAGGCAAAGGACTATGGACCGCTGATAGTGGCCTATCAAAACGGCTATCCCGTGAGAATCAAAGACATCGGCAAGGTCTATGACAGCACGGTCAACGACAAGATATCAATACATGCGCTGATAGGCGGGCAGACCATCGAATCTGTCGTCATAGCCGTGCGCAGGGTGCCGGGCTCAAACACGGTTCAGATCTCGGACAACGTGAAGCGGCTTATTGAATCGTTAAAGCCACAGCTCCCGCAGGCGTTGAATGTATATCTCCTTCACACGGACGCCGACTACATACACGAATGTATTGACGACGTGAGAAACACGTTGATTGTGACAATATTTCTGGTTATCTTCATAATATTTGTATTCCTGCGCTCGTGGGTATCGACGATAGTGCCTGCCATAGCGATACCTCTATCACTGATAGGGACGTTTGGGGTAATGTATGCCCTGGGCTACAGTCTTGACAACCTCTCGATGATGGCCCTGGTGTTGGCAGTCGGGTTTGTCGTTGACGACGCCGTTGTAATGCTTGAGAACATATTCAGGCACATGGAGATGGGGGTTCCCGCTCGTGAGGCTTCCTTTAAAGGCTCCGGTGAGATAAACTTTACAATTCTCTCGATGACGTTGTCCCTGGTGGTGGTGTTCATACCGCTGTTGTTTATGTCCGGGCTGATTGGCAAGCTGTTCAGGGAGTTTTCGGTAACCATAGCGGTAGCGATAATGATTTCCGGGTTCATATCCCTTACGCTGTCGCCGATGATGTGCAGCCGCGTCCTATCCCACTCACATACGGGAGGAGGTGGAGGGCGTTTTTTTAAACTTACAGAGGGATTCTTCAATGGGATGCTCGGCTTTTACGAAAAGACGTTAAAGGCGGTCTTACGGCATAAGTACATGACGCTGATAGTGATGGCAATAGTATTAGCTGTAACCGGCTATTTATATGTGACAATTCAGAAGGGTTTTCTGCCAAGCCAGGACTCAAACCTCCTGATGGGCATAACGATGGGGCCAGAGAGTTATTCATTTAAGGAGATGTCAGCCAATCAAAGCAAGGTAAACTCGATAATAGAAAAAGAACCCGGCATTATTGCCATAATGTCCGTAGTCGGGAACTTCAACGTATCAAACAAGGGATTTATGTACGTGATGCTGAAGGACAAGGACAAGCGAAAACTCTCCGCTGACCAGATGGTCTTGGACCTGTGGCCAAAGGTCAACTCCGTACCCGGTATACTTACGTTCCTGCAGAATCCGCCGCCTATCCAGATAGGCTCGTCGCAGTCGAACGCCCAGTATCAATACACATTGAGATCGACCAACGCGCAAGACCTCTATAAATACGGTCCGCAGATGACTGACAAGATAAGAAAGATACCCGGTCTCGTGGGCGTCAACAATGACCTGCAAATAAACGCCCCCTGGGTAAACGTCGAGATAGACAGAGACAAGGCCTCGGCCCTGGGGCTAACCGTAAGCCAGATACAAAGCGCCCTTGGAGCCGCCTACGGCGGTACGTATGCCTCGACGATTTTCTCTTCTATAGACCAATACTATGTAATCCTTCAGGTTGAGCCTGAGTTCAGGACACAGTCTAATCTGCTGTCCCTCTTATATATTCGCTCAAGCACGGACAACAAGCTGATACCGCTAAGTACGGTGGCAAAGATAACGGAGACATTCGGGGCATTGACGGTTAACCACACGGGGATGATGCCCTCCACGACGATTTCGTTTAATCTGAATGCGGGTGTGTCTATTGGAGATGCCGTAGACGCGATAAATACAATTGCCCACGATGATTTACCCGCGACGATATCCGGGACGTTTCAAGGCTCCGCCCAGGCATTTCAGGACTCGATGTCAAGCATGGGGCCTTTGATGATAATAACGATATTTGTAATCTACATGGTGCTTGCCATATTGTACGAGAGCTTCATCCATCCGATAACGATACTGACCTCGCTGCCGCTTGCCGGGTTTGGGGCCTTGATAACGCTGTCGTTGTTTAAGATGGAACTGAACATGTACTCATTTGTCGGCGTAGTGATGCTGATAGGGATAGTGAAGAAAAATGGTATAATGATGGTAGACTTTGCCCTGGAGCTTGAGAGGGACAAGGGGATGGATTCTGAGGAGTCGATATATAACTCCTGCATAGTGAGGTTTCGCCCTATTATGATGACGACGATGGCGGCGCTCTTTGGGACGATACCGATAGCAATGGGATATGGAGCGGGAGGGGACGCAAGGCAGCCATTAGGGATAGCCGTCGTAGGAGGACTGGTATTTTCACAGTTGATGACGCTATATATAACGCCGGTGTTTTACATTTACATGGACAGACTAAACAAATGGGTAACAAACGAGCCTGAGACGGCCCACACGGCCCTTGAAAAAGGAGGCATATAATGAAGACAATAACTTATATTAAGGCAATAATTAAACTAATGCTCATAGCGGTGCTCATAGTGCTGCCAACACATGCGGCAATGGCCGAAGTGGACGCTGCGGCGACGTTTCAGACGGGAACAGAAAATGGGATAGACTACATAGCCGGAGGCGTAGGAGAGGATAACAGGGACGCACTGGAAGCCATAGCAAGGGCTAAGTACAATGTAAAAATGGTCTTCGCGATGCGGGCGGGGGATTATTTGTCGGACATTCCGGTAGAAATCACAGATAAAAGCGGTAAAAAACTACTCAATGTAACCTCAAGCGGACCGTTTTTTTACGTAAAGCTCCCCGCGGGGGCGTATACGCTAAAGGCGACCCACAAGGGCGTTGTAAGAACTCAAAACATAAACGCCGCTGGTGCATTGCGGCAGGTTGTATTCACATGGGAAGCTGCCCATGCTGAAAGGGCTTCGACGGAGGCGATAAAGGCTGAGGTGTTACAGACTGCAGCGTTAAAGGCAGAAAGCGCCGAAGTACCTTCGACGGCGACATTTCAGACGGGAAGCGCCAACGGGATAGACTACATAGCCGGAGGCATAGGAGACGACGACAGAGACGCCCTAAATGCCATAGCAAGGTCTAAATACAACATAAAACTTGTCTTTGCAATGGCTGCTGGCAATTACGTATCTGACATACCGGTAGAGATAACAAACAAAAGCGGCAAGAAACTATTAGAGGTAATCTCAAGCGGCCCAATTTTCTATGTAAAACTTCCGGCGGGCGCATACACAATAAAGGCGGCCAACGAAGGTATAACCAAAACTCAAAACATAACAGCAGGCACAAGCCACCAGCAGGTGGTCTTCACATGGCAGTAAGCACACAACGCGCTCCTGATACCACATAAAATTTTCAACCATCAAATCTCGCGTATAACAAAGGCGGCCTCAGGCAGATCATCAATGAGGCTGCCTGCGCCCAGACAAAAAGCACGATTCGCAGCAGGGGAAAATACCGGCAGCAACCCGCAGAAAAACAAAGGCAGCAAGCAGACATGTTACCTAAAGGTAACACTCTTCCGGAAAATGTCAATAACTTTGAGACACATTGCATCATCATTTAGTGTATCATCCTTCACTCAAAGAGATCTGTTTTGGTTTATTGATCCATACAGCCTCAACAAGTGGTGGTGGCACTGGTAGTTTATTTACAAATCGTTCTGAATGAGCCATAAAGGCATCCATTAGGATAGAGGCTCTATAGTTTTGGATAGCCGGAGCAGTGCCGTAGTGAATGCTTTTAGGGGTGTGTAAAGCGATACCTGAGTGGCGATGCTCCTTGTTATACCAACCAAAGAAACCCTGAGCAAAGCATCTGGCATCTTCAATACATCCGAAACGTTCGCGAAAGTCTGGGCGGTATTTGAGCGTTTTGAACTGCGACTCAGAATAAGGGTTATCGTCACTCGTATATGGCCTGCTATGGGTCTTAGTGACACCAAGGTCTGAGAGAAGAAGAGCTACAGGTTTTGATTTCATAGAAGAGCCCCTATCGGCATGGAGGGTTAGGCTGTCTTTTTTGATGTTCTGTTTTTGGCATGTTTCTTCGATGAGCTTCACGGCCAGTGCTGACGATTCATTTGGGGCGATCATCCAGCCGACCACATAACGGCTGAATATATCCATTATTACGTAGAGGTAGAAGTATGACCATTTAACAGGGCCAGGGAGTTTCGTAATATCCCACGACCACACCTGGTTAGGAGCGGTAGCAAGAAGCTCTGGTTTAGCATAAACAGGATGGCTACATTGATTCCTACGTTCTTTTATCTCCTTGTGAGTATCAAGGATCCGGTACATAGTGCGTATGGAACAGTAGTACTGGCCTTCGTCAAGAAGGGTTGCATATATTTCTTGAGGGGCCTTATCCCTCCGAGTTGAGGATGTCTGTCACGTTTTGCCGTTCTTCGGGCAACAGGGAGCGAGGAGGGCTGGGCCGTTTGCGAAGCTCCGATAAAGGCTTATTACTCTGTATCTGTAAGCGATAAAAGGTTGAGCGGACAATGCCAAGGGCTTCACAAACCATTTTTATGCCTACAGCAGATGAAAGAGAACATGCGGCTATCATCCGTTGTTTCCTTCCCCTTGTATCTCAGGGATGTTCAGTATCATTGAAATTTTTTTTTGAACATCAATGATTATCTCGGCCTGCTTGAGGCGCTTGACAAGAATTCCGTTTTCCTTGCGCAGCTTCTCGTTCTCTTCAAAAAGCGGATTCCTGACTACCTCCTTACGGCCTCGTTTCTTAGGGGCCAAGGCCGCAAGTGTGCCGCATTTCCTTTGTCTTTTCCATTTATCAAGGTATGAAGAGTATAGCCCCTCTCTGCGTAAAAGTGCCCCTAATGACCCCGGCTCGGAACAGACTTCGGCTTGTTTAAGAATATTAACTTTGTACTGCGCCGAAAATCGCCGCCTTGTCGCTTTTGTCGTTACCTCCGGTTCCGGTACATCACATGCAGCAACCACTGGTATGACTGATTCCTCTGCTATCCCTTTAAAAGTGTTGGACCGGCTGCTATGGATCCCCGCTTTGCCATGTGCCATTTTCTCATTATCTACTATAATCATTCTCTTTTCTCCTTCCGCCCTTCTACTCTAATTTAACATATGGGAAGTGTCTCATGTATATTGGCACAGAGGGAACAAT
>PEAC01000121.1 GCA_002753305.1 Nitrospirae bacterium MYbin6
CTCTTTAACCGAGTTGGAGGACGCTACAGTAGACTACTATGCCAATATCCTGATGCCCTTTGGGACGCTGATAAAGGCAAAGATAGCTGAGATCCAAAAGCTGGGGATAGAGATAGACATGATAGCCCCAGACCACGGGATTATCTGGAGAAAAAACCCTGGACGCGCGATAGAGATGTACCTGGACATGGCAAACAACAATGCCAGAGAGAGGATAGTTATAATATATGACACCATGTGGCATAGCACTGAGCAGATGACCCTTCCCATAATGCGCGGCATACGGGACGAGGGGGTTGACTGCAAGGTGATAAAGCTGCGTTCTACGCCGATGAGTGTTGCAATAAAGGAGTTCTGGAAATCAAGGGGCTGCCTGATAGGCTCGCCAACGCTAAACAACGAGGTATTTCCATCGGTAGGGGAGTTTATAATGCACCTGATGGGGTTGCGCCCGAAGGAGCGGCTGATGGCCGCCTTTGGCAGCTACGGCTGGGGCGGTGGGGCCGTGAACTGGCTCTATGATATGTATAAAAAAATGAAACTGCCGTTAATCGAACCCGGCATTCAGGTACAATACAGGCTAAAGGCTGAAGACGAGCAAAAATGCTATGAGTTTGGCCGCAATTTTGCACGACAGGTGAAGGAATATCAGAAAATATTTACCGGCACATCGGCGGCGATGTGTAAAAAGGAGGGTTAAGGCTATGTACAGATGTACCGTATGTGGATGGATTTACGATGAGACAAAAGAAGGAACGCCGTTTAACGAACTGCACGACGATTACACATGTCCGGTTTGCAATGCCCCAAAGGAGGCCTTCGAGCCAGTGTAGGGCTGCCAGCCTGGCGGCTGGTGTGATAATGGATTAAAAAGGAGGTATTTACTATGCCAGAAAAAAGTTTATTTTGCGGTATGAACAAACCTGCCGACCCGGCGAATATGACGGAGACGGAGAAAAAGCATATGCCCGTAATAGAGTGCCCCGATGCGGTGAAAGCTGGAGAGCCTTTTAAGGTGCATATCAAGGTGGGCGAAATCCCACATGTAATGCAAGAGGGCCACAGCGTACAGTGGATTGACGTATATTCGGGAAGTAACTTTCAGGTAAGGGTCGACCTTACGCCGGTGTTCACGGCTGCCGATGTAACCGTAACTCTCGTCAAAGGTGGAACGCACCGCACCTCAACGCTGAGGGTAGTAGAGAGATGCAACCTCCACGGACAGTGGGAGGCAGTTAAACAAATTACCGTAAATGAATAAGGCCTTTTGGCCCCTGCGGTTAACTCAAGATAAATAAAAGGAGAGAGTATGTGCGAAGAAATGGATTATGATGACATATGTTGCGGCCTGAAGGTGGGGCAGCAGGTACCGGATTTCAAGATGGACATATACGACCCGGTGAAGAAGGATTTTGGGGAAATATCCCTTGAGAGCCTGAAAAAAGCGGGCAAGTGGACAGTCCTGGTGTTTTATCCTGCCGATTTTACGTTTGTCTGCGCTACGGAGTTTGCGGCCCTTGCCGGTCTCTATGACGACTTCAAAAAGACCGGGGCAGAGGTCATTACGGTAAGCACGGATACAAAGTTTACGCATCTGGCGTGGCACAAAGACGAAAAGTCTCTGGAGAACGTAAAATATCCAATGGGCGCAGACCGCAACACGGCCATATCAAGGTTGTTTGGCGTTTATGACGAATGCTCCGGCCTTGACCTCAGGGGTTCGTTTATTATCAGCCCCGAAGGTGTGCTCTTAAATGCGGAGATAAACTTCTACAATCTCGGAAGAAACATGGATGAACTACTGAGAAAAGTAAAGGGAAATGCGTACCTGGCAAAGCACGGTACGGAGGCCTGTCCGGCAAAATGGAAGGCAGAAGGAGACAAGACCCTGACACCCGGCGCGAGCCTTGTAGGCAAGGTCGCCGAGGCACTGAAATAAACGGCACAAGAACCACTGGAGGCATTTAAAATGGGAGTAAAGAAAGAAGGTGAAAAGTTTAGGTGTGATATCTGTGGAAACGAGGTGGTAGTAACGAAGGTTGGCGGCGGCGAGCTGGTCTGTTGTGGTGAGCCGATGGTTTTAATGGGATAGGCCATGGTAGACAAGGTATAAACATGAAATGTACCGCCATACTTGGCAGTCCAAGGATAAACGGCAACACGGAGATATTGATAAATGAGGCCATAAGGGCAGTTGAAGAATCCGGCTGCCCTGTTGAGCTGTTCCGGCCACACGCCATGGATGTTGCCCCCTGCAGCAACTGCGGCGGTTGTGACGAAACGGGCAGGTGTGTCATAGAAGACGATATGGACGCCGTATACAGGGCCATACACACCTCTGACAGGTTTATAGTGGCGTCGCCGATATTTTTCTTTGGCCTGACGGCCCAGATAAAGGGTTTAATTGACAGATGCCAGGCTTTTTGGTGTGAGAAATATCTGCTTGGCCGCCCGATACCGGAGGGGCCTGAAGGCAGAAAAGGCCTGCTTCTGATGGTCGGGGGCATGGATAAAGAGATTGGCTTTAAAAGTGGCGGGGCAACGGCAACCGCATTCTTCAGAACCATAAGCGTCCCTAAGCATGAGACCATATATTTTACAAAGATAGATTCCCATGGTGCGATCCTTGGGCATCCAACTGCGTTAAATGATGTGTACGAAGCCGCCAAAAGGCTGCTATTATAAACAATGATGAGGAATCCCAAGCCATGAGTGAGAAAAAAACGGTATTATTTGCCCTGAGCACATGCCCTTCTTGTAAGAGGGCAAAGGATCTGCTTACAAAAAATAACATTGAATTCATCCTCGTGGAGCTTGACACACTGGATATTGAATCGCGGGATAAGCTCCTCGTGGAGGTCAAAAAGTATAACCCGCGCGAGACATTCCCCACACTTGTCGTCGATGGCGGCAAAAACGTAATCGTAGGATATAACGAACCGGCACTTAAACAGGAATATGACATTAAATAAGGAGGCCATATGAAAAAAATACCGGCTCATTACGCAAAATTAAAGGAGCGGCACGGAAAGCTAATCGAGGCCGTAGAGGCACTGGGCATGACAGCAAAGGCCGCAGGTCCGCTTGACGCTCAGGCTGCTGAACTCATACAACTTGCCGCCGCCGTAGCGATACGCTCCGAAGGCTCTGTACACAGTCACGCGCGCAGGGCGCTGGCAAACGGGGCAACACCCGCTCAGATAAGACACGCGGCACTCCTGCTGACAAGCGTTGTGGGATTCCCGGCCGTTGCCGCCGCCCTGACATGGATAGACGATGTCATTGAGGGGGCCTGACGCTGAAAAAAATACCCACCCGCAGAGCATACAGCTCTACCTCAACCTTACGTGTGGCTACAGGTGTGAGTTTTGTTTTAACAGAGGGTTAAGCGAAACCGGCGCTATCGGCCCCGGCGAATTTTCATCGCTGATTGGCATACTGAAAAAAATCGGGGTCAACTCCATAGACATCCTGGGCGGAGAGCCGACCCTTCATCCCCACCTGCCCGAGTTTGCCGCCATGATTAACGAAAATAATCTCTCCACCACGATAAGCACAAACGGCTCAAACATTGATATGCTCAGGCGGATATCGAAGGCATACGCAGGAGAGGCCAATATTAAAATCGGGGTCTCAATTAATGATGCTGTAAATATGGCACTTGATGAATTTATCATTGAATGTAAACCATACGTAAAGAGTGTTGCCACAAAGGCAGCCCCTATCCCCGAGGCGGCAGTGAGATATATTGGACATGCGGGGATAAACTATTATCTGATTTTCATGGACGCAGTTGTTGCCCGTGACCTGCAAAAGACCCTGCCATTCTATGAGTATTACGACATTCTGAATGCTCTGAAAAGCGCAAATAGTGGTGTTGAAGGGGTGTATTGCGCGGGGTTTTTGCCGGATGCGGAGAACTCGAGGTGCCCGGCTGGGTCAACAAAAATGGCCGTGCTTCCTGATGGCAGCGTATATCCCTGTAACCTGTTTTTCCGGTACGGCCAATTCAGGCTTGGCAATATTTATATTGACAATTTTGACACGATATGGGGGAACCCCGTGTTGAGTTATTTCAGGCAATTTAAAGGGAACACATGTTTACAAAGGGATTGTAAGCTCTTTAGCCGTTGCCGTGGCGGATGCCCCGCGGTTTCATATGCAATAGAGGGAAGGCTTGACGCACAGGAGCCGCGCTGCACATGAACCGCGTGGTGGTAACCGGCATAGGGGCCGTAACGCCGCTTGGCAATAGTTTTTCAACATCATGGGAAGGCCTTGCCGATGGCAGAGTCGCAACACACGGCGGGCGATTAATGGGATTCGACGTGCAGCAGTATTTAAGCATACGGGAGATAAACCGCCTTGACACGTTTGTTCACTATGCGGTCGCGGCGGCAGCTATGGCGCTTTGTGACGCCGCGATTAAATCGCCATCGGGGTTTGCCTCGATAATAGGGACAAGCCGTGGCGGGATTACAATGATAAACAGCGCGACAAAGAGGCTAGCCTCCAGCCAGGGGAATGCGCGAAAGGCCTCCCCGTATCTGATGCCGGCAACGACCGCCTCAATGGCGGCGTCGTATATATCGCAAAAGTTTGGACTACGCGGCCACACGCTTGGTATATCCAATGCTTGCACATCAGGGGCAAATGCCGTTGGTGAGGCCTATAGATTGATAAAGCATGGTTACTCGGCAGGAGCGCTAGCTGGGGGGACAGATGCCCCGTTTTGCGAACTCTGCCTTGAGGGCTATAGGGCAAGCGGCGCGCTGTCAAGGGGTGCATCTGCCGGGGCGTCGCGGCCTTTTTGTGTAGGGCGCGACGGCTTTGTCCTGGCCGAAGGGGCGTGTGTTGTGGTGTTGGAGGATTACGCCTTTGCGCTCTCAAGGGGGGCGCGCATATATGCCGAGGTACTGGGCTACGGCAATACATCGGACGGTTTTGATATGGTAAGGCCTGACAGCGCCATGCAGGGCACCGCCATACTAAAGGCACTAACAGAGGCCGCCATTGGCCCTGATGGTGTTGATTTCGTAAATGCCCACGCCACATCCACTCCCATTGGGGATGCCGCCGAATCTGAGGCTATACATATTGCGCTGCGGGACAATGCCGGTACTGTGCCGGTAACGGCGAATAAGTCAATTACCGGACACATGCTCTCCGCTTCGGCGGCCTTTGAGGCGGCGGCAACGGCAATGTCAATATATACGGGGCTTATTCCCCCAACGATAAATATACAGGAGCTTGACCCCGCGTGCCGCCTGAATGTCATCACTAAGCCGCTGAAACTGGACGGCCTGCTGACGGGCATCACAAACAGCTTTGGCTTTGGAGGCGTCAACGCCTCGTTAGTGCTTGGAGCAGTAGATATAAAAAGGGGAAGTTCAAAACTGGGGAAAAAATCTTTACAAATGGGGCCACTATAAAAATAGCCGAGGGGCATTTTTTTCTCAACAGCTATAATGGCGGCAGCTATGTCCGATTAATCCTAAAAAAAGCAGTTCACTCCGATAAACTGAGGAATAATCAGGCTTTTGAGGGAAAAAGCACTCACCTAAAAGTAGGCAAAAAGTACTGCTCCGCAGATGCCAAAAATCTTTGTAAAACAAGGCTATAAGCCAGTCTGCGATATTTTCAACTGCCGTTTATAGGTTAATACCTTTCCTGCCAATGCCACAAATCTTAGACATCACCCGTGAGGTTACTCATAAATCTTGATACCGCCATCATTGTCGCAAATTATTTCGCCACGCAATTTCTATACCGGACAGTATTGTCGCTGTCCCTAGTTTCCTAGTTGCTGTCCCTAGTTTCCCAGTTTCCCCTAGTTTCCGGCGTCGGTGGCCATACCATAGCAAGGGGCTGGAGCAGCATCTTTTCTAACACTCTGGCCATTCCCCAGTCTCCACCCTGATTCTTACCAAGATGTTTAATCAAATTATCATTCTCCCGACACTCCATATTTTTCACGGAATAATTCTCTTAAGATAGTATGAACTTGTATATCGCTTGGATTTTTATAGGCTACGAACTGGAACTCTACAATAGCCTTATCGATCTCATTCATTTTTATGAATAGGTTCCCAAGATTAATACGTGTTTTAATTTCATTGTTATTAAGCTTCAACGCATTTATAAATTGGTCTAAGGCCATTTCATAATTGTTCATATCAAGATAAGTAAGTCCCAATTCATTATAGGCATCTATATAAATGCCACGCTGACTATTGGAATAAGAATCACGCATCGGAATAATATTTATTAATGCATCAATTGCTCTATGATATATCCCTATTTTTCGAAATGAAACTCCTAAATAAAGATATAATTGTTCTCTACTTTGGAATATTGTTTTACGATTATTGTATAGTATTATTGACTTTTCAATTTCTTCTATTGCCTTATAATAGTCGCCATGATTTAAATATGATAGTCCCAAGGTGAAATGTCCTCTAGCGTAGCCTGGATGCTTATTGACAACATCTTGCCATAGAGATATTTCACTTTGCCAGATAATATTTCTCTTATAACTGACAATGGAGGAAACAATTATCAATAAAACTAAACCAAAAAGAACTCCATTTATATATTTCTTAGCCATCTTGCCGGCTAATATTGTACTTAATGTTACCATAAATATAATAAATCCTATTGATGGTAAATATAACCAATGCTCGACAATCAAATCATTAAATGGTATAATCGTTGAGTGCAGCGATAAGAAAAGAAAAAACCAATAAATACCGATAAATAAAAGTCTATACAATTGCATGTTTTTCTTATATGATAAGTAATAAGTATATATTCCAAGTAAGATGACAGATACTAAAAAGATAAAAGATAATAATACATTTACATTAAAAAAACTTTTATAAAAAGGATAATCATACTGAAATGCCTTATGTATCGGTAGAAGAAGTAGTCTTATGTATGTAACCATGACTGTAAACTGAGTAAAAAGATAATATATCGATGAGGTCGTATTCAACGTTACATCCTCTAACTGAGTCGAATTTTTAATTATACCTAATTCTCCAAGAGTTCCTGGAGCTGTCAAATAAATACCTAAGGGCATAATCATGGCGATTAATAAAGGAATAATATTATTGATAATTGCCTCTTTAAGCGTTCCATGATATAATGTTAAATGTATCATAATTATCAGAAATGGCAATAAAACAGACTGCTCTTTCGATTTAACAGCAAAAAACATAAATATCATAGAAATAATGTAATAAATAATTCTTTTTGATTTATCAGCCGATGAAAGCATCGTAAAATATGTTATAAGTGACGACAGCATAAAAAAAGCCGCTAACAGATTATACCGCTGAATTATGTAGATAACAGATTGCGTCTGAATGGGATGTGCTGCAAATAAGACTGCAACAAGAAATGCATTTAGCTTTGGTGTAAAAACGTTCGTTGTGGGTTTAAATGACTGAATAAAAGGAGATTTATATATCAAAAGAATAAGAAAATAAATAAGAATCGCATTTGCGATATGAATACCTGTATTAACAATATGGTATCCTGTAACATTTAGTCCGTTAAGGCGATAGTTTATACATAAACTGAAAAGCCCAACACTCCTGGAATTCAAAATAAACTGCCAGCCTTTGATGCCAGTCCACGAACAGTAGTATGCTAATGATGAATTTTTGCTAATATTAATCACATCGTCATACACAAATGGTACAGTGAGAGTGTTTGAGTATATTAACGCAGTGATTATAGCTATAATCATTATGTATATAATGTTTTATGAAGCTCCCATGAAGATCAGATTTATCTGATACATTTGCCACCACCACTTGTTGAGACTATATGGATTAATAAACCAAAACAGATCTCTTTGACTGAAGTTTTATACACTAAATGATGATGAAATGTGTCTCAAACTTATTGACATTTTCCGTGCCGGAATCGGTAGAAGTTACTATCGTTCCATTTAATCCCATTGCCGCAAAAATCCCGTTGCCATATGCTATATGATGCAAAGTGTCGGCGGTAGCCGAGTTTCGTTGTGTCCATGAGGTAAGGGCTGCAAATGCTGATGTTTGTATAGACAACAATAACGACAACGACAAAACTATGAAGATAACAAATACTATGATTTTCTTGTTCCACGACAGCCTTGTATTTTTAAATATCTTTGTTTCAATTTTTTCTAAAAGATGTCTGTTCATATCCTCCCCCTTAAAATCATAAATCTCATAAAACAACTTTTTCACAAGTATTATGTAATGCGCCTATGAAATAGTTACATTATAGTCTCAACAAGTGGTGGTGGCAAATGTATCAGATAAATCTGATCTTCATGGGAGCTTCATAAAACATTATATACATAATGATTATAGCTA
>PEAC01000122.1 GCA_002753305.1 Nitrospirae bacterium MYbin6
GTGGTTCGGATATATCCTGGTATGCCTGCCGGTGCTATATGGTCTGTACAAATACGTGCCGTTTTCGCATAGGACGTATGTATATGAGGCTGTCTCGCTTGTGGTGTTTCTGAAAAATCTCTATAGTGGTTTCACAGTGTCTTCGCTAACGACTATGTCTCTCATTCCGCTTGCCGGGGCAATTGCCATATCGGGCAAATCGCCGCGTGTAAGGTGCAGCCTGATAGTCCTGTGCTTCGTGGTATTGTTAAATGCAATATTTTCATCGGGGCTGAAGGTTATATTCAGGGGAACGCTATTAGAGAAGATGGACCTTGGGCATATAACCACGGTATTCCCGATTGTTATGGTAATGGCGGCATTTTTGGCAATCGATACGGTTATCAAAGACCGGAAACTCATCAGATGTTTTCTAATCGGGGAAATCATCGGGGCGGCCTTTGCGATTATTGACGTATTTGCCACTAAGGCAATCGAGACACAGGGGGTTCAATATCTTATATTAAACATCGGCAGCGGCATTTTTGTATCACTGATGATTTTAACGCCTGGAAATGAGGATGCGTTTTCATTTCCGAAGCTGGCGAAAAATCCTGTCGTTGCCTTCTTGTTTAGCGCTGTAGCGCTTGCGGCAATATTTTATTTCAGCACGAAGAAGCTTGCAACTATCGATTTTATTTCCATTGCGCCTGTCCTAATTGTTGCCATGTGTGCCTTGTTCTGGATTAGTGGAAGGCTATCACCCAAAACCAGCGGATTAAAACTCAACGGGGTATTAATTGCGGCAATTGCAATAGTAATCTTTTTTCAGATAAGATTTACCCGGTTTTTCGGGGAGGAGTCCGTCCCTTATATCACTATCATGCCTGAAGTTTCTGTTTTAGAGAAACTCAGGGCAAAAGGCTCAAAAAATCCACTTAGGGTTGCATCTTTTGATTATGGTGTTAATATATCAAGCCTTATAGCAGTGGTTCAAAAAAACGGATTTGAGACACCTGACGGCAGAGGTCCGCTTTTTAATAAATATTACAAGGAGTTTATAAGGATTCTCAGGGCCCCACAGCTGGAGAACTTCGTAGTAAGGAATGATTTCAATATGAACTGGTATAATTTATTTATTTCCGATGGCTTCGCAGGCTTTTACTTTTATCCATATGCTTTTTTAAATATTAAGTATATTGTTGTTACAGCAAACAATTTAGGATCAAAACCGCACGATACGTTTGAAGAAATTTACACTGGCTCTACAAACGATGACTATAAAGGGATCTGGAAGGAGATACATAAGTTGTACTCAAAGCCAATCAGCATTATCAGGTGCAATGCTGCCTTCGACAGATGGTATTTAGTAAAAAAGATATCTATTTTGGAATCCGGCGAAGACGTAACCAATGCGATTCTGAAATCAGAGGGGGAGGGCCTTACTGATACGGTTTATTATTCAAGGGATGTTATGCCAAGAGATATGTTGTTAAAACTAAAGGATATTAAAGGTGAACGCTCTGCCAACAATAAAATCACTTTGAGATATTACAGCCCTGGCGAAATACGGCTCGATATATCAGTTACTTCTCCAGCTGTGTTAGTCGTCTCAAACAACTACGACCCAAACTGGAGGGCGTACGTAAATGGAGTCGAAACGAAAGTACACAGGGCTAATATCGCCTTTCAATCTGTGATTATAGAAAATCCTGGGCAATACTCCGTAGTATTACGATACGAGGACAAGATATTGCGGCTTTTGCATATCTTTATCCCCCTGGGGATAGTTGTATATAGTTGTGCAGTTATGATTAGACGAAGGAATCCGTAGTGTTCAAAGAATATATAGAAGATTACATCCTGAAAAACGGGAAGCGGACATGCCTGTTTTTTATAATGGTAGCCGCAGTGTTTTTCATAGACAAGCTGACACTGGGGCCACTAGCGGCCGTGCAGCTTCATGATCTGTTCGAGACAGACCCGGCGAGGTATAAGACCATGGGGGATTTGCTGTTTAAGCATGGCCCGTATTTCTGGTATCCGAACTGGCCTGGCGGCTCACCGGCATACGCATGGCATTACAGTCCGCTATACATACTGAATATAGTTGCGCAGTTCATGCCTCTGTGGGCGCTCTACGGCTTACTGCTAATTGTCATGATGGCAGCAGCCGGTTATGGTATGTACAGATTTCTCAGCGGCTACCTCAATGTAACCGGATGGGTGTCTGTGGTATCTGGGGTATATTTTGCCCTGTCCATGCAGCTGACGAGTCTGTTTGCCTTGTATACGTTTAGTTATGCCTTCCCGCTTTATTTTGCGTTGAGCTGGGAATTCACCAATAGCAATGGCAGTCGAAAGGGCGTGGCCCTGAGCTTAATAATATTAAATTTAATTGTAGCGCTATCGTATCCGGTACTGACGCTGCCGTATTTTTTCATCTTAGAGGTGCTGGTCATAGTGTTGCTGCACTCGGAGGGCGAAAATACAAGGATACGGATGCTGGTAAAGACATCTCTGGTGTGGTTCGGATATATCCTGGTATGCCTGCCGGTGCTATATGGCCTGTACAAATACGTGCCGTTTTCGCATAGGACGTATGTATATGAGGCTGTCTCGCTTGTGGAGTTTCTGAAAAATCTCTATAACGGCTTCATAGGGGCTTCGCTGACTACAATGGCTCTCATCCCGCTTGCCGGGGCAATTGCCATTGCGGGCAAATCGGCACGCGTAAGGCGCAGCCTGATAATCATCTGTGTAGTAGTATTGTTATATGCCGTATTTTCTTCGGGGTTGAAGGTTATATTCAGGGGAACGCTTTTAGAGAAAATGGACCTCGGACATATAACCACAGTATTCCCGATTGTTATGGTAATGGCGGCATTTGTAGCAATCGATACGGTTATCAAAGACTGGAAACTCATCAGACGCTTTCTCACAGGAGAAATCATTGGAGCTGTCTTCGCGGCCTTTGCCATATTCAGCACTAAGACAATTGAGACACAGGGGATACAATATCTTATATTAAACGTCGGCAGCGGCATTTTCATATCGCTGATGGTTATAATGACCAGAGAGAAAGAGGCCTTTTCATTTCCGAAGCTGGCAAGAAATCCTGTCGTTGCATTCTTGTTTAGCTGTGCGGCGGTTGCGGCAATATTTTATTTCAGCCCGAAGAAGCTGGCAACTATCGATTTAATTTCCATTGCACCTGTATTGATTGTCGCCACAGGTACATTGTTCTGGATTTGTGGAAGGATATATTCTATCCCCAAAACAACCGGAACAAAACTTAACTGGGTATTAATCGCGGCAATTGCTATTGTTCTCTTTTTTCAGGTAAGATTTACACGTTTTTTCGGGGAGGAGTCCATACCTTATGTCAGTGTTCTTCCTGAACTTTCTGTTTTAGAGAAACTCAGGGCAGAAGAGCTAAATAATCCCTTCAGGATAGCATCGATTGATCTTGTGTATATCCCAATTGTTCTACATAGCGGATTTGAGGCACCTGATGCCAGAGGCCCGCTATTTAATAAATATTACAGGGAGTTTATAGGAATTCTCAGAGCGCCGCAACTGGAGGACTTCATAGTAAGGCACGATTTCCAAAGAAACTGGTATAACTTATTTATTTCCGACAGTTACGCGGGTTTTTATCTTTATCCTTTCGCATTTTTGAACATTAAATATTTTGTTCTAACCATAGATAAATCCGGCACGAAGCACAGTAACGACTTTACTGTTATTTACACGGGCACTACGACCGACGATTACATAGGGATATGGAAAGGTCTCTTCAAATTATATTCAAAGCCAATCAGCGTTATCAGGTGCAATGCCGCCTTCGACAGATGGCATTTAGTAAAAAAGACATATATACTGGAATCTGACGCAGACGTATCCGTTGCGATTCTGAAAACCGAGGGAGAGGGGCTTCTTGATACGGTGTATTACTCAAGGGATAGTATGCCAAAGGATACGTCTGTTGAACTTATAAAGGGGGAACTCTCGGCCTCAGATAAAATCACCCCGAAACACTACAGCCCCGACGAGATACGCCTTGACGTAGAAGTTACAACACCGGCCGTGTTAGTCATCTCAAACAACTACGACCCCCACTGGAGGGCCTATGTCGATGGCCAGGAAACGCTGGTACTAAGGGCCAACCTCGCCTTTCAATCCATAATAATTAAAGACGCCGGCCGCCACAGTGTCGTCTTAAGGTATGAAGATAGGGTGCAGAAATTCATGCTCGTATTTATTCCGATTGGCATGTTGATATTCAGTTACTTCTTAACAGCCGGCAGCAGGATATTCTTTAGAGCGCGTAAATAAATGCAATGGAAAAGAAGTAACGATTTATGTTATATTCAACCATAAGCTATGGCGGCGTACCCAAGTGGCTAAGGGGGAGGTCTGCAAAACCTTTATGCGCCGGTTCAAATCCGGCCGCCGCCTTAGAAACCAATCTGTAACCGATGCCGGGTTAATATTTGGTAAAATTATTCGTATTAACCGTATAATACGATATGGGGGAGCGCCTGAGAATACGGTCATCATGAATACAACAGAAGAGTTCAGCATACTTATCATAGCTGATGCCCATGTGACGGATGCCTTGTGCGACCTGATATCACAACGCCAGCCTGGCCATAAGTATAAACTGGCAAGGGCAGGGTCGTTAGAGGAAGGACGGCAGTTCTCTGAGCATAATATCTGTGACTGCATCGTGATGAACTATCAGTGTTTTGGTGAGAGCGGATTAGTATTTTTAGAAAATCTGCAGGATGAAGCAGGGCATTTAAGAATACCTGTCGTTGTAATTGCCGAAGGCGGCAGTGAAGCGGCAGCGGTACAGATATTAAAACTAGGGGCATCTGACTATCTGCTGAAAGAAAACCTGAACCGCGATGTCCTGATAAACTCCATTGAGTACGCGCTAAATAAGTACAAAATAGAACTTCAGCGAAGGCATGACAGGCAGATGATGCAAGAGAGCAATAAACTCCTTGACGCCATACGCTATATCCAGTCAAAATTTCTCCTCTCACCCAAGCCCCGCGCGCTAATGGACGAACTGCTTGCGATGCTGTTGTCACTGACAGGCAGCGAATTTGGAATAATAGGCGAGATCTTAATTGACGACAATGGAAAGGAGTATTTAAGTACCTTTGCCGTTTCCAACATAGCATGGAACGATCAGACCCACAAGCTGTATGATGAAAACATGGAAAACGGCTTTAAGTTTCATAACATGGACAACTTAATAGGTTCCGTAATAAAGACCGGAAGGGCGGTAATATCTGCCGACCCACCCAATGACCCAAGGCGCGGCAGCCTGCCCGAGGGACATCCCCAGTTGAGGTCATTTTTGGGGCTGCCAATATATAGTGGAGGTATACTCCTGGGGCTTGCCGCCACAGCAAACAGAGACGGCGGTTACGACGAAGAGCTTGTCGAATTCCTTCAGCCTTTTTGTGCCACCTGCGGCAATATAATCGAGGCACACAGAAACTATCAGCGGCGCATTAAAGCGGAGGATGAACTTCGGGAGTTAAACCACAACCTTGAACACAGGATAAGAAAAGTGGCTGAAAAGAGACTGATTCAGGAGCGCCTGCTGATACAACAGTCAAAAATGGCCGCCATGGGAGAGATGATAAGCGCCATAGCGCACCAGTGGAAACAACCCCTGAACACGCTGGCCCTTATTGTCCAGAGCATGGAAGAAGACCTTGAGGACAACAAAATAGACCGCCCCTATGTCAATAACGTAATAACCGAATCGATGAAACTAATAAACTACATGGCCGAGACGGTAGAGGACTTCAGAAATTTTTTCAGGCCGGCAAAGGAAATGGCTGCCTTCAGCGCAAAAAAGGCGGCCGAGGACATCCTGGCACTGATATACCAGCAATTTATAAAGAGAAATATAGACGCAACGATAGAGTGTACAGGCGACCCGCTGATATGGGGCTATCCGAACGAGTTCAAGCAGGCGATATTGAACATGCTAAACAACTCCCGCGACGCCATAATAGAACTAAAGATGCGGTTACGGGGGTCAATGGGGCGCGGACGGATAACAATAACGATAACCGAGGAAGGGGAAAGCGCCGTAGTGCGGATATGTGATAATGGCGGCGGCGTAAGTGAGGAGATACTCCCTAAGATATTCGACCCCTATGTGACGACAAAAGGGGATCAGGGCACAGGGATTGGGCTTTACATGTCCAAGAACATTATAGAGAAGAACATGAACGGCAGGCTGGAGTTTGAAAACATAAAAGACGGGGCGTGCTTTACAATCTATATGCCGCTTCTGTGCGCACTAAATATTGCGCCAATGTCGTAACTTCAACAGGTTATAGATCTCTCTCACCTGCTCTTCGGTATAGGCAATGTCCTTGGCGTTAATGATGACGAAGTTGGAGTTAGCGGTCTTTTGGTCGTCGGGGATCTGGCAGGCGAGCCTTTTTGTGATATCCTCTTCTGAGAATGTCCCGTTTTTTTCAAGTCTTTCGTAAACAAGGCTTTTTGGCGTAGTAACGGTGATGACCACATCAAACACCGCCGCGTACCCGCCTTCAAAAAGAAGGGGGACCTCGGCAACCGTCACATCAACGGGCAGCGCGCGTTCCCTGATTTCCCGCATTACGGCAGGGTGGACAATCTCCTCAAGTTTCTTTCGCAGCGCGGGGTTGTCAAAAACAATCGCCGCGGTCTTCTGTTTGTCAAGCTCTCCATCTCCGGAGAAGACGCCGCTGCCAAGGGCCGCGCAAATTTTATCTTTGATTTCATTCTCTTTGAGAAGTCTTTTTACGATTTCATCGGCGCTTAACGTGTGTGCCCCAAGCCTTTCAAACATGCCCAGGACGGTTGTCTTGCCGCTTCCGATATTTCCTGTGAGTCCGGCTAACATGGAGGGTGGGGGGGCTATGTTACTGGCCAATGATTTTGACGAGAACGCGCTTTTTTCGCATTCCGTCGAATTCGCCGTAAAAGATTTGTTCCCATGTGCCAAGGTCCAGTTTGCCGTCGGTTATGGCAACTACTGCCTCTCTGCCCATAATCTGGCGCTTCAGGTGGGCATCAGCGTTGTCTTCGCCTACATTGTGGCTGTATTGGTGGGAGTGAGGCTCATGCGGGGCCAGTTTCTCAAGCCACTCTTCAAAGTCCCTGTGGAGGCCCGATTCGTCGTCGTTTATAAATACACTTGAGGTGATGTGCATGGCGTTGACCAAGGCAATGCCCTCTTTGATGCCGCTCTCTCTAAGACAACTGTTAACCTCTTGCGTGATATTTATATAAGCGCGGCGCGTAGTTGTGTTAAACCAGAGTTCTTTGCGGTAGCTTTTCACTTGAGTTTCTCAAGGCGTTCCCTGGATTTTTGCGCGTAATCGGTGTTGGGATATTTCTTGAGTATCTCTTCGTACAGCTCTTTGGCGTGTTTCTGATTATTTTGAAGCTCCTCAAACTGGGCAGTCTCAAACATAGACTTAGGGCTTTCGCCCCCGCACGAGCTTAACACTATGGCCGCCGTTGCTGCCAGTATGAATATAAAGCGTCTCACCATGTCATTATGATAACATTTGACAGTGAGTAAAATAAATAACATGGCTATTTATATCTATGATAAATTTGTTCTAACCATCTTCCCCTGCTCAGGACACCCTGCGCCTTTTGATGCTGAAGCTTGTATATTTAATGAATAATGTGATAATATCATCAGGTATTATGAATGGGGGGTGGTGATGGCAAAAGTGTGTTTTTGGGGTACGAGGGGGTCGCTTCCCGTCTCAGCAACGGCCGACACGGTGAGGGCGAAACTTCACAGGGCATTGAAAACTGCAAGAAATTACAACATCGGCACAGATGAATCGATAGAATCCTTTATAAACAACCACTTATCATTTTCCGACTGGGGCAGCTACGGCGGCAATACCTCTTGTGTCGAAATACGCGACTCTGAAGAATATGTCTTGTGTGACGCTGGAAGCGGACTAAGGGATTTCGGCAACTATATCATGAAAAGCGGAAGAGGCAAGGCCCCGTGCGTTTTTAATATTTTTTTGTCCCACCTGCACTGGGACCACATCCAGGGGTTTCCTTTTTTCACCCCGGCATTTATCCCCGGCAACATGATGAACATCTACGGTTTTCACAAAGAACTTGAGGAGACATTCATAAGACAACAGGAATACCCCAACTTTCCCGTCCCACTAAAGGCAATGAGGGCAGACATCAATTTTCATGTCCTTGACCCTGAAGAAGAATACGAGATAGCCGGCTATAAGGTTATGGGAATTAGGCAGACCCATCCGGGCTTCTCATATGGCTATAGTTTCGCAAAAGACGGCAGAAAGATAGTCTACTCTACCG
>PEAC01000123.1 GCA_002753305.1 Nitrospirae bacterium MYbin6
GGCAGAACAACTGGTTAAGAGGGGATTTTGGCAGTTGATATTTATTTCGTGTATTAATATTGTATTTTTTTTCATCTATTACAAGAGGACGGGGCCCGTTGTTCAGGGGATTCTCACCGCATTTAACCTGGCCTCACTGTTGATAGTCCTGTCGGCGGCTGAGAGGATGTATCTCTATATTAAGTTTCATGGATTCAGCTATGAGAAGTTTATAGCCTCATACACGGTGCTATACTGCGTAATTGTATTTATCTGGCTGTCGATTTGCCTTTTCAGGGTAAAGAAGCACAATATATTTAAGTTCCTGGTGGCGCTGTTTTTGTGGATGTATTAGATACTGATAATCCTGCCGGTCGAGCAGATAACCTTTAGGACTAATGTTGCCCTGTTAACCCTGCCCGGGTCGCGGATAAATCTGCATGAGCTGCAAATGTTCTCAAATGATGTGATGCCCCTGGTTAAACAGTATAACGGTGGAGAAGTCTGGAAAAAGGACTGGCAGCGGTGGATAATAGTACAGGAAACTCGTAATGCAGAGAAGGCCTGGTACGAGAGAAATCTGTCAAATATAATTAACAAATGAGCGCATGGTTTTGTCCGTTCAGATCAGGTATAAATATTTTTTGCATGGTTTGCCCCGAATAGGTTATATTATAGGTTGGCTAAGATGTTTCATTAAACTATCCGCGCCATTACAACACTATGCAAGACAATATAGTTATAAAAGGTGCCAGAGAGCATAACCTTAAAAACTTCAACCTCGACATACCGAGAAACAGATTTATTGTCATAACCGGGCCGTCAGGCTCGGGCAAGTCATCCCTTGCCATCGACACAATCTTTGCCGAGGGCCAGAGGCGCTATGTCGAGAGCCTCTCCGTCTACGCGCGGCAGTTCCTCGGTGAGATGCAAAAACCCGACGTAGACTCAATCGAAGGCCTCTCCCCATCGATAGCCATAGAGCAAAAAACTATCTCCAAAAGCCCCCGCTCCACTATTGGAACCCTCACTGAGATATACGATTACCTAAGGGTGCTGTATACGAGAATCGGCAAACCCTTCTGCTACAACTGCGGCAAACCCATAATATCGCAAGACACTGAGGCACTCTTAGACAGCGTTAAGACACTGCCGGAAGGGACAAGAGTACAGGTCCTCTGCCCGATAGTCAAAGAACGCAAGGGACTTTATCAAAAGGAGCTGCTGGCGATGCGCCGCGAGGGATTCGTCCGTGCCAGGGTAGACGGTGAGATGCGAGATTTGACCGAGGACATCACCCTGAACAAGAACAAGCGCCATACTATAGAGATAGTCATAGACCGTCTGATAATCAAGTCCGGCATAGAGAGAAAACTCCGTGAGGCGGTCAACGCCGCCATGCGATTCAGCTCGGTTGTGGTGCTGAACCTTATAGAGGATAACAGGGATATAATTCTCTCCAGGACGATGGCATGTACCGAGTGCGGCATAAATATACCGGAGTTGACGCCGATGTTCTTTTCGTTTAACAGCAACCTTGGGGCCTGTCCCGAGTGCAGGGGGATAGGATACGAACCCCTTAACGGCCACGACGACACACCGCTGCTTTCATTTAAGCAATGTACGTTATGTGGCGGCCTGAGATTGAAAAAAGAGGCCCTGAGCATCAAAATCGCTGACCTTAACATCGGAGAGCTGACACGCATGTCCGTAAGGGAGGCATGGGAGTTTCTCACTTCTCTGAGCCTCAGCGACAGAGACAGATTCATAGCCTCGCGAATCCTCAAGGAAATCACCAACCGCCTCATGTTCCTGGAAAAGGTCGGCCTCAGCTATTTAACACTCAACCGGCTCGTGTTTTCCCTGTCCGGCGGTGAGGCGCAGCGCATACGCCTTGCCACACAGCTTGGCTCCTCCCTGTCCGGCGTATTATATGTGCTTGATGAGCCAAGCATAGGGCTTCACCCACGGGACTGCGCCAAACTCATTGATGCCCTGCAAGAAATCAGAGACGCCGATAACACCGTAATTGTCGTCGAACACGACGAAGAGACCATCCTCTCCTCGGACGTGGTCATTGACATGGGGCCTGGGGCCGGTGTTAAGGGCGGCTACGTTACGGCCATTGGCTCACCGGATGAGATTATGAAAAACGAAAACTCTCTAACGGGCAAATACCTCAGCCGCACCGCGACAATTGACATACCCGATACAAACAGAACCCCCACCGGTTATTTAACAATGAAAGGGGCCTCTGAGAACAACCTCAAGGACATCGACGTTAACATCCCACTGGGGGTCTTTATATCGGTCACAGGTGTGTCAGGCTCAGGCAAGAGCACGTTGATTCTCGACACGCTTTATCCGGCGCTCTGCAACTCTATCTTTCATTCAGGGCTTCACGAAGGACGCCACAAGGGCATAACCGGCACGGAGCAGATTAACCGTGTGGTAAGTGTTGACCAATCGCCAATTGGTAAGACCAACCGCTCCAATCCAGCAACCTATACCGCAATGTTCATATATATAAGGGAGCTGTTTTCAAACCTGCTGGACTCAAAATCAAAGGGATACAAAAACTCCAGATTCAGCTTTAACGTAAAGGGCGGGCGGTGCGAGGCATGTAAAGGGGCGGGGATAATGAAATACGAGATGCACTTCCTGCCTGACGCGCACGTTACCTGTAACACATGCGGGGGGAAGAGGTTTAACCGCGAGACGCTGCGCGTAAGATACAAAGGGAAAAACATCTCGGACGTGCTCTCGATGACGGTGAGTGAGGCGGGTGAGTTCTTTGCGCCAATTGCCCCGTTAAAGGAAAAATTGATACTGCTCAATGAGGTAGGCCTGGGCTACATACACCTTGGGCAGCCGGCAACCACGCTCTCAGGCGGTGAGGCCCAGCGCCTCAGGCTCTCGCGTGAGTTGACCAAACGCTCCACAGGCAGGACACTATATATATTAGACGAACCCACCACAGGGCTTCACTTTGTCGACGTCGCGAGACTCCTGAACATAATCCATCGCCTCGTGTCGCTTGGCAATACGGTAATCGTCATAGAGCATAACCTCGACGTGATTAAATTCTCCGACTATATCATAGACCTGGGGCCGGAAGGGGGCGCCCACGGAGGCTACATAATAGCCGAAGGCACACCTGTGCAGATCATGCAAAACCCGCGCTCCGCCACAGGAGAGTATCTGAAGAGAAGGCCGCGGCATTAGAACTACGATGAAATGGTCTCATATCAAGTTGCAATCAAATGAATAAAATTATTAAATTTGTCATTCCTGCGAAAGCAGGAATCCAAGAACATCGTTCCACTGTAGATGATATCCATCAATAAACTACATTATTCATCGGCATATCCATTTATTATTATGTTGTTCCATGCTTAAAACAACTGGATTCCCGCTTTCGCGGGAATGACAGACTCTATAGTTACTCATTTGTTTACAACCTGGTCTCAGCGCGAAGAAAATATCTGCTTGATAACCCTTTTGGCAAGATTTTTGACAAGAGACGGATTTTTCACCAGAGACTGCAATATGGCAAATATCTTTGAGGGTTCTTTTATGATGCCCCTTATGGCGCTGAGTACATTTACCCTGCCCATTTGCCTTATTGCCAGGAGGATATTTACATTCTCTATAAGTTTGAGAAGCTCCTGTTTCGGTATCTCAGGGGACAGGTTAATCGGGGTGTTGAGATAGTCGAAGTCCGACCAGGTGTATGTCTCCGGCATCAGGTTATGCTCTATCGCGTAGTCCCAGAGCTGAGTGCCAGGGTATGGGGTGGCTATGCAGACGCCGGCGCTCTCTATGCCGCTGTCTTCGATAAACTTCATGGTCAGTCTCACGTCTTCTAATGTCTCTCCGGGGCTTCCGACGATAAAAGTCCCCTGGGGGATTATGCCGGCCTCGTTACACAGCTCTATGGCCAGTTTATTCTGCGCGACGGTGGTCTTTTTCTTCAGCAGGTCAAGCACGCGCTGAGAACCGCTCTCAAACCCGAAGGTTATCTGGCGGCAGCCCGCCCTTTGCGCCAGTGCGATGCTCTCTCTGTCGAGGTTATCTACCCTTGAGTTCCCTCCCCATAGCACATCGACATTGCCCTCTATCATCAGCTCACAGATGGTTCGAAGCCTCTTTTTATTTACGAACAGGTTGTCTTCTATGAAGAATATGGTCTCAACACCGTATTCTTTTTTTATGCCGGCGATCTCCGAGATAACACGTTCGGGGCTGTTGTATCTGGTCGGCATACCTCTCCAGGTGTTGTGGCAGTATATGCAGCTATAGGGGCAGCCGCGGCTGGTCAGGACAGAGGCTGTCTTTGCCCCTTCGGGTACGAAGTACAGGTAACTGTGGGGAATCCGTGATTTTGACCTGACGTAAAAATCCATCTGAAGCAGGTGACGGGCCGGAGGCGGGATAGTGTCTATGTTCTTTATGTATGGGCGCGATATGATGCCGTTACCTATGCCGTCTCTGATTATATCAAGCAGGGCAGTCTCACCCTCCCCTTTGACGACCACATCGACATGTTTTAATGCCTCATCTGGCATTACGCTGGCGTGGACGCCGCCCATGACTGTGAATATCCCCATTTCTTTGCACATGGCGGCTACCCTGTAGGCGTCTGCAGCCATCGGGGTAGTGGCGGTGATTCCAGCTATGTCAGGTTTATAAAGCCCCAGCTCGCGGGCAACATCCTGCCCTGCCAGTTCGTCTATTATCGTAACCCCGATGCCGTTAGCCAGCAGGTGCGACGCCAGAAACCCAAGATTCAGAGGTTCCTGGACGGCGTATTTCTCATCTGTCCCAGGATTTATCAGCGCTACCTTCATGTGTCTTCCACTATAGGGGTATAATACTGCTACAGGCCAGATTGAGTCAACCTCCTCCCCTGTCCTACCCCCCACCATCTTTGTGAGACTCCAGGATCTCTTACTCTATATCCAGAGCACAATGCCACGGCCTGAGTCTTGTTTTTCGCGCCTAACTTCTTCAATATACTCGTGATGTGGGTCTTTACGGTGTTTACGCTTATCTGTAATGTTAAAGATATTTCCTGGTTTGTCGAGCCTTTCGACATCAACTTAACGATTTCAAGCTCTCTTGGTGACACATTCGGTGCCGCGGCTGTCGTGAAACTAAACATCCTGGACATGATAACCCTGATATAAATCGTCAGGATAGTAAGTATTATATGGCATCGTCTGTCATTACTCAACGATTGTCCGGCAAGCGTATAATAATATAGAGTATTGTTTGAGGTATCTGTTTGTCCCGACATATAACCCTTCTGCAGATTATATTTCCTGAGTAAGATGCCTATCTCACCGAGCGGGCCTTGTTTGTATACGTCTTCCCAATAATAACAATGATCTTCATCGAGAAACCTCTTGATAATCGGTTCGTTTAAATAATGTTTCTGCTCTTTTAGCTCATCGATATATCCTTCTGGAAAGCCAAAGTCATCGGGACTCAGTATAATAATACTTTCGGGGTGTTTGTCTATCCGTAGTTCACCATTATACTTCACAACTGAAAAATATATATGGTCATAAGGTATCATGCTTCTTAATTTATGATTGATACAACTAAATATACCGGCCTTACAGCACGTATAGTTATGAAAGGCACACAAAGTAAGTTGGTGTATGATTTCCATCATGGTTAACAGGTCACCGCTTGTCAGATTCGACGCGACAGAGCCGCGTTCTATTGAATTACCATAATCCGGGGTCAAGAAAATCTCCTTTGGTTATCACCCAACATAATCAATAATACATATTGCTACGTACAAGTATAGTATATAGCAAATGGTTTACGCAATCACCTAAACAGGTGATTGCTTTATAATATCATATCATCACATAATGATATGTGCGATAAAACAGAGCATGGCATAATATTGGATAGGGGGAACGCTGTTATATATTATGTTGCAATATCTGCGTGTTACTAAATAAATGCTTAGTTAATGGCAACTTATATGTAACGCATCTGTAATGAATCTGTAATATACCACAATGGAGGTTACTATGGAAAAGTTAAATAAACTGAACCTTCTGGTTGTAGACGACGACCCTGATATAAGGAGGCTCTTTGAGTCGCGCCTTCCTGCACTTGGATATCGGGTAACAACGGCCTCAAGCGGAGATGATGCGTTACGTGTAATAGGGCAGATTAACCCGCAGATTGTCCTGCTTGACCAGGAAATGCCGGGGCGCGACGGTCTGAGTACATTTTTGACCATCAAACCTCGATGGCCGGATCTGCCGGTGGTGATATGTACGGGACATGGCTCCATTGAACTGGTTCGGGTCTTTATGCTGAAAGGTGGGCAGGATTTTATTCAAAAACCCATATTAGACCTCGAGACACTTGATTTTCGTCTAAGAAAGGTTCTGCGGGACATTGAGACTGAAAAAAGAGTAAGGGCGGCCATCATAGCCGCGCAGACAAAGACTGAGGCCGAGGTGTTTAAATCTACGCTGCTTGCGTCAATCAGCCATGAATTGCGCACACCGTTGAATCATCTGATGGGGCTTTCACAAATTCTGGCCACCGGTAGTGGTAACCAAGCGGAGATTTCGCAAAAAATTTGTGAAGCGGCTGAGAAGTTAAACGCCTTAGTAGATAAAATTATGGCGGCAGTTACGTTTGAAGAACAACTCAGTCTTTCCGATATCAACCTGCCCGGTTTGATTCAAGAACTAAGCGTCTGTTTTGAAGAACAACTGAGGAAGAAGCGGCTGCTCCTCAAAACTGATGTACCTGAACTTTCAGTTGAATCTGACGCTCAAAAACTGCGCCAAGCGCTAAGAAATCTGATTGAAAACGCGATAAAGTTTACCGAAACAGGGGGAGAGATAAAAATCTCTGCCGTGGAGGAAAACGCTCAGGTGGTGATCTCCGTTGCCGATTCAGGGATTGGAATCACGGAAAAAGATTTGTCTGGCATCTTTGAGCGTTTTGGAAAACTGGACCACGAGACCGGAGAAAAGCCGGGCATGGGAATGGGGCTTTATATCGCTAATAGACTTGTGGGCTCGATGGGCGGAGAGATTTATGTTATAAGCGAACCTGGAGTAGGAAGCGTTTTTTCGGTAAGGCTTAAACAGGGAGGCGGCGGATGAAAAACCCGGAGACAAAGAGAGTTATTTTTTTGATCGGGATCATGGCGGCAGTGGTCTTAGTGGTACTGGGCACTTCTGGAACGCTGCTTTATCAAACCGCTGTTAAGATGCAGCGTCAGAGGTTAGAAGCCGCGCTTGAACTTCATATTCGAATGATTACAGTAAATATAGAACATGAATTGAGTGAAACTGAAAGGCATGATTCCCAAACTCAATTGATAATCGAAGAAAAAGTTATTGGAGAGATGCGAAAAGTTAATGAAACAAACCCTCGTGGCTTTGACCGGCCTGTGGAATTTGTTTGGGGGCGGCGTGAAGGCGCGGATATTATGTTTTTACTTCCATTACGGCATAGCAAGGCAACCTCCGTGCCTTTTGATTCCAAGTTGGCTGAACCGATGCGTCTTGCCCTTAAAGGGCAGACAGGCACTATGATTGGATTAGATTATCGCGATGAAAAAGTTTTAAGCGCTTACGTGCCGCTAAATATACTTGGCCGGCATTATGGGATTGTTTGTAAGATTGACATGTCCGAGGTTCGCACGCCTTTTATTGCCGTGGGCGTAGTCGCTTTCTTTTTAGCTATAGCGTCTATTTTAGCCGGGGTTGTTGCGTTTTTAAGGATTACCAATCCAATGCTGCGCAGGATTCAGAAAGATGAGAAGAACTTGCAGGAACTCGATATTGCCAAAGAAGCTAGCCGGGCAAAAAATGAATTCCTTTCTATGGCGGCACATGAATTACGCGCACCGTTGAGTGGAATTTCCGGGTTAGCGCAGACTTTGAGGGATGCTCACAACAATGGCTGGCTGGCGCAAGAGGAAGATATGCTGCCAGATTTTCTTAATAAAATTCTTCAATCGGTTTTTCATATGGCTGCCTTGATTGATGAATTACTTGAGTTTTCCAGGATTGAAGCAGGAACATTCGATATTCAGTATGAAGCGATAGATTTACGGCAGGCATTGGATATCGTTAAATCAAACCTATCGGACAAAATTAACGACAAGGAGTTGGAGTTTAGGTTAGGTTATAGTGGACCCAATTGTCAAGACAAAAATTTGCCTTTTTTAAGTTACAGCAAGTCCTTATATTTTTCATAGCCCAGGCCCCAAAGGGGCGGGTGTACGTCCCAAGTCCTTA
>PEAC01000124.1 GCA_002753305.1 Nitrospirae bacterium MYbin6
AAAGACCTTAAAGTTATCCATATAGTCGATGTCCATGTAGATGGCGTCACAGAGTATGTCCTCTTGTCTTAGCCTTGCGGCAATCTCCATGATAGACTTGGCGTCGGGGTAGCTCCACCTGGATTGCTGATAGCCAAATGCCCATTTGGGCGGGATGTACGGGCTTCCCACGAGGAGTAAAAACTCCTTCACGCACTCTGTGAATGCCGGAGAGCTCTGGGGTGGTGAGAAGAAGTATATGTCAAAGTTCTTGGAGGGGATTGCCACCTCCATCACGTTAGGGTTTGTGAAGCCGATGTCAAGGAAGATCTCCGAAGGATAATCGATAAAAAATCCAAAGGGAGTGTCTGGCCCAACTAAGACAAATGGATGGCTGCCGTAGAGGTTTTCCTTGTCCGGCGTATGGACGGGGTCGTCAGTAGAGTAAAGGCGATACCTGTTCCCTCTTTTATTGAGTGGGCCGACGCTCTCGCCGAGGCCGTAGACCCTTGCATTTGGGGAGAGGTTAAAGGCCAGGGTAGTGCCGCTGCCATAAAAGGGGTTAGCAACCCCCGGCATAAAAGGGGAGATGCTTACACCCTCAATGGAGTCAGTGGGGGAGAGCGAACTATCGGCAATAGGGTAGGTTGCCGCGCCGGTCTCAAAGGGCGTACCGAGACGATAAAGGGTGGTGAAATTAAGTAACCGTGCCTTTCGTATCATTGCCAAATCCTATCAGAAGTGGAGGCAAGGTGTCAATAGAACGAGTTAACAAGGCAGGGTTGCGCTTAGTCGAAGAGTCTGCCTTTTCGGCGTTTGTAGTCATCAAGCAGCAGGACGACGGCCTCTTCAATAAGCTCGTTGAGCTTTTTACCTTCTTCGACGGCAAGGTATTTGAGCTTTTTCAGGAGCTCAGGGTTCAACCGAGTAGAGAAGGTCTCCCTCTGAGCAGCGTCTTTTTCACGGGCCATAGCGATAGAATAGCAGAAAGCCAGTTTTATAAGCAAGAAAAATGTCTTACAGGAAAAAAATAAATCAAGAAAATATGCTTGACTTTTTTAAAAGTAAGATAGTAAGATAAAAATATGGGATTGTAGTATATCTTACGTTTTCAAATACGCCATACAAGGGGGTAGGGGTATGAATATCCGTTCGGCGGATGGGAGTGACGGCTCCGGTGGAATTCAGGATGGGGCGCGTGACGGGCATGGCGAAAGAAAGTTCAACACACCTATAGACGAATGCGGCGACAATGGTTATGACCGTTATGACAGCGCCTTCAGGAATGCTACATCGGCGTTCGATATTTTACAGCGCCTGTCCGGGAGGGGAGTTGCCGAGGATGCGATAGACCATTCGCTGAATTGGCTTATACTGTCGGCATGGAGTAATCTTGATAAGATGAAAAAACTACAGGACGATATGATAGACAGGCTGCGGGAGATAAAGAAAACCGCAGGTATATTAAACTAAATCTAAAGGAGAACTTTAATGTTAAAAAGAGTGTTAGTGTTATTGAGCGTGTTACTGTGTGTAGTGTGTGTTCAGGCAGTGTGGGCCGGAACTGTTGAGGACAAGATAAAAGAGGCTTTTCCTGACATAACGCCTGACAGCGTTAAAGAGAGTCCAATCAAGGGGCTGTACGAGATAATTAAAGGGAACGAGGTCGTATATTTCGATCCTGAGACCGGATACCTGATCTTTGGAGAGATAATTTCTGCAAAGGAAAAAAAGAGCCTTACCGCAGATAGAAAGCGTCAGATAAGAGAGACTAAAATAAAAAACATACAACTGGATAAGGCTATAAAAATAGGAAACGGTAAAAAGACGGTGATAGAGTTTACCGACCCTGATTGCCCATTTTGCAGAAAGGTTAGTACATTTCTTGACGCCCGCAACGACATTACGAGGTATGTCTTTTTATTTCCCATAGCACAGCTTCATCCAAAGGCAGCAGAAAAGGCTAAGTTCATTCTCTGTGCCGAGGACAAGAAAAAGGCCCTTGAAGATGTGATGTCCGGTAAATATGACAGCGAGCCCATGGCACCGTGTACCGACCCGAAGGCCGAGGAAATGCTTAAAGCCCAACGGGCTGTCGGCGATAGCGTCGGTGTTACCGGTACGCCGCTGCTGGTTGTAGAAGGACAGTTTGTCGATGGAGCTAACATGCCGGTTATTGAAAAATTGCTTTCCGACGATAAGGCATCTGACCCGAAGGATGCCCATTCCAAAGATAGCCACCACAAGAAATAAAGCTCCCAACCCATAAGCCTGCGCAGGCGAATTTCTGGACACTGCACCCCAGCGGTGTCCAGACACCCCCTATAGAATGATGCACTTGATTATATAACCGTTAAACTCATGAATGTTTGTGTGTTTGCCATGGACTGATAAAAAAGGTTGACTCATGCACATTGTTTATGGTATATTCCGCACATGCTAAGGACAAGCAAGTACGGGTTGGCACTGATGTTGACACTTATAATGTGTCTGTCGTTTGTTGCCCCGCATGTAACGGTTAATATGACTGACCGCGGCGATGATGAAAAAGGGACGGTTATAACCACGCTTGACGTTTGTAATGCGGCAAAAACCTTTTTCTCGGCATCAGGGATGCCATCAATATGTAATACTGCATCTGAGTACCTCGTGTTTACATCTGCCGATTACTTCAGACCCGATTCGCAACGCATAATATCCTCACAGTTTACCTTCACAATAGACCAGCCACCTAAATCCGTGTAAGGCATCTGCGCCACATTTACCGGCTGCGCAAAAGCGGCTAGAACGGGCGTTTATTGCCGTGTCAGCTTCAGTTGTTTAGTAATGCTGCTATCACTTTACACGGAGGAAGATTTTCATGAAGAAAGTTGCGTCTATCGCTATTGGTTTTATATTATTTACAATAAATTCATACGCTGCCAGCAGCAAAAAGTCCTCCTCCTCACAATACAACACCTTTTCGACTCAGGCGATTTATTTCGCCGGCATAACGGGAGGGGAACTGTTAAGCCCTCTTCCTACTCCCGTTGTGTTCTCTTTTTTTTCGGAGGTACTACCCACTGAGAATACCTCTTTAAGAGCTTTGTATGATATTTGTTGATTCCGCCCTTGGCGGTGTATACCATAGACAAGGAGAAGCGAAAAATGAAAAAGTTTGTAGTATCAGTAATTGCATCGGTGTTTGCGCTTGTATTAACGTATGGCGCTTATGCTGCAGATGCACCCTCTGACACGGCCGTAGTGGCAAAGGGAGACACTAAGATAACCATTGGTGGAATGATTATGTTCAGGGGTGAGTACTCCCGCAACAGGTATAACCAGATAAACGATGACGCCAAACTGGCAAGCCGCACAATTACAACTCCATTTGGGGCAACCACTCCTACGACATACTACCAGATAGTAACCCCCGATGACCACCAGGCATACTATGACGGAATGTTAAATCTTAACTTGGGTGTAAAGGTGTCGGACAGCGTTGAAGGATATATTGAACTGCAATCTGGAAACGGCAACAACACCGACATGTGGATGTGGGGCAACATGGCAGACTCCACATATGGCGGGGTGATGGCCTCTGGCACTGGGGCCACTGGCGTGTATCAAAGCGGCAACTCAAAGGTAGGCACTATGTATATTCGCCAGGCATGGATAAAGTATGATAAATCTCTGTATGGCGTGAAGGTCGGACATCAACTCCTGATGCTTGGTAACGGCCTGTTTTTTGACCACACAAAATTCGGAGACGACGCAATCGTCGTATTCGTAAATCCCTCGAAGAACTTCCACATCGGTGCATTTACAGCAAAGTTTAGAGAAGGCACCGGCGGCACAGGGGTAAATTCACAGATTAACACCTATAACGCAAACGCGCGTATTGTGTCTCCGTATAACAGCGCCAACGGCTCGGCAAGGGCCAACGATTCGGACGCCTATGTATTACTTGCGAAATATTCCGGCAAGAACTTCAACGCAAGCGGCGACATAACCGTGTTTAACGACCAGGCAATATACGCAAATACGCCTGTAACAAACGGCCCAACATTCACCGACAGTATGCAGCTGTGGAACTTCGGCCTTCGCGGCGACGGCCAGATTGGCCAGGTTACCTTAAGGGGCGACCTGGAGCTTCAGGCCGGCAAGTACAACAACCAGCAGCCAGGGCAGTCCGGCGGACGCTTCAGAGGCTGGGCGGCATTGGCCGGCGTAGATTACAAAATCGGACCAGCTAAACTCACAGGTGAATTTGCCTATGGCAGCGGCAAGGCAGGCAATGACACAGGCAATGACATTACCCAGTTCGTAACCACTTTAGGGCATACCCAGCACTACACATACGTCTATGAGCATCGCACAAGGGCGGCCTCCGGCGTAGTCGGCTCAGGCCTTTCTAACACCATGTACATAAAGGGCGGCGTAAGTGTGGATATTACAAAGTCAATCAGCGCCGAGACATACCTCTACTGGTTACATGCGGCAAAAGAAGTAGCATTAAATGACACGGGCGGACGCATCGGCAATGTACCCTATAACCCTAACTACTCAAGAGACCTCGGCTGGGAACTCGACGCAAAGGTCACCTACAAGTTCGCAAAGAACCTGAAGTACTGGGTAGAGGGCGGCTACTTCTGGACAGGCAGCGCATATAACTACAGAACCAGCCAGACCACATACTCAAACGCCTCGGCGCCGTCAACTTACAACACATATGAGTACTCGAGAAACAACGCATATGCCATAAGGCATGGGATTTGTTTACACTTCTAAATAAAAGGAGACCGTATGATGAAAAAGAGTAAAGTATTAGTAATCTTACTTCTTGCCGTGGCAATTTACGCGGCAATGTGCCACACCACAGTATATGCCGCCAGTGAAGGGGCCACGCTCTATACGTCGAACTGCCTGTCCTGCCACAACTCAATACCGGCAACCGACCCAAGACTGTTAAACGCAACCGCTTCAAGCATAACAAACGCCATAGCGAATGTTGATGCCATGAAAAACACACACCTTGTCCATATCTTGTCCTCAACACAGATTCAGACCATCGCCGATTACATAAACGCCAAGGGCCAGTCGTCAAACTGGACAGTAGCCGGAGTTGGTGATTTTAACAAAGACGGCAACAAAGATATCATGTGGCGGGATACGAAAAACGGTTATAACTACGTATGGCTTATGAACGGTACCAGCGTAAGCAGTGGACTATCTCTGACAACCATTACGGACAATACGTGGTTTGTTGCCGGCGTAGGAGATTTCAGCATACACAAAGCTGCACACCCGGACGGTTATACGGACATTTTCTGGAGAAATGTTTCAACCGGAGAAAATACCCTATGGAAGATGCAGGGTGATAACGTAACACGTTCGGTTTCCCTTCCGGACTTAAGCGGCAGGAACTGGGTAGTGGCCGGCCTGGGGCATTTTGATAATGACACGAGCATAAGCATTGACATCCTTTGGAGGGATCTGCTTAATGGTTACAACGCCGTATGGTTATTAAAAGGCACCACTATAACCGGTGTCGCCCAACTGCCCACTTATTCTGACGGTAGTTGGGTAGTGGCAGGTGTGGCCGACTTTAATCTTGATGGAAGTGTCGATATACTATGGAGAAATAAGACCAGCGGTTATAATGCCGTATGGTTACTCAAAGGAATGGAGATTTCCAGTGTGCAGATGTTGACACAATTAGCTGATACGAGTTGGTCGATAGCCGCCTTAGGAGATTTTAACGCAGACGGCTATGTCGATATCTTGTGGAGGAATCAGGATACCGGGGTCAATTCAATCTGGCTTATGAATGGGACCTCTGTAGCAAGTACGGTAGCCCTTCCGACATTCGGGCCGTAGTTCTTAAGTATATTAAGGGCCTGCCTTTTACGGGGCAGGCCTTTTTACAAGTTCTGTAAACTCCTTGTAGTAAAATCCAGCGCTATCTATTATAATTAATGTAAAAAGCATAAGACCTGCGGGGAGTGTAAACAAGATGATACAAATCGATCGGAAAGAGCACTGGAACAATATCTATAAAAAAACACAGCCAACTCGTATGCCCTGGTATGAGGCGTATCCAGAGGTATCGTATAATCTGATTAAGGCCACGGGGGTAGGGCATGACGGCAGTATTATAGATGTCGGCGGCGGCGTAGCAAGCCTCGTGGACACGCTCCTGCTAAATGGTTATAAAAGGATAAGCGTTTTAGACATCTCGGCCTATGCAATAGAGAGGGCAAAGGAGAGGCTAGGTGACAAGGCCGGCAGCGTTACATGGTATGAGGCCGACATTACGGAGGCCAGGCTAACAGAGACCTATGATGTCTGGCACGACAGGGCGGTATTTCACTTTCTGACGGACGCGGGCGACAGAAAAAGATATATCAATGTCCTCAGGCAATCCCTAAAGCCAGGCGGGTATCTTATCATTGGGACATTTTCAATAGACGGCCCACTGAAGTGCAGCGGCCTGGATGTGGTAAGATACAGCCCTGAGACACTGTCCAATGAGTTTGGCGATGGTTTTGATCTGATAGACTCCTTCGGGATAGAGCATATTACCCCGGCAAATAAGACGCAGCGGTTTGTGTTTTGCTGCTTTAAGAGGGTAGGGTAGGCGCTGATAAATGCATCTACTACGACAGGGTTGAATTGTGTTCCTTTGCATCGCACGATTTCATCTCTTGCACACGAGGGAAGCGACCTTGACATCGTGGTGCGTAATCCCGCTACCACTGAGAAGCCATTCAATAATTTACGCGCCCTTCGGATGGCCCTATCCGGCAGCAACCTGCCAATCCTGGTCGATGTGCTTGATTGGGCAGCAATCCCTGACAGCTTTCGGGCTGAGATTATGAGGCAGCATACGCTGTTAAAAGCAGGGAAATAGCGGCTTATGTATCGGGCCTATAGGGGACGGCTACTTTTTTTATCAGCAAGATTTAGATAGTCAGTTCCGGGAAATAGCAGCCCTGTGGGGAAATGGAAAAGTAGCCTGCCCCCTAATATTTAACACAACTGCATAGATAATTATAGCTTTTTTTTCTATAAGTTTTTGCCCTGGAAAAACAAATTGACTTAACTATCTGATTACTGTATAATATCACAGTAGCAAAATATTACTATAATATTACAAATGGAGACAGTGTGTCGGAAAATAATATAAAAAAAGAACGTGGAATCTTTGCAATAATTGATATTGTCGATTTCACCCCGCAGCATAACAGGCTTGGCGATGTGAAGGCTCAAAAATTTACCAGTAAATTTTATGCTGAGATAACTGAAAAGATAAAACCGTTTAACTTCGAACTCATCAAGACCGCGTTGGACGCCGTTTTCATCTTTGGTCAAGACCCTGAAGATTTCCTTAAATTTATAATAGACCTATATACGGATAATCCGATTAAAGGAAGCGAAGGCTTTGATCTAAAGCTCAGGACAGTCGCAAACACAGGGATGTTTACCTTCGTTGTCGACAGCAAAGGTAAGAGAACCGACATTGTAAGCAAAGAGGCAACAATTGCCTTTCGAATAGAGAAAAAGGCCAGAACATGGGAAGTCCTGGTTACTGAAAATCTATTTACTGAGGTGCAGGATTATCTTGAGGATTTGGAATATACCCATATACAAGAACCATATAAAGAGGCATTAAAGGGATTTGAGATTCGTGGAAATACACTCGTCTTACATCAGTTGACGCCTCCATGGAAAGAGGAAGGCTCCGATCTTTATTATCCCGACTATTATAGAGCCAAGCGTGCAGATTTATATGGGCGGACTAAAAATATACCTATTTTCGGCAATCTTTACCAACCACTTGACATGGAAAAGAGTTTTATTAGACTTACACTTGAGAAAGACTTCAATATGGATGATGTCCATGACAATCAAACCAAAGTGAAACAGGCTCAACAAAAACATATTAGATTCGATGCAAGAACGGAGATTGAGGAAAGAGGCAGAGATAAAGACAATGCGGACAAAATATCCGCGACACAGTTATTGGAATATAATAAGGGCTTCATCCTGGGCACCCCCGGGGCAGGCAAAACCACAATATTACATCACATTGTATTTGAGACGCTCAAGGCAAATATTGAAACGAATATTCTGTTTGTTAATTGCAGAGTATAGTGGACCCAATTGTCAAGACAAAAAATTGCCTTTTTTAAGTTACAGCAAGTCCTTATATTTTTCATAGCCCAGGCCCCAAAGGGGCGGGTGTACGTCCCAAGCCCT
>PEAC01000125.1 GCA_002753305.1 Nitrospirae bacterium MYbin6
TCCACAGGAGATTCCACCACAATAACCTGACATTTGCCCTAATTGATTCTAACAATCATGACACAATCATTATCATAAAATCAATACTTTTTTTACGGTACAAATATTTTAAGCGGCACAAGCGTTTTAATCCGCACGCTTGTGCCGCCGCATGATTATCTCAGGAGCCTTCTTCCAGTTCTTCAACTTTCTTTACAGCGTCAGGCAGCACTGCTTGATGTGCTTCAACTTTTTTTATCGGTTTAAGCAGCACAGCGCCAAGTGGCGGCAGTTGAAGTGAAAGAGAAAACGGCCGGCCTTGCCACCATATGTGGTCTGCCTCAAATCCGCCCCAGTTCCCTACGTTACTGCCCCAGTATATTTCAGCGTCGCTGTTTAACATCTCCTTGTAAAACCCTTCTATTGGAACGCCTATCCGATAGTTCAGCCTGGGTACAGGTGTCAAATTAAACGCACAGATCATAATATCGTCCGGGTCTTTCCCCTTCCTTATGAACGATATAAGGCTGTTCTGATAGTCACTGAAGTCTATCCACTCAAATCCCTGATGGTTGAAATCGACCTCATACAGGGATGTTTCGTTCTTGTAGAGCGCATTCAGGTCCTTTACGTATCGCAGGAGTTTCTTGTGCGGCTCGTAATCAAGAAGGTGCCAATCAAGGCTCGCGTCGAAATTCCACTCCCTCCACTGGCCGAATTCGCTTCCCATAAACATTAGTTTCTTCCCTGGCTGCGTGTACATGTATGTATAGAGCAATCTCAGGTTCGCGAATTTCTGCCACATATCCCCGGGCATCTTATCCAGCATTGAGCGCTTCAGATAGACTACTTCGTCGTGGGAAAAGACATTGACGAAGTTCTCCGTAAATACATAGAGAAGGGCAAATGTCAGGTTATTGTGGTGGAATCTCCTGTGGACTGGGTCTTTCTGGAAATAGAGCAATATGTCGTGCATCCATCCCATGTTCCATTTCAGGCTGAACCCAAGGCCGCCAATATATGTAGGGCGCGAGACCATCGGCCACGCGGTCGATTCCTCGGCAATAGTCATCACCCCGGGATGGTAGCCATGGACGACCTCGTTAAAGCGCTTCAGAAAGGCAACCGCCTCAAGGTTTTCGTTGCCGCCGTACTGGTTTGGAATCCAGTCGCCGGGTTTTCTGGAGTAATCCAGGTAGAGCATTGAGGCAACCGCGTCTACCCTGAGTCCGTCCAGGTGATACTTGTCTATCCAGAACAGGGCATTGGCCAGCAGGAAGTTTTGAACTTCGTTCCTGCCGTAATTGAATATCAGCGTTCCCCAGTCCCTGTGCTCACCCCTGCGCGGGTCGGCGTGTTCATAGAGGGCTGTGCCGTCGAAATAGGCAAGGCCATGTGAGTCCCTTGGGAAATGCGCGGGTACCCAGTCCATTATCACTCCGATTTCGTTCTCGTGGCACTTGTCGATAAAGAACATGAAATCATCGGGGGTTCCGAAGCGGCTTGTCGGGGCGAAATACCCTACCGGCTGATAGCCCCATGACGCATCAAGCGGATGCTCCGTTATGGGCATGAGCTGTATGTGGGTAAAATTATTCTCTTTTACGTAAGCGATTAGTTTATCTGCCAATTCGTGATATGTAAGCCAGCGGCTGTCCTCCTCCGGTATCCTCATCCATGAGCTGAGATGTACTTCATATGTGCTTATGGGGGACTCAAGCCAATTGATTTCACGCCTTTTTGCAATCCATTCGTCGTCGTTCCACTTATATTTATTTATATCGTAGACGATAGAGGCGCTTTTTGGCCTAAGCTCGGAATAAAATCCGTAAGGGTCGGACTTAGTCCCGATATAGCCTTCATACCTGCCCTTTATCTCAAATTTATAGACATCGCCCTCTTTTAACCCGGGGATAAATACTTCCCATATGCCGTGTACGCCTCTTATGCGCAGGGGATTTACCCTGCCGTCCCAGTTGTTGAAATCTCCTACGACACTGACCCTTATGGCGTTAGGCGCCCATACGGCAAAGAACACTCCATCTACATCGTTTATTGTCGTTAAGTGCGCGCCAAGTTTTTCATACTTTTTATAGTGAGTGCCCTCGCCCATCAGATGAAGGTCAAAGTCTGTTAATACTGGTGGAAACGAATAGGGGTCTATGAACTCGCGTTCTCTGCCATCGTCATAGACTGCCTTAAACATATATGGAAATACCTCGGTTACCGTCTCGGCGATGGCCTCAAATACACCCTCCTGCCTTATTTTTGTCGCGGCATAGATCTTTTTTGTCTTATCTGTCCTTACGACAAACAACTCCTTCACGCCAGGAAGGAATGCCCTTACCGCTATGGCGTCCTTATCATTGAACTTTATGGGATGGGCACCCAGTACGGCAAACGGGTCAGAGTGTACCGCATTTATTACCATGTCTATCTCTTCGTTAATGTTCATCTATTGCCTCCTCGTTTATTCGGTTATCGAACGGTTCTGCTCAAAACGCTCTCATGCGGATATTACCTTATAAAACAGTATTTTGTCAAATCTATCACTTGCTTATCAGAATTATAACCGACCGTTGAAACACATGGTAAAACCTCTGGTCAGAAAGCGCTGCCTCCTCGCCCACATCCTGCACATCATTTGGAGACTCAAGGTTGGTATCCACAACCCTGTACCATTTCTTATAGTGAGGAAGCGGAGGCAGTTCAAATTTTAACGGCTCATAGTAGGTGTTCGTCACAAAGTAGAAGTCGCTGCCCTGAGGGCCGCCGGATATCAGCATGGCCAGGGACCTCGAGTTATAGTCAAGGTCAGGTTTGTTAAGTTTAACCCCGTGCCATGTTACTGTGCCTGGACTGTTTTCCTGAAATGTCTCCGGGTTTAATAAAGGATGTTTTTTCCTGAATTTTATCAATAGCCTGAAAAACCTCACTATATCGGCATTTGTTTGGGTGAGGCCCCAGTCGACCCAACTGATTTCGTTGTCCTGGCAGTAGGCATTGTTATTGCCTTGCTGGGTGCGCCCCATTTCGTCGCCGCCGAGGATCATTGGCACCCCGTGGGAAAAAAGCAAAATCGCCGCCATGTTTTTCATCTGCCTCTTTCGCAGGCTATTTATTTCCCACGAGTCGGTATGCCCTTCCCAGCCACAGTTCCAGCTCTGGTTGTCATCCATGCCGTCTCTGTTGTTTTCACCGTTGATCTCGTTATGTTTTCTGTCATAAGAGACGAGGTCTTTTAAAGTAAACCCGTCGTGGCTCGTTATGAAATTTATACTGTGGTAGGGTTCGCGTCCCCCCTTTTGGTACAGGTCGGGAGAGCCGGTGAGCCTTTTCATTAAGGCCGGGACTAAACCCTTTTCCCCTCTGGCAAAGCGCCTTATGTCGTCCCGAAATTTTCCATTCCACTCGGCCCATCTGCCCCAGTTTGGAAACGTACCCACCTGATAGAGGCCTGCGGCGTCCCACGCCTCGGCTATCAGTTTTGTATTGGCAAGTATGGGGTCTGCCGCTATTCTCTCCAGCAGTGGCGGATTGGTCAGCACAGAGCCGTCGCGCCCTCTGCCCAGTATTGAGGCCAGGTCGAACCTGAAGCCATCTATGTGCATCTCCATTACCCAGTACCTCAGGCAATCCACTATCATATTGCGCACCACGGGGTGGTTACAGTTCAGCGTATTGCCGCAGCCCGAGTAATTGTGATAGTTACCCGTAACGGGGTCGATTATATAATAAATCGAGTTGTCGATCCCTTTAAACGAGATACTTGGCCCCTGTTCATTACCCTCTGCCGTGTGGTTGAACACGACATCGAGGATTACTTCAATTCCGGCCTCGTGGAATTTTTTAACCATTGTCTTAACCTCAGATATCTGCCCGCCGTTTACACCGTCATAGGCGTATGATGCCTTGGGCGCAAAAAAAGATATGGGCTGGTAGCCCCAGAAGTTCAGGAGGCGCTGCCCATTGAGGGGATTCATCCTGTCTGAGTCCATCTCCTCGAACTCCGAAATAGGTAACAGCTCTATGGCCGTTATGCCCAGGTCCTTCAGGTATGGAATCTTCTCGATAATACCGGCATAAGTGCCTGGCTTTCCAACGCCGGACGAGGGATGCTGCGTAAAGCCGCGGACATGAAGCTCGTATATTATTGAGTCCTTCAGTGGGATATTCAGTGGTTGGTCGTAACCCCAGTCGAAGTTGTCATCGACGATTACGGAGCGGCGGATGTTTATGTTTACATTTTGCGTCTCGTCGCCGCGCCGGCGATATAATTTACCCCATTGTGAAGCCCCTGAGAGGGCCTTGGCGTATGGGTCAAGCAGCAACGCCTCGTCGTTGTATCTGTGAAGTTGTGGGGCATCCTTCGTTTTTCTTCCCATGCGGTAGCAGTAGCGTGCCGAGGCGTGGTTGAGTCCGCGCAGAAATACGTGCCATACGTCGCCGGTTTTATTGTACGACGGATTGAGGATTATCTCCGCCTCTGGCTCACGTACTCCGCTTTTGAATATAATCAGTGACAGGTATTCGGCATGTTTGGAAAACACTGCGAAGTTTACGCCGTTACGCATCTGTGTGGCCCCAAGGTACGCCGGGGTACCCCTGTAGATCTCGATATTGCCTATTTTTGAGAGTAAGTTGTCTCTTCCTGGCTCTTCCATTTACTGTTTATCCATCCTTATTATCAGTATATACATCCATTTATAGTTTATCCATTCGTTTCATCGTTAAAAATGGCGATTGCGGCGCTCTTCAATCATTGCACCTAAGTACTTGTTGTAGTCGTCAAGCTCTATTATCGTATCAATGTTGTCTTTCATTCTGTATGCCCAGTTTGTTGGGCCGACAGTACCGGGGACGTTTATTCTCTCTTGGTTGGCGTCCTTTGTGCGCAGGTTATAGTAGAGCGACAGGAAGTCCTGGAAGAGTAAAATAGTCAATGTCGAGTTGGCGTTTAAGTTGCGCCATATTATCTTTTTCGCTAAATCCGAAGTCAGGTAACCTGGACACTCTCCGTGCATTCCAATAGTGTAGTAATACTGGTTTTTATCCCAGTTCGGCTCTTCCCACCAGCCGCGCAGTGTTGAGGTGTCATGCACGGAGGGGGAGCATACGGACAGGCGTGGATAGTGGTATGTGTCAATGTATGGTGAGTCCTGCTTGTGGTAGTCTCTTGCCCAGCGCTCTACCTTGAGGCCCAGAATCTTCAGCTCCTCTAAAACGCCGGCAACGCACGGCGGTATGGCGCCAAGGTCTTCGGCACAGACCAGCATATCGGTCGTTTCGCACATCATAGTGAGGAGTTTTAGGGCATTCTTTCGCCATAGACTGTCTTGCGCCCTGCCGTTTGCCTCGACTATCTCCCTTATACGCCTGCGCTCGTCGTCATTCATATTGTTAAATGTCCGCGTCCTGTAGTAAAACCATGTCGAGAGGTAGCCCTTGCCGGTATCGAGCAGGATTCTGTCGTGGTAGAGGCCGGTGAGTTTATCCCTGATGGACTGGTCTTCGGGGAGTGCGGCAATTGCCCGTTCACCTTCTATAGCGCTTATGAAGGCCAGTTGTCCTGAGGTGTTTGTCTCAAAGTACTTACGTATCACGGCTTCTGAGGCTTTGCCAAAGAGGCTGGTAACGTATGAGCGCGTGAATGTGGGATGGACAAAGGACTTTATCTGGTCTTCGTTAAATCCGTATTTTATTAAATCTGCCTTTGTTATTTGAACTGCCGGGGTGAAGTAGCCAAGTATGCCGGATTGCTCCTTTTCGGGTATGCCCCAGATGCGGAAAAACCCCAGGACATGGTCTATGCGATAGGCGTGGTAGAATTTTGACGCCTGTTTGAGGCGTTGCCGCCACCACTTGTAGTCGTCTTTTTCCAGAGCGTCCCAGTTGTAGCAGGGGAATCCCCAGTTCTGGCCACTTTCAGAAAACATATCTGGCGGCGCGCCGGCCCTCATACTGAGATCAAAGTATTTCCTTTCGGCCCATACGTCGGCGCTGTCTTCGTTTATCATTATCGGGATATCGCCCTTCAGGCGAAGCCCCATGGACTCAAGCGCCTGTGAGGCCTTTTTCAGTTGTTTTTCAAGCTCAAACTGTACCCAGGCGTATAATAGTACCTCATCCTGCTGTGTATCCCAGTAGTCGTCTATCTCCTTTTCCTTAGGGTCTTTCATCTGCTTCCAGCCCTTCCACCAGTCTTGTTTGTTAACTTCTTTTAACGCGCGGTATACGCAATAGTGTTTTACCCATGTGTTGGAATCTATCCACTCCATGAAAGCCTTATCTTTCTTTATGGACGCGATATTGTCTGAGTATATCTTATTGAGCATTGTATCTTTAAATATTCTCACGGCGTGGTAATCGACAAGGTCGAGGGCATTCAGGCGCGCTGAGGTTGCGTTGATTTCCTCAACATATTCCTCTTTGAAAGTCTTGACGGAGGAGGCCAGCTCCCCAAGCCTTATGTAGATGGGATGGAGGGCGAAGGCGCTGATGGCGTTATACGGGGAAGAGTCCGTCCCGGTGTCGTTGACCGGCAGGATCTGAATGACATCGAGGCCAACCTTCTTACACCACTGGCCAGCCTTTATTAAATCCAGGAACTCGCCTATACCGCAGCCCTCGTCTGTGCGTATCGAAAACACCGGCATTGCCACCCCTGTGAGAAAACGTGTTATGCTGCCAAACTTCATACCCATACCCCCTTTAATAATTTCTCAAAGTATCTCAGATGATTCTCAATGGATTATTGCCCTATCTAACGAGATAATAATTCCCATGACATTAACCACATGAATTCTACACGGGCATTATAATATAAAGCCTGCCATTTAATAAAGGGGGGGCGGGGCAACTTTTTTAATCTTGTTTATCCTGGCCTTAACGCCTGTTCTGCTTGGTCTGTTATTACTTATAGAATAACTTTAACATAACGGTAAAAAAGCCTGTCATTACGGCTATTTGTCCAATCCAGAATAAGAACATCCATTTGACGTGTTCCTTGGATGATTTCTCAATCGCTGTCATCAGCTTGCTGCTCTCCTCAGTGATGCGTTCGTTTACTTTGCTGCTCTCCTCAGTGATGCGTTCGTTTACTTTGCTGATTTCCGAGGTGATTCGTTCGTTTGTCCTGCTGGCTTCTATGGTGATTCGTTCGTTTGTCCTGCTGGCTTCTATGGTGATTCGTTCATCTAGTTTGCTGATACGCTCATTAATCTTATATACTTCTTCTTTAAGGTCGGCCTTTGTAGCGAGTTCTTTTTTTGACTCGGAATCAACTTCTTTAATAACGTCGACAAAGGCCCTGGTGGCCTCTTCGCCAAGCCTTTCTCTGAGCGCGTCGGGTATTGTTATAACTGCCATAGTTTTATTATACACCTACAAGGAGATTTATTCAATCGGCTTTACCTCAATGCCGTGCGTACTGCCACGCGGCGACTACAAATATTTCGATAGATCCAACGAAGTCAAGGTCCCGTTGGCGTTTGCCGTTATTATCACATTCGGGTTTGTTTTGGAGAATTTTATATCATTAACATACCAAAGAAGTTCTATCGTTGCGATTTCCTTACCGGTCTCTATATCCCATTGTTTTAACGTCTTATCCCATGACCCTGAGATCAGGCGTTTCCCGTCTGGCGTTATTATACAGGTTGTTACCCTGTTCTTATGGCCGATAAAAGAGCGGATTTCCTTACCGGTCTCTATATCCCATTGTTTTAACGTATTATCCAATGACCCTGAGATCAGGCGTTTCCCGTCTGGCGTTATTATACAGGTTGTTACCCAGTTCTTATGGCCGATAAAAGAGCGGATTTCCTTACCGGTCTCTATATCCCATTGTTTTAACGTCATATCCCATGACCCTGAGATCAGGCGTTTCCCGTCTGGCGTATAATGGACCCCAAAAACTGGACAACATGTTAAGTTACAGTAAGAGCAGAAAGATGGAGGTCCAAGGATATTATGAAGACGAAATATGCATCGGCATTTAAGGCA
>PEAC01000126.1 GCA_002753305.1 Nitrospirae bacterium MYbin6
CCATTGTCAATGGCGATACGGATCTGTGGTACCACTTAAGCGGAGGCAGATACACGGTGGAACATGGAGAGATTGCCGATAGTTCATTTTTTTCGTTTATCGAGCCGCCGCGGCAACGGACTAACTACTATTGGCTTTTTCAGGTGTCAACTTATAAGATTTACCAATATCTGGGGTATGGCGGGCTTATAGGGCTTCGGGCCGTGCTGTTTGTATTTATTGCCGCGATTCTTTGGGGGTTGTTTCGTGTTCGCCTAAGCGGCGTTACCCCATATTTCACTGCGCTTTTTATTCTTTACATTATGATTCTTCTGCCGAGGTGCCTGCTTAGCAGGCCGCATGTCTATACTTATCTCTTCATGGCGGCCTTCGTGTATGTTTATGAAGTAAAACCAGGCAGGGCATACATCCTTCCCGTGCTTGCCCTGTTGTGGGTGAACTTCCATGGGGTCGAATATCCTGTTATGCTGTTAATATCGGGGGCCTATATGTTTGAGGCCTACACAGGGCGGCTGGCACGAAAAAGTACGTTCACCAGAGAGGAACTCATCGTGATAGTGTCCTCGGCGGTGTGCGTAGCTGCGGTATATCTTACTCCCCATGGGGCTGCCCTGCTTCAGGTGCCATTTACCGACACCCGCTACGCCTCCCTGTATATAAACGAACTAAGCAGGCCGGGGCTGATGGAATTTTTCAGATATCAGATAGCTGCCGAGGGCGTACCGTACATAACTCTTGTCAACGTGGACGCCGCACTTGCGGCTATCTGCGCCATAATCTGCCTGAGATACAAAAAACTGAGATTAAGCCACGCGCTGATGCTCATAGGCGGGGTAGTCCTCCTGACGAAAGGCCTTCGCTTCAGGAATGAGTTCGCCATCCTTGCTGTCCCTGTTATACTAAACGCCCTGCCGCTTATGTTTGGCGGCAGAGGGGACGGCGTGAAGCACACGGCAATTTTTCGATATATAGCCGCGGCGGCCTTGCTGCCTCTGCCATTTATCTATGTACACAGCGTAATGAAGGACTCACCGGTATTGGCAAGGGATCTACCCCACGGTATCGTCTCGTTTCTGAAACACACGTCAAATCAGGGCGGCACCAGGCTTATGAACCACCCCAACTACGGCGGTTACCTCCAGTGGGAACTCTATCCGCGCTATAAAATCGCCATCGACATGGAGGTGCCGTTTCTGTTTTCCGACTTTGACTTCTATAATGTCCTCATGGCCTACAACGACGAGGTGGTCTTAAGGAAATTCATAGCCCGCTACAGGCCGTCCTATATCTCTGTACCCTTGAGCCAGGGCGCGGCATTTAAGGCAATTATCGCAAAGATCCCTGAATATAAAATAGTCTTTTTCGACGATGCCGAGGCCCTGTACTCAAGTGAGCCTGATGCGAAAAAGTGCTGTTCAATTAAGGCAATCGACCCGTTTGCCGTTGAGGTGCCCACAAAGGACAACGCGACAATCGCTCTTTTAGAGTTGATCAGACTATCCGCAATAGACCCATCTATCGATACCGTAAACCAACTAATCGCCCAGATAAAAATAAACGAGGGCAAATTCGACGAGGCCGCCCAATATGCCGACCGGCTTATAGAGACATCTCCGGGCCTTCCCGGTGGATATTTCTTAAAAGGGGACTCACTACTAGGCAAGCGCAACTACGCCGGGGCGGTTAAGTATTTTACCATGTCACTGAATCGTACGCCGGATGAGAAAAAGTCCCCCATTTACAGAAAACTCTGGGTGTGCTGGTTCAAGATGAATAAGGACAAAGAGGCCTATAAGGCGCTGTCAAAGGCTGTTGACGTATTCTCGGCGCAGACGCCATACTCAGACTTATACATGTTAGGGCTTCTGGCCCTTGAGGAGGGTGACCGTAAAAGGGCAAAGACACTTTTTCTGTTTGCCTATGAAAAGCTCCCCCTTGATGACAATGGCACGGCACTGTCAACTGATCCAACAAATATGGACAACTCCACACTCTTAGAGAAAAGCCTCTCACCGGCGGAGTTGGAACCGAAGATCAAAAAAATGCTCTCCACGTTGTAAAAGCAAGACATGCCGCCTTGCAGGCAAGCCCTGCCCTAAAAGCCGCACTTATTGTTGTTATGGTCAATCTTAAGCTCGCCGCTTGCGCAAGTAGCCCCCGATGATACGCTATTGCCTTTAAGCACGGCCCCGATGACATATTGTGTCCGGTTGTTGGTGATAGCAATATTGTAGTTGAATTTCATAGCGTTAGCATTGCCGGGCTTAAAGGAGGGCAGGTACGACATTATAGCGGTAACGCCCGAGACCGCCTGGTCTGTCAGTGTCGTACATGGGGCATAGTAGCAGCCGTTTTCACTATAATACTGCTCCATTATAAGCCGTATGGACTGGAGATTTTCGGATGCCTCTGTCCTTGCGGCCTTTTCTTTTTGCCCCAGATACAGAGGGATCGCAATGACAGCGAGAATCCCTATTATTGCCAGCGTTACCAGTATCTCGGGCAGGGTAAATCCGCCGTGTTCTCTTGCTTTGTGTGTCCGACAGGACAAGGCTGCCGTATTTATTAAAACTCTATCCATCGAATCCTCCTCGTTAGCTGTTTTTTATTTACAACTTTATATTCAAATTCTAACACAAAAAAGATATATTTAACAATCAATTGCAAAATGGCTGTAATGGGTGGCACCCCTGCCCTGAAAGCCGCAGTTAGATTTTCAAGACACCCATAAATAAATAATCGGCCAAATTCATCATCTCCTTAAGTAAGACCCTGCCGTTTTACGCATCTTTGCGGAGGTTAAAAGCATAGCTGCCTTCTTCCCAAGCTCGCTAAGTGGGTCGGCATCAACTGTATCATAGAAATATTTCTCAGCCTTATCATAATCGTCAAGTGAGAAGTAACAAATTCCCAGATTAAACTTTGTCTGTGAAAGCCACGGCGCAAGCACAGCGGCCTTGTCGAAGTAGGAAATTGCCGTTTTCAGCGACTCAACCCTTCCTTTTTCATCCACACCGGGGGCAGCCGACATCTGCATATATACGTAGCCGAGGTTGTTATAGGCAGCAGTGCAGTTAGGGTCCTTATCTATGGCCTCGATGAGATATTTACTTGCCTTCTTGTAGTTTTTTCTGAAGATCTCGACGTTTGATAATGAGTTCAGGATGAGGGCCGTTTGCTCTTTGGAGTTATCGGGAATCCGCAGCGCGGTAAATAACTCCTTCTCGGCGCCCGTGATGTCTTTTTCCTGCATCATGGCTATGCCGTAATTGGTATGGGCCACGGCAGAGGATGGGGATTTCCTGGCCGTGTTTCCCCAAAGTGTCAGGTCAGAGTACCATACGCTGAACCTTTCATTGCTTAACACGAAAAATCCTATGGATATTAATATAACAAAGCCAATTAAAAACCTTCTGTTCAGGGCCTTGGCAAGCAACCCTACTATAAGTATGGAAAACCCCACCGAGGGCAGATACAGATAGCGCTCCCCCAGTGGCGCTGCCACCTGTGAAAACATGATTGACAGAGATGGAAGCATTGTAAGGAAAATCCATAAAATTAAAAATGTTTGAGACGGAGCGCACCTGATAAAGCAATAAATAGTGCCGCCAAGGGCCGCGCAAAATATAAGCGCGTAGCCGATACCTTCGGGAATTGCGGGAAGGAGATTGAGATTCAGGGGGAGAAATAACTTCTCTATATAATAACCGCTTCCGTAGACCAGGGTGTAGAGAAAGGTTTTAAGCGAAAAAGCCGACGACAGATATGCCCCCTGTGTCCCCGGCCTCATGATGACGTCAGTTAATCCACTCCACTGCCGCAGAATAAAATATAAGATGACAACCGCGGATAATATTACGGAAGAGATCAGGAGGCGTCTTAAGGGCATCCTTGTAAGCAACCCATAGGCTAACGCAACAGCAATCATGGCGGCCCCGTTTTCCTTGGAGAACATAGCAAACAGATAAAACATCGCACACACCACAATGCCTTTAATGTCATCTTCCCAGCGGTACACAAGGAAACCCAAAAAACTAAGGAGAAAGAAAAACGTTACAAGCAAGTCCGTCCTCCCCGAAATCCACGCAATCGGCTCAGTATGCGCGGGGTGCAGGGCAAATACCAGGGCCGCTAAAAAAGCCGGCATATCGCCGTCCTCCATAAGACGCCCGGCCACAACAAAGACTAACACAGAGTTGGCCACATGTATAAGGATATTGTGCAGGTGGTAGCCAAGCGGGCTCATCCGCCACATGCTCCAGTCCAGAGCAAAAGACAGCTTAATAAAGGGACGGTAATATAGGCCCTTATCAAAGAAATAGCCGTAGAATGTGCCTTTCTTGTCGATAAGTACGGGATTTGTCACTATATGCATGTCATCCCAGACAAACCCATTCGGCAGCGAAGCCATAGCGCCAATAAACGCGGCCGAAAATATTGACGAATAGAAAAATGTCCGCATCGCGCGTTTGTTATCTAATAATCCCGTTATATCCATTGTCGGCTCTCTTCAGTAAATTGATTTATAACAAAAAACAGGCGGGATAAAGGACAACTCCCTTTCCCGCCCTGTGAATACCTGCACATACCTCTAAATTAACGTGTTGTGACCATTTGGCTTAATATTGGAGATGTAGAGTTTGTGGCATAAGCTAATACGATAACCGCGCGGCTTCCCGATGGGCTGAGCAGAACCTGTCCGTCTGTAGGAGATGCCGTTACGAACATTGCGCTGCCGGTAAACGCGCTCTTGTCACCTTTAAATGTGTGATGAGAGATAAAGTGTGCAACAATGGTTGAGATACCGCCGGGGAACGCTGCGTATGTGCCTGTGCTGGCCTGGCTGTAAATCGATAAACAGGACTTGCCGGTTGCGGTTGCAATACTTGCCTCGTAGCATGTCTGAGTGCCTGTTGCGTCACTGATTATAATATACGGGTCGCCTGCAACATATGCGTCAAGATATGACTGTAAGTCTGACATTGCACCCTTTGCGCCTGATTCGGTTGCCCTTACCTTTGCCTTTTCCCTCTGGCCTAGAAACGCCGGAACCGCGATAGCCGTCAATATGCCGATTATCGCAATAACTATCAGAAGCTCAATTAACGTAAAACCTCTTTCATCCCTTGCCTTCATCCCTGAAATTACTTTGTACATATTATATACCTCCTGGTGCGTAATACATGCATACTGACTCACGGTTAAAAACCGTATTTTTGCTTTTGTCTTTGAACGTATTACACTTTTATTAATGCATAATCCATGCCTGAAGAGTTTCATTGAAATATATAGTATATTTACTGCAAATATAGGAACTATAGACAATTTATGGCAGGTAGTGACAATTTATGGCACGGGCTGGAGTGGATTTCCTCTCCAGCCCGTGTCCTGGCAACTAACGTGTAGTTACTAATATGCTTAATACCGGGGACGTAGAGTTTGTGGCGTAAGCCAGAATAACGACCATGCGGCTTCCTGACGGGCTAAGAAGCACCTGTCCGTCACCAGGAGACGCCGTTACGAACATCGCGCTGCCGGTAAAGGAACTCTTGTCCCCTAAAAACGTGTGGTGAGAGATAAAGTGGCCGACAACCGTTGTGAGGCCGCCAGGGAATGAGGGATATGTACCCGCGTTGGCCATATTGAAAACGGCTAAACAAGCCTTGTTCGTTCCGACAGCGTTACTGGCCTCATAGCATGCCTGTGAACCTGCCGTGTCACTGACAATTAAGTACGGCTCCCCTGATACGTACAAATCAAGATATGCCTGTAAATCTGAAACCGAGCTCTTTGCGCCGACTTCCGTTGCCCTCACCTTTGCCTTTTCCCTCTGCCCCACAAACGCCGGTATCGCGATAGCCGTCAATATTCCAATTATCGCAATAACAATCAGGAGTTCTATTAACGTAAAACCTCTTTCATCCTTTGCCTTCATCCCTGATAATACCTTATCCATTTGATATACCTCCTGATTGATGCGAGTTCATGTGAGCCATGGCAATAAAAAAAATGGGAGGGGATTCCCCTCCCATTTGTGTCTCATTAACTAACGTGTTGTGACCATTTGGCTTAATATTGGAGATGTAGAGTTTGTGGCATAAGCTAATACGATAACCGCGCGGCTTCCCGATGGGCTGAGCATAACCTGTCCGTCTGACGGAGATGCCGTTACGAACATTGCGCTGCCGGTAAATGCGCTCTTGTCACCTTTAAATGTGTGGTGAGAGATAAAGTGTGCAACAATGGTTGAGATACCGCCGGGGAATGCTGCGTATGTGCCTGTGCTGGCCTGGCTGTAAATCGCCAGACAGGACTTGCCCGTTGCGGTTGCGATATCTGCCTCGTAGCATGTCTGTGTGCCTGCCGAGTCACTGACTATGATATATGGGTCGCCGGCTACATATGCGTCAAGATATGACTGTAAGTCTGACATTGCACCCTTTGCGCCTGACTCGGTTGCCCTTACCTTTGCCTTTTCCCTCTGGCCCAGAAACGCCGGAACCGCGATAGCCGTCAATATGCCGATTATCGCAATAACTATCAGAAGCTCAATTAACGTAAAACCTCTTTCATCCCTTGCCTTCATCCCTGAAATTACTTTGTACATATTAATGTACCTCCTCTTAATTACATACCAGCGATTAAAAATCGCTTCTGCCTTGTTTGACACGTAAACATGTATAACTTGCCAGTAATAGTTATTATTGCCAAACGCGCTGCCTTGCTGCCTTTGAATTATAGCAAATACCATGCCCAAAAAGCACGTATTATTTAATCGTATAATCCATACCCTATTCATCACAATACTCATCAATTGTGCCATTAATTGGCACATGGTGACAAAATATGTCACCATGCGAAGCCGCAAGGGGGGGTGCATTGTAGTATATACTTTGTAGTATATACTTAATAAAAGTATGCGATTAGTGTATAATACGAATGGATCGTGAAAAACAATATAATGGAGGGTTGGGCAATGAAAGCGTTGAAATACTTAATGGCAGTATCTATACTAATGGTTGCGGTAAATCTCTACGCCGCGGAAGGAGACAGCGGGCATAATAAAATCGACCCCGAACGCCTTGAGAAGATAAAGGCACGTGTAGTTGAGGCCATTGAGCACAAAATCGGAATACTACAGAAAGAAAAGGTGTGCATGCAGGCAGTCCAGACCAGGGATGACTACAAGAAGTGCAGAACAGAGACAAAAAAGGCGTGGGCTGAGTATATCGAGCACAGGGAAAAGAAGTAAACCCCTGCCTGTTCGGAAAAGGCACTTGACATAAGGCAGTGCGATAGATATTATAACGTAATAACAGGCTGCATGTTAGTTGTGGTGCGGGAATAGTAGCAAGCTGTGCCCGGCGGCATTCATTATAATAATGTTAAGGAGGAGATGTATTATGAGAGAAGTGGTTGTGGTAAGTGGAGTCAGGACCCCTGTAGGGGCCTTTGGTGGTTCGTTGAAAGATGTATCGGCAATCGACATGGGTGCGCTGGTACTGAAAGAGACATTAAAGAAGGTGGGGCTGAGGCCTGTTGTGAGTGATTCTGCGAAGGAACTCGCGCCGGATAAGCTGAAGGCCCAGGGCATAACGGAACTGGAGAAGAGATATTACGACTATGGCGACGACCTGAAGCCGGTTGCCGTTGATGAAGTGATTATCGGCAACGTAGTCCAGGCCGGACAAGGGCAGAATCCCGCAAGGCAGGCCATGATAAGGGCCGGCATTCCAAAGGAGACCCCTGCGTACACGATAAACAAGGTATGCTCTTCGGGGCTGAAGTCAGTTGCC
>PEAC01000127.1:0-5990 GCA_002753305.1 Nitrospirae bacterium MYbin6
TTCGCCTTGAATGCCGATGCATATTTCGTCTTCATAATATCCTTGGACCTCCATCTTTCTGCTCTTACTGTAACTTAACATGTTGTCCAGTTTTTGGGGTCCATTATATAGTTCTTCCACATACCCAATGTACCCATAGGGTGATTTTTGAAAGACTGCTGTCAGTTTCTCACGCATACGCCCCCCTGTCATATCACAATCTTAAACTCCGCCCCGCCCTCTATGTTTCTTGCCGTCAGGCTCCAGCCCATGTTGGTTTCAATTATTGTCTTTGCCATGTAGAGGCCTATGCCCGTGCCCTTGTCCACTGATTTCGTTGTGAAGTGTGCGTCGAATATCCTATCAATAACATCTTCGGGGATGCCTCCGCCCGTGTCGCTTATGGCGATTGTTATCTTCCCGCCGGTACTGGAAATGTTAATGTCGATCTTGTCAGATGCCATAGAGACAAGCTGCCCTATCCTGCGCTTAGCGAGTATCGCGTCTCGGGCGTTATTGATAAGATTTAACACCACCTGCTTAAACTCGTTCGGATATCCTGTTACATCGTTAGGAAAGGCATCTCCTTCGGTTGCGTGGATGTTGAGCAGGATATTGTCTTTCGCAAAATAATCCACAAACATCACAATCAGCTCTTCTACCGCTTTTTTAACGTCAAACTTAACTTTCTCTCTTGATGGAAGCAGGAACCTGCGAAAATCATCGGCGGTCTTCACCATGAACTCTACATGGCTAACGATTATATCTTTTGAATTCATTAAATAATCGACATTCAGTTCGCCAAAGGAATACGCCTCGCCAAGGTCCTGGGCCGTTATTGAGATAACGTTTAGCGGCTGTTTCCACTGGTGGACGATAAGGCTTATCATCTCCCCCATTGCCGCCATCTTGGACTGCTGCATGAGGAGCTGTTCATTTTGCTGCCGTATGCCGGTCTCCTCAATTACTCTCTTGTGAAGCTCCGTATTAAAGTGGCGCAGGTCGTCTTCCATGCGCTTGCGTACCGAGATATCGCGCGCGGCGGCAAATACACCTATGATGTTGCCAGAGTCATCTCTATACACCGAGGCGTTATATATAACCGGCGTAACCGTCCCATTCCTGTGCCTTATGCTGAGTTCGTAATCACGCACCTCACCAGTGTCAAACACCTTTTTGTAGCCTGTTTCAGCCTTGCCCGTGTCGGTAAAATAGCCGGAGAAATCCGTTCCTATTAACTCATCTCTCGTTCGTCCGGTAATGCTCTCAGCTGCCGTGTTAACATCGCTTATCTTACCGTCACGTGTGATAGTCACAAGCGGGTCCAGGCTCGTCTCTATGAGATTCCTGGTATAGAGGCCGGCTGCCCTTATGGCGTCTTCCATGCGTTTGCGTTGAATATGCTGCCACAGCCCATCCATTAATATCGTTAATTGATTAACGTCCGTTTGGGTATATTCCCTCTCCTTGTTTCCCATGGCTGTTACCACGACGATCCTGTCACCATCGAATGTCGGCAGTAACAGCAGTTTTTTCATAAGAACATGGCCTTCCGGATGTCCTTTCTTATATAACGTGGTCGTCTCATAATCGTTAACTATGACTGGCCTTCTCTGCCTTACCGCCTCGCCCCACAGGCCGGAGTGTTCTATCGTGAAACGCAAGTCTTCTTTATTGACGGCACACTCTTTCATTACATTTGTAGAGTACACACTGGTAGTATACTCAGACTCCTCCTCATTGCCAAACGATATAAACCCAATTGAACTGCCAGTCAGGTCAAGGCTCTTCTCAAGGACAAAGTCCATGATTTCATTAACCGGTTTGTCTGCCATCTGATTAAACTGAACCATGGCCTCAAGCCGTTTCTCGTTAATCCTCCGAAACTCCTCCATCTCCTTCTGAGCCGTAATATCCTCTGCAAGCGCGAGATGGCAAACCGGCTCTTCACCGCTTACCCACAGTGGTACACACGTCAGCATTACCCAGACTATGGAGCCGTCCTTGCAGATATACCGTTTCTCCATGCTGAATTTAGTTATCTCTCCATTTAGCAGCCTTTCCATATTGGCAAGGTCTGGCTCGACATCATCGGGATGCGTAATCTCGACAAATGTCTTATTTAACATTTCCTCATGCGAATACCCGACGATGCCGCAATATGCCTGATTAATCATAATAAACCGTTTGGGATATGATTCTATGATCGCTATACCTACAGGGGATTGCTCGAACATTGCCCTCAACCGGGTCTCGGACTGCTTTATCTGATACTCCAACTCCCTGCGGTGCGTAATGTCTTCGGCTGTTCCAATGATCATCTCGATCTTATCATCGTCATAAATAGGCGTAACGCTAAGAATGATAATCCTCTTTACCTCGTCCTTACGTATCAACTCGGTCTCATAATTGGCCACCCTTTCACCATGAACTGACGCCTTAATAAACAGTTCATTTACCTCTGGCAGCGTATCATTATCGAATAACATCGAAAACGGATGCCCTATTACCTCATTCTCCGTATATCCGGTAATACACGATACCTTATAATTGGCCAATAAAAACCTGCCTGTCAAGTCGATTGAAAAAACCGCGTTTGTGGTGTTATCTATAACCTTCTGCAAAAAATCCTTTCGCATGCGCAGCTCCGCATGGCTGTCTTTTAAGTCTCTGGCCATGTTGTTAAAAGATTCTGCCAGCTGTCCAAGCTCATCTTTAGTGTTTACCTTAACAACAGTGTCGAGCCTTCCCTTTCCTATTTCTATGGCGGCCTCTTTCAAAATGGAGATTGGGCGTGTCAGCAATCTTATAAGTATATTCATAATAGTTAACGCTGCCAGGAGATAACATACGATAAGGACAACTACGTAACGCAATTTAGTATAATAAGGGGCAATGACATCGGAATAATCGCGTTTAACGACTAATCCCCACCCTGTCGCTGAGTCTATAGGGATATATCTGTAGGCGGCCAGCACCTTTACCCCCCTGTAGTCCTTGCCGACAACCGTACCTTCCTGAGCGTCTAACGCGTGCGACATAGGCAAAGCCGGATTATCAAACCTGTGCTGCAACGGAACTGCCTTTTTGCCGCCGGGAAGGGAATGTTTCAGATTTATAAGCAGCAGTCCTGTATTGTCCGCCAACACTGTTTCTGTGGTGTCACCACGTTGAGAGTTCGAGGACATTGTCTCAATAAAATCCAACGCGCTGACACTCATCATAACAACATACCGTGGCTGAGAATACACATTTATAACATGGGATATATAAAAATCGCTATCGTTGTCTGTTTCATCAAGGGCAAAACAAACGTGATGACAGCGAGAGATAATTGGCCCTGTTATGTAATCCTTGCCGGAAATGTCCCGCCCAATGTCTTTTTCCCTTGTGGATGCTATTATTTTCCCGCTCATTAGGTCGGCTATCTGAATATTATGAAAGATATTATATGTCTTCCGATAGTCTTCCAGATATTGAGTAAATTCCTGATTTCCGGCAAGCGCCACACCGTTGGGCATAAACGACTTCGTTAGATTGCTGTTAACAAAGGCCTCGACGTTTGACGTCAGGCTTAAAATCCTCTTCTCTATGTTTTCCTTCCTCGTATCTGCAATATGGTTTATGCCGGTAACGGCGTTCTCATAAGTCTCATCATAATCGCCTTCTATTTCAGTAAACGGCACACCTATGACATCAGTAAACACAACAAAGGTAACCACTACTATGATAATGATGAGACTAATAAAAAAGAACATCTTTGCCCTGATGCTGGATGATAGTATGTCAATCAACGGTTTTTTCATCTGTCTGCCTTTAAATCGTAATTAAAATCATTAAGGCCGTATTTATCCGGCATACTCAGGACGTCATAGACAAGCGCCCTGTCGAAACTCCCGATTACCTTTTCTATGCTTACGGAAGAGTCGATTTTCCCCTGGCTCTTCAGAAATTCCAATGTCGAGGCAATCGTACCATTTTTTATAAGATTCTTTTCAGGTATAACCGGCGCATCGGACTGCCACATCATATCTTTAACCACTATGTCAGAAATCTGTTCCGGCGATATTTTTAATTTATCCCCCATAAGAAGCCGGATACTCTCATGTGTCCAGCCTCCGGCAAGGACGAGATTCTCTCTTGTCGCCTTTATCCATCTTACTGCCCGGATCTCAGCGGCCACAACCTGCCGCACCGCTTCAGGGTGTTTAAGATAAAACTCCTTCGAGAAATAAAGATAGCCAAAGGTCAAAGTCCTGTGGATAACAACGCTCTCCGGATAGTTTTGCTGTGTCAGTCCAACTATCGGCTCCCATGCCGAAAACGCGAATATATCTTTTTTCGACAACGCCCCGGGCATTTCAGTTATTTCCATAGGCACAAGTTTGACGTCTTTTTCTGTAATCCCTTCGTAAGACAATGTCTTAAGCAAGGTATAGTGGGCGGTTGAATCAGTGGCATTACCAATACGCCTGCCTCGCAGTTTATTTATAAACATATTCCTTCTGGCGACGATGGACGTAAATGACCGCTGCATTATGGCGGGGATAAAGACATCTTTTTTCGACGCGGCGGTAACGGCAGGCATATCCCCTACGACACCGGACTGCAAATCATCGCCCAGAAAGAACTTATTGACGTCCATGCCCTTTAGAAATGAATAGAAGACAATCGTTATCCCCATATTCTCAAGCCTGCGCTGTAAGATTAAATCCCGGCTCATAACCGTCGTTATCATCCCGGAAGGCAGATAGAGCGGTTGAACCCCAACATTCAGGTAATTGTCTGATTTTACGAATTTATACTTGGAGTAATATGGTGTCTCTTCAGGCCCGGGGGACTTAGGCGCTTTCTCCGCGGCATAGGCCACGCTGTTCACCGGAGACGACAAAATGAGCGCCGCAACGGTAATACACATAATATATTTAATAAATCTCAAATCCATTAACCTCACAGGCGGCCTGTATGCCTGACAAACACAATCCCCTCCTACCTTTAAGTGTTACTGTATCGTAACATAGGTAACTTCTTTTTGCAATACTCAGAGTAACGTTGGGCAAACGCATTTGAGAAATACAAATGTCTGCTTAATTTTTCTAATGCGTTTGCCCTGATCCCTATAGGGCCTCATGCCGCTTCCCGCCGATACAATTAATAACTGCGTCAAGAAGTTTCTCCACGTTAATCGGCTTTATCAAATTAACGAATCTGGCGCTTGTGTATTCGTCGTTATTAAACGCGGTGGTAATAATAATCGGCTGGTCGCTCTTTATTTCCATTATTTTTTTTATCATTATGGATCCGTTCATTACCGGCATTTCTATATTCGTTATGACTATATCGGGGTTATGCTTTATGTAGAGCGCCAAGCCCTCCTCACCGTTTTGCGCCGTATACACTTCGGCGAAACGCCGTCTCATAAACTTCCCGAGGCTGTCTCGCATGCAAAAATTGTCCTCTACATACAGGACAGATAATCCCCTTAGCCTTGTCTCGTCTCTCATTGCCATACCTCTCCTGAGTTCACAGCGCCCATTGACATTTCTTGCGGACATTAGGAACCATTAAAACGGATTTTTTCGCGGCCGATACTGAAGTTATAAAACATTTTATTTGTATATCTTTATATTGGACTGCTACAGGATTTCTTTTGACGTTCGATATGTGTGTGTGTGTGTGTGTGTGTGTGTGTGTGTGTGTGTGTGTGCAAAAATCGTGCTAAACAATATTCCATCAATGGCCGCCATATCACTCCATAATTATAATATTTTACTTCGTATCACTCACAAGCGCAGAGTTCAATAAAAACCTGCGATTATTACGTAACGCCATGCTCAACATAATCAAGGATAACATAAAAAAAATGAAACAATCAAGATGCCATTTTCTCTCGGGTCTGCGTCATAAAAATGGGTTAAGCTGTAGAACCTTACATTATGGGCGTGTTTTGTAGATATGAGTTTACAATTCCCGCCAACCCAATGAATATCCCAACCGTCCGTCATTCCGGC
>PEAC01000127.1:6030-7781 GCA_002753305.1 Nitrospirae bacterium MYbin6
ATATATACGAATATCCTCATAAAACACGTTGATTCAGGACAGATTCCGGACAAGCCGGAATGACGTGTGAAAATCTCGTTGCATAAAACCCCATTTTTTGACGCAGACCCTTTTCTCTCCGGCATGGACAACGCTGTAAGGCTGATGGTATACTATCATTATGGAAACGATAGCAAGAGACTTCGACTTGACGGAAATCATCAACGGAGAGGAAATCATGGGGCCTAGTCCTTTTGGAAGACATCAACAAATTGCATCAAGAATAACGCGTAAGATATTTTCCTTCTTAGAGACGCACGACTTGGGAGAGTTGTATTTCTCACCATTTGACGTAATCCTTGAGGATAGAATTAACAGACTTCAACCCGACATTTTTTTTATCAGGAAAAACAACATGGCAATCTTTCAGGACTGGATACGAGGCGTACCTGACATGGTATGCGAAATAGTCTCACCAGGGTCGTACAGAAAAGATACTGCCATCAAGAAAAAGATATACGAAAAATACAAAGTCCCTGAATATTGGATTGTCATACCTGAATTACGGACTATCGAGATCCTGACTATTGAAAATGACAGGTATGAGACGCACTCCGCCGCGGAGCTTGAGGGCATGGTTACTTCTAAAGTCATAGAGGGCCTTCAGGTCAACATAAACGACATATTCGGGTAACCCCCGCCACGTCCGCAGGGCAAACGCATTAGGAAAATTCCTATCACTCTATGACATTTATATCTGCTCATTCACACCAAGTAATGGTGAATTTACCTTTAATCTGTCATTCCGGCAATCTGTCATTCCGGCAATCTGTCATTCCGGCAATCTGTCATTCCGGCAATCTGTCATTCCGGCTTGTCCGGAATCTTTCTTTAAGCTGGTGTTTCATGATGATTTTGCATATTCTGAACATAAGGATAGATTCCGGACAAGCCGGAATGACAAAAATAAGGGCGGCATTGGCATCTTTAGTTGTTAATTTGTTCTGTCTCGTCTGTCATTCCCCAGAAATCTGGTATCCAGAAGAGGATATTTCTATTGTAATTTCCTAATGCGTTTGCCCCCGCCACGTCCGGCATAGACAACACTTTATGAATGGTGGTAGACTATGATTATGGAAACGATAGCAAGAGACTTCGATTTAACGGAAATCATCAATGGAGAGGAAATTATGGGGCCTAGTCCTTTTAGGAAGCACCAAAAGATCGCATCGAAAATAGCACATAAGATATTTTCCTACCTGGAGACAAACTACTTGGGAGAGTTATACTTCTCACCGCTTGACGTAATATTTGAGGAAGGAGTTAACAGGCTTCAACCCGATCTATTGTTTATAAAGAAAGAAAACTCAAACATTGAGCAGGACTGGATAAGAGGCGTACCGGATATGGTTTGTGAGATAATTTCACCCGGCAGCTACGCAATGGATAGTAAAGTTAAGAAGGCAATCTACGAGAAATACAGAGTTCCAGAATATTGGGTAGTCATACCTGAATTACAGACTATCGAGATCTTAACTATCAAAAACGATAAGTATGAACAATACTCCTACGCGGAGCTTGAGGGCATGGTTACTTCTAAAGTCATAGAGGGCCTTCAGGTCAACCTCAACGACATATTCGGGTAACCCCCGCCCCACGGGGGTCTGCGTCAAAAAATGGGGTTTTATGCAACGAGATTTTCACACGTCATTCCGGCTTGTCCGGAATCTGTCCTGAATCAACGTGTTTTATGAGGATATTCGTATATATGG
>PEAC01000128.1 GCA_002753305.1 Nitrospirae bacterium MYbin6
GCAGCGGGTGCAGGGTCTGTAAGGGTACGGGCTGGATAGAGATAATGGGGGCCGGGATGGTCGACCCGAGGGTCTTTAGTTTTGGCATCAATACCTCCTCTTTCTTAAACCCAGTATTCGGTACATCATTAGTTAAGCAGTAATTATAAATTAATATTTTACTAATAGGCAAGCGTTATATTGAAAAAAAAATTCCGGCAGCGGCAAATAAATCTATAGGCAGATGAAGGCGGCTGTCTTCACTGTGGAGGCAGCCCGCTAATCACCCGCATATCCAGTCGCAAATTTTGCCTGATAAATTACTCATGCCATGTTGACAAAATAACTCATTACCAAATATAATCGATATTATCGCTATGATACTGAATTTATCGATTTCGATGAAATAATAAAATAAACGGAGGGTTTATGGCAGAAGGTGTAATGAACGCAACGGCAGCGAACTGGGCTGCGGAGGTACTAGGCGCCGGCGAGTTGGTATTGGTGGATTTTTGGGCCGTATGGTGTGGCCCCTGCAGGATGGTTGCCCCTATTGTAGAAGACATAGCGAAGGAATACGCCGGAAGGCTTAAAGTCCTCAAGCTCAATACGGACGAAAACCCCGACATCGCAAGCAAGTACAAGATTATGGGCATCCCCACGCTGATGCTGTTTAAAGGCGGCGAAAAGATTGACCAGCTCGTCGGGGCAGTGCCAAAACATCAACTGAAAGAAAAGATAGATGCCCATTTAAGCTGAAACAGTCCGGGGCTGCCAATGTGGGCCGTAGCTGCCAAATGGGCCGGGGAGTCAATGTAGGTGTTTAATTCGTTAAGCGAAAAGTTAGAGTCCGTATTTAAGAAGTTAAAGGGCAAAGGGGTACTGGCAAAAGACGACATCGACGCGGCGATGAAGGAAATCCGCCTTGCCCTCCTTGAGGCCGATGTTAATTTCAGGGTCGTTAAGGGGTTTGTCGAGAGCGTTAAGGAGAAATCCCTGGGCAGAGGGGTACTTGACAGCCTGACCCCCGGCCAGCAGGTAATAAAGATAGTAAACGACGAACTGTGTGCCCTCCTTGGGTCGGAAAACGAGAAGATTCATCTATCCCCCAATCCCCCTACGATTATTATGATGATAGGTCTTCACGGCTCCGGAAAGACTACAACGACGGCAAAGCTGGCCAGACACTTTAAGGCACAGGGCCGCCGCCCCATGATGGCTGCCGCCGACCTTCAGCGCCCCGCAGCTATTGACCAACTTGTAACGCTTGGCAGGCAAATCGATGTGCCGGTGTTTTTCTCAAAAGAAGATAAAAACCCCGCTGCCGTTTGTAAAAACGCCCTGAGTGAGGCCAAAAAGCAGGCACGCGATATACTGATTATCGACACCGCGGGCCGCCTGCACATAGCCGAAGACCTGATGAAGGAACTCAAAGGGGTTAAAGACGCCCTCTCCCCCAACGAGATACTCTTTGTCGCGGATGCTATGACCGGCCAGGATGCCGTCAATATTGCCAAGACATTCAACGAGCAAATCGGTATAGACGGGATTATACTAACAAAAATGGATGGAGACGCCAGAGGTGGCGCGGCCCTGTCAATAAGGGAAGTAACCGGCAGGCCCATTAAGTTCATCGGTACGGGCGAAAAAATCGACATGCTCGAGCCATTCCATCCAGAACGCGTTGCGTCGAGAATACTTGGCATGGGAGACGTGCTGAGTTTTATAGAAAAGGCCCAGCAGTCCTTTGACGAACAAGAGGCACAAACCCTGCAGGACAAACTGATAACCGATTCCTTCACGCTTGATGACCTGAGAGACCAGCTGAAGAAAATCCGCTCAATGGGCCCGATACAAAACCTCCTGAACATGATCCCAGGCTTTAACCGCATGAAAGGAGTAGAGGTGGATGAGAGCCAGTTCGTAAGGGTAGAGGCCATGATCAGCTCAATGACAAAAAAAGAACGTAATAACCCGCAAATCCTCAACGGCAGCAGAAAGCTGCGCATCTCGGCAGGCTCAGGCACAACGGTGGCAGACATAAACCGCCTCTTAAAGCAGTACAAAGACATGAAAAAAATGATGAAGGCCTTCAAAAATAAAAAGGGCTTCAGAATGCCGGACATAATGCCATTTTAAGAAAATACAAATAATCCTTTACATAAAGGCGGGATTATATTAAAATACCAGTTCACAACAGACAAAATATGGAGGTTAAGAGATTGGTAAAAATAAGATTGACACGCATGGGTTCACACAAGAGACCTTTTTATAGAGTGATTGTGGCCGACTCAAGGGAAAGAAGAGACGGCCGGTTTCTTGACATAATAGGCAGCTATAATCCGTTAACGGAGCCATCTGAAATAAAAATCGACCTTGAGAAGGCGAAAAAATGGCTTGGATACGGCGCCCAACCAACCGATATCGCTAAAAAACTATTAGAAAAAGCTGGCTTGCAGCTTAAGACGGCCTGATTCAACCGGAGGTAGTTTATGATGAAAAACTTGGTGGAAGTTATGGCAAAGGCACTGGTAGATAAACCCGAAGATGTAAGCGTGCAAGAGGTGGACGGCGAAAAGACAACCATTTTTGAGTTGAGAGTGGCCTCAAATGATCTTGGCAAGGTGATAGGCAAACAGGGAAAAACCGCAAGGGCGATGAGAACAATACTATCTGCGGCAGGGACAAAGATAGGGAAACGCGCCAGCTTAGAGATACTCGAGTAGCACATACCGGTAAACGGGGATTAGCCAGAGAGAGAGAGAGAGGGGGGCAGCGCTTAAGAGGCGCGTGTCCCTTTATCAGTTTCTGATAATTGGGTTTAATATTAAAAGATAAACGAAATGATAATCGGCAGAATTATAAAACCGTGGGGAGTCAACGGAGAGATAAAGGCACAGTTGTCGGATATCTCTGAGGATACCTTTGCGGCCATTGATGAGGTTGCCCTTTTAAACAGTGCCGGCGCATTTAACAGAACAGTTAACATAACGTCGAGAAAGTTTCGCCACGACTGCGTAATCCTGAAATTCGAAGGCATTGACTCACCCGAGGCCGCCCTGTGCTACAACGGCGCGTCGATGGAGGCCGAGGGAGTAGAGCTGCCTCCGCTTGAGGATGGCCAATACTACAAACACGACATAATCGGCCTGGATATCGTTGCCACATCGGGAGAACGGCTTGGCAAGGTATCCGATGTCCTGTCATTTCCCGCAAACGATGTCTATGTAATGGACTATAATGGGAAGGAATGCCTTATTCCGGCAATAGCCGACGTCATAAAGGAGATAAACATTGCCGGTGGACATATAAAAATCGAGATACTGGAGGGCCTTTTAGGGTGAGATTTGATGTCCTGACGATTTTCCCCCGGATGATTGATTTCTATATCTCAGAAAGTATCATTAAGAGGGCCATTGAGCGCGCAATAATAGAGGTAAGGATTACGAATATACGGGATTTTGCCTCGGACAAACACTCCACTGTGGATGATTATCCATTTGGCGGAGGCCCGGGTATGGTGATGAAGATAGAGCCGCTTTATAACGCCTTGTCCCATGTGAAATCCGATGGACTTAAGAGGCACACGATACTGCTTTCACCGGAGGGTACAGTGTTTAACCAGGACAAGGCCCTGGAGTTGTCCCAAAGGCAGGAGGGCATAGTCCTGCTCTCTGGCAGATACGAGGGAGTGGATGAAAGAATAAACCTGTCGGTAGACGAGGAGCTCTCCATAGGGGATTTCGTATTGACTGGCGGAGAGCTGCCTGCTTTGGTTATAATAGACGCGGTGGCACGGTTGCTGCCTGACGTGCTTGGAGACGCGCGCTCAAACGTGGAGGAGTCCTTTACGAGCGGACTTCTGGACTATCCCCACTTCACGCGCCCGGCTGAGTTTATGGGCATAAAGGTCCCGGACGTACTGATGTCCGGTAACCATAAGGAGATATGGAAGTGGCGAAGGCGTGAGTCCATAAAGAGGACTCTGCTGAAAAAGCCCGAATTAATAGATGAAACCAAACTGACGGAAGATGAATATAAAATCATGGAGCAACTTAAGGAGGAAGTATGAACTTAGTAACGGCACTTGAAGAAAATTACAGGAAGGAAATTCCGGTGTTTAACATCGGCGACACCCTGCGAGTACATGTGCGCGTAGTAGAAGGAGACAAAGAGAGGATACAGCCCTATGAGGGGATAGTGATAGCGCGCAAGGGCGCTGGTGTGCGCGAGATGGTTACCGTAAGGAAGATGTCCTTTGGCGTTGGTGTTGAGAGGATCTTTCCGCTTCACTCGCCAATAATCAAGCAGCTTGATGTCATAAGAAAGGGCGATGTGAGGAAGGCCAAGCTCTACTATATAAGACACAAAAAGGGTAAAGACGCAAAGATAAAGGAAAAGGCGCGCGAAATCAAAAAAGCCGTGGTATGAACGCCCTCTATGCCTTTGATGCGGAGTATCGCGAGGCAGGGTATCCAGTAATCGCGGGGATAGATGAAGCGGGCAGGGGTCCGCTTGCGGGGCCGGTGGTGGCCGCGGCCGTGGCCCTGAATCCTGCCGTTGAGATAGAAGGGATAGATGACTCGAAAAAACTCCCCGCCCCTAAAAGAAAACGCCTGTTTTACGAAATCTTAGATAACGCAATAGCCATAGGCGTAGGCGTTGTCGAGGCCGCTGAAATAGACAGGATAAATATCTTAAACGCGACAAAACTAGCGATGTCAGAGGCCGTTGCCGACCTCCGCGTACGCACAGACATACTGCTCATAGATGCCCTGAAACTCCCTGGCGTAGAATGCAGGCAGGTCTCTGTCATTAAGGGTGACGCTAAGAGCGCCTCCATTGCTGCCGCCTCGATAATTGCAAAAGTGCTGCGCGACTCTATGATGATATCCCTTCACGAGCAATATCCACTCTACAACTTTATCTCCCACAAGGGATACTGTACCAAAGAACACGTAGAAAAGATTCAGGCTCACGGCCCATGCGAAATACACAGAAAGACATTCGCGCCGGTTGCCGTTGTGAAAATTCCGTTTCTATGAGTGAGAAAAACCCACTGGAAGGGACTCTTTCAAATTTATTTTGCGATTCTCAGCCAGTTCTCAGCTTCGCAGTGTAGTATAAGATCAATGGAAGCGATCTTGATACGGAGGTATAAGGAATGACCATCACAGGATATATAATTGCCATTGCGTTTGTTGTTGTTGCGGTGTACTTATTGGTGGAGAAATACACCTTGTATATGTCAAAGAGACACACTGACGGTGTCTTAAACGGCATTTACGTCAACGGTAAGATAATTTACCGGAAAAAGGTTTACATCGTAAAAGAAGTAAACGAGGTGGAAGTTGGCAACAGCAGAGCAGGTAAAAACAAGAAAGTCCGCTACCTGGTAATCGCACAGGGAGACGACTCGGACAGGTTATTAAAACTGCCCGTAGAGCAAGCCATACCATATGTCAGCAACGGTAAAAAAGAAGGCATGTTACCCTCAGAACCCGCCATTAAGGCCTCTTAAAAGGCCATGTAGTGAGTTAATTGCGGGGCAAATCCAACCCCAAGCCAATTGGGAGCCTTATTGTAAAAGTGCTGCCGCCCCCTTCTGCGCTGTCAACGGTGATCTCCCCATTGTGTTTTTTTATTATGCCAAGGCTAATAGACAGCCCTAGCCCTGTACCCTCTCCAACGGGCTTTGTCGTGAAAAACGGATCAAACAACCTATCCCTGATCTCAAGGGGAATACCCTTGCCGGTATCGCTCATATCTATTCGCAGCATCTCGTTTTCCACCGAGGTCTTTATCCTTATTTCTCCATCGCCTTCGATAGCCTGGCATGAGTTTATCAGTATATTCATAAATACCTGGTTTAACTGCGAGCTATAACATTTAATCAATGGTATTTCTCCATAATCGGCCACAACCGTAATTCTATCTTTAAATTCGTGTGTGAGCAGCTCCAGGGTTGCGGCGATGGATTCGTTGATATCCGTCTCCAATATCTCTGATTCGTCCATTCTGGAGTATGTCTTTAAATCAAGCACAATCTTTTTTATCCTGTCCAGTCCTACTTTGGATCTCTCGAGCATTTTTATAATTCTTACCTTGAGGTAATCGTAATCGCAGTCTTTTTTAATTTTTTCAAGCTCCACATTTGCATTTCCGGGAATATCGAACGAGCTGAAATTCTCGATTAAATTAATAAGCGAGCCAACGAAGCCAACCATATTGTCCGTGTTAATGCTTACAAAGCCTAGCGGATTATTTATTTCATGGGCAATGCCTGCGACAAGCTGGCCAAGGGATCTCATTTTTTCAGACTGTACGAGCTGTTCCTGGCTAAGTTTTAACTGGGCATTGGTGGATTGCAGTTGTGAAATCAGCTCCTCAAGCCTTGTTCGCGCCATCATCCGCTCTATAAGTCCGGCTAAGGCATTTGCTACCGAGGCAAGATAATTTTCCGCCCTCTGATTCCTGCTAAAACCCTCCTTAACGTACATGTTGATTACGCCAAGCGGCTTGCCACGCGATAAGATAGGAACGCAGTAGTGCCCATGGGCAGGCATGTTGGGGTACCCTATAGTGTGGCGGTAATCCACACAATCCGCAAAGACCACCTCCTTCGTGGAAATTGCCAGACCGCAAAGACACTCGCCCGAAGGCACATTGGCACAAGTCTTTGTCAACTCCCTGTTAAGCCCACGGCTTACTTTCATCGTAAGCATACCGGTTGCCTCGTCATAAATATATATACAGCCGATTGATTGCAGCGACAGGCCTGGCAGCGACAGGAGCAGGGAGAGTATTCTGTCCAGCTGCTCCTCGAAACCGATATTATCCATAGAGATTTGTAATATCGAGTGTAGTGTGTACAGGAAATAGTGGTCTTGTTCTATTCTTTCAATGGTGTTTATATAATTATTTAATGCCTGTTGTTCAAAATCGGTCAGACCCCTGAATTCAACTCCATAATATCTGTCGAAGCTCTCTTTTGCGCTGTTTTTTACAATTCCGTAAATTTTTAGTTCTTCGTTTGTATGATGAAGTGAAATATGAATCAGTAGCAGCTCTTCCACCTGAAATTTCTTACAAACTCTGGAGGGTGCCTCTTTAGGCTGGTTGTCTTTTACTATAAGCCTGCATCCACCCATGCTGATATTAATTATAGTCCCATCACACGAGCTGCCGCCTCGGATGATTTGAACCGGTAAAATACAGTCAATTCTCTTATGTTCGCGTATATTGTACTCTTCTATAATGGCGGGATAACTAACGATGATAAAGTCCATCGGTTTTTTGATTACATCGATAAAATTAGATTTGAAGCTGTAAAACACACCGTTATACAAAAATGTGATAAATACGGTGTCGTCCTTGGATAAGGCATATCCCTGCGTACCGGCATTAGTTTTGAGTATAATGTAATTACCGATTTCGATGCCAATGATAGACGCCTCAATTTTAATCTCAGCATCGGCTATGTGAATCTGCATAACCTGCCCCAGATTCAGGCATGTCCTGTTGCTCTCATGGAGCTTATTAATATCCGATTGTTTAATCATAGTACTGCCACAGATTACGCCACTAAGACACTATAAATTTACCATGGCAGATTTGTCAATATAACTCCAAATTTGTCAGCAATTCTCAATGAGCGTGCAGAGCGGATGTGTATACTATAAATATATGGCATGGGAAGCAGCCATAGACGCAAGTTTGCAAAAAATCATATGAAATGTTCCT
>PEAC01000010.1 GCA_002753305.1 Nitrospirae bacterium MYbin6
CGGCCGACAACGTAGCGGCGGGAAGTGGTGAGCTTTCAGCCGGGGCTCAGCAACTCTCAGAAGGTGCAACCGAACAGGCGGCCTCCGTCGAGGAGACATCGTCTTCCATGGAAGAGATGACATCGAACATAAGGCAGACCACGGACAACTCCAAGCAGACAGAGGCAATCTCGACAACGGCGGCAAAGGACGCCCTCGAAAGCGGCAAGGCAGTCTCCGAGGCAGTTAACGCGATGAAAGAAATAGCCAGCAAGATATCAATCATAGAGGAAATAGCAAGGCAGACGAACTTACTGGCGCTAAACGCGGCAATCGAGGCGGCCCGCGCCGGGGAGCACGGCAAGGGATTTGCGGTTGTGGCCTCAGAGGTGAGAAAACTTGCAGAACGCAGCCAGAAGGCAGCCGGTGAGATAAGCGAACTCTCAGCCTCAAGCGTAAGCATTGCCGAACAGGCCGGCACGATGCTGAATAAATTAGTCCCCGACATAAGAAAGACGGCTGATTTGGTACAGGAGATAACCGCGGCCAGTAACGAACAAAACACCGGAGCGGAACAGATCAATAAGGCGATTCAGCAGCTTGACCAGGTAATCCAGCAAAATGCCTCGGCAGCCGAGGAGATGGCCTCCACCAGTGAGGAGCTGTCGTCGCAGTCTGAGCAGTTGCAAAACACAATAGCCTTCTTTAAAACCGGCGCCGAGGGCGCCGCAACAAGGTTTCAGGCAAAGGCGGCAAAGCGTAAACCCGCTGCCGCAATAGCACACACAGATGTCCATAGTAAACCAAAGACGCACACACCGGCGCCAACCAGAGGCAGGGTGCTTAATTTAGAAGATAAAAGCCATACAGACGACAGCGAATTTGAAAAGTATTAAAATGGGGGTGTGACATGGCTGTTGCCGGAATAACTGAGACAACGCAGTACCTGACGTTTGTGCTTGACGAGGAGACCTTCGCGGTAGACATATCGAAGGTCAGAGAGGTGCTTGAGTATACGGCAGTAACAAAGGTTCCGCAGATGCCGTCGTACATGAACGGGGTCATAAATATACGCGGAAGTGTTGTGCCTGTGGTTGATTTAAGGGCGAAATTTGGCATGGGTGGGTTTGAAAAGACCGTGAACACATGTGTCATAATCGTCGAGGTAATGGTTTCTCAGATGCAAACTGTGCTTGGGGCCGTGGTGGACTCCGTCCAGGAGGTCATGGAGCTGGAGGCGGATAAAATAGAGCCTGCGCCAAGCATCGGCACGACACTTGATACGAACTTTATCAAGGGAATGGGCAAGCGTGACGAGCACTTCACCATAATCCTGGATATAGACAAGGTGTTTTCATCTGACGAAATGGCCTCCATGCAGGGTACGGGCGGCCGTGAGGGAGCGGCCGTAGAATTAGATATGGCAGCGGTCTGATGAACGACCTGAACATTATAGACCAGATTAAGTCTCAGATCCTGCTCGATACGGGAACAAACGAGTTCGAGGTACTGGAGTTCTATATTGACGAGAACAGTGAATCCGGTGATAGGAAGGCAGAGCATCGTTATTTCGGGATGAACGTAGCCAAGGTTATGGAGGTAATAGAGGCCCCGAAGATAGAGCCGAAGTCTCACTCTCAGGATCCATGCTTTATGGGGACCATCCCGCTGCGCAGCCACATAGTGCCGATAATAGATTTAAGCGTATGGTTGAAGATAAATCGGCTGAAAAATGACTATGAAAATGTGATTATCACAGAGTTCAGCCGCTCCGTACAGGGTTTTATCGTATCCGGAGTAACGGAGATTCACAGGTTTTTGTGGAAGGACGTAATCCCTCCAAACGAATATATCAACCGGTTGGGAACGAACGTCATCATAGGGACGCTGATAAAGGACGACCACTTTATTCAGCTCCTTGACCTTGAGCAGATAATCTCGGTGCTTAATCCAGAATCTGCAGACCAAAGGTGGCAGACTACGGTAAAGGCGCAGAAGGACTATATGGCATTGGTTGCCGAGGACTCGCCGACTATCCGGTTGATGCTGAAAAAGAATCTGGAGTTAGCGAACTTCAGGACGAACATAGTCAACACAGGAGAGGATGCCCTTAACTGGTTAAAGAAGACGCAGGAGCAGGCAGCGAAAGAAGGTAAGGGCATAGGGGATTTCGTCGACATAGTCATAGCTGACATAGAAATGCCGAAACTGGACGGCTTTACGCTGACCAAGAGAATCAAAGAGGATAAGGCCCTTCAGAAACTCCCCGTCATCTTGTATTCGTCGATAATAACGGATGATCTTATTCATAAGGGTAAATCTGTCGGTGCGGACTGCCAGGTATGTAAGCCGGATATGGACAAAATGGCCGAGTTTGCCATCCAGCTTATAGAAAAACCATAGACGCAATAATGTTTGAGAAACGGATTCCCAAAATACGCCGGGGGTTGCCAACCCCTTGAATTTTCAAGACGACTCCGATGTATTAGCGTCATTTATTGCGGAGACGGCAGAGCGTTTAGGCAACATAGAGGTAACAATCCTGCGCCTCAAAGAAAGGCCTGAGGCGTATGGCGAATCAATACACATAATCTTCCGGGACGCGCATTCCGTTAAGGCCGCGGCCAACCTCCTGAAGTTCAGAAACATTGAGAAGCTATCGCACAATCTGGAAAATATCCTGCATACATTCCGCGAGAAGAGAGTCCTCCCTGATGACGGCACAATAAATATACTCCTTGAGGCAATAGATAAAATGAGGGATCTTATAGCCGACATAAGAAGGAGCGACTCCAAAAACGTAACGCTCCAGATTGCAAAGCTGCAGGATTTATATGAGCGCCTGAACAAACAAAGGGTGTAGCAAGGGTGGGTTAGTTAATTCCAACGCCGGCCATTTTCATTTCGTTAACCAGGGCCTCGGCGGCCGACTCATGCCCGTGGGCGTTCCAGTGCCAGTCATAAGGGGATTCGTAGTGTGTGCGCGTGGCCTTGTAGAGCCTGGCGAACTCTCCGGTCAGGTCGACGCAGTTAAACTTATGTGCTAAACATGTCTCCATGAAGAGCCTGTTAAGCCATATGACGCTGCTGTTGTCCAGCGTCCCTGCATATATATCCGCACGTGGGGCGTCCATAATGAAAAAGACCTTCTTCTCAGGGTTTTCCTCTTTAATCCTGCCCATCAGATAATTGGCAGCCTTGTAGAGCCGTGGCTTCAGGTCAGCAAGCCTGAGCACGTCTACGTTGGCGTTATAGAACTTCCCCGTCCCGCCGGTAAATATTTTATTATATATGGGCAGCGACGAGATGCTTCTCTTAAGGGCCAGATTTACCCAAAGGTATCTCATCAGGGCGCTGTGTTCAAATATGAACTTCTTAAACAGGGTCTTGTTTCTCGAAGCCATGGCGGGTTTCGTGGCCTCGGTAAAGCCTGCAGTGCCCTCTTCAAGACACATAAAGCCGCTCATCAGAATCATCTGGCACAGGGATTCGTCAAAGTCGTTATGGACGATGTTGAACACGAGAATATCGGGATTAAAGCGCCTGTTTACGTATCTGGCCATCTGAAGGTACTGGCTTAAGGGTGCGCCGTTTACACCGAAGCTATAGATGTCGAACTGGCCATTGAGTTTTTCTTTTAGTTTTGAGGCCATAGTATCTTTCATGTCAACCTGGAGGGCCTCGACAAAGGAGTCGCCGATGACGGCAATCAGGGGTTTAGCGTGCTCAGTGGAATAGTCGATATCGCTTCTGAAGCCTTCGTTGTTGATGTGCCAGGGGACGCGCAACTGTGCCAGATTCCCTGCGGTGAAGAGGCCCTCACGTCCCTCACGGCTGTCAAACCTGCTGATATTGTCCGTAGTATCATAGTAGGCAAGAGGGGACTTGGAGGCGGGAATAAAGTAGCGAAAGACGATCTCCATGGCAATCAAAAGCAACACTGCCACGGGCAGCGTTATTAAGAGTATATTTTTGATGACACGTTTAATCCAGCCAAATATTGCCATATGGTATTGTAGATTTTCCAAGCAAATAAATCAATCGACAAGATAGTGAACACACTTATATATTATTCATGTATATTTCGTTTTTCGGTCCATTTCATTTATAATAGCGTCAGATATGAGAAAACCATGTAAGCGTAACCGGCCTGAACGATGCCAGACTTAGAGGTAAAAGGGCCTCTTCGTGTAGGTCTCATTGGGGTCGGATACTTCGGTAAACACCACGGGCGTATCGTCTCGGAATTGGATGAGGCCGTACTGGCGGCAGTATGCGATACGGACTGGTCCATGGCTGAGGCAACGGCAACAAAGTATAACTGCCAGGCCTTCACCAGCGTTGATAAAGCGTTGCCCCTTGCGGACGCCTTTATTATAGCAACCCCCACGCAGACGCATACTGAGATAGCCATGAAGTGCCTGAGGGCCGGCAAACATGTGTTCGTCGAAAAACCCATAACCGACGGCGTTGACGAGGCCGGCCAGTTGATAGACGAGGCCAATAAGCGCAACCTGATTCTTCAAGTCGGACATGTGGAGAGGTTTAACGCTGGCTTCAGGGGTCTGTCCGCCTTGCTGAAATCCCCTGCATATATTGAGGCACAACGCCTGTCTCCGCTTATCGAGCGGGCGGCAGGCATCGACGTTACCCTTGATCTGATGATTCATGATATAGACATCGTGCTTTCCATTGCCAACTCACCGGTCATATCGATACACGCCGCGGGGGCCAGTGTCCTGACCCGCCGCATCGACGTGGCGAAGGCGTGGATTGAGTTTGAAAGCGGCCTGAAGGCATTTTTATACGCCGGCAGGTTATCCGCTGATAAGCGGCGCACTTTAACGGTATCCCAGAGAAACGAGCTGCTGTCCCTGGATTACCAGAGCGGGGCGATAACAAAATACGTGAGCAACGGGACAAAGATAGACGCAACACCACTGAATGAACCGCCTGAGGCCGAGCCTTTGAAAGAAGAACTCCGCAGCTTTATACAGAGCGTAATGACTGGGAAAAAGCCTCTGGTCAGTGGAGAGTGTGGGAGAAGGGCTTTGAGCCTTGCCCTAAGTATCGGAAATATAATAAGGGAGAGCGTAACTTTCCACAGTGTGATGATATGATACCGATGTTGGATTTAAAAAAGGAGTTCCTCGATATTGAGGAAGAGGTAATCAGTACGGTAATTGAAGTACTAAAGGGTACGAAATATGTCTTAGGCCCTCATGTTGAGGCATTTGAGAAGCAACTGGCGCAGTATCATGGCCTGTCTTATGGCGCTGGTGTGGGTTCTGGAACGGGGGCGCTTTTTTTAAGCCTCGCGTCGCTTCCAATTTCAAAGGGTGATGAGATCATTACAACGCCGTTTACTTTTTTTGCCACAGTTGAGAGCATCCTCTATGTTGGCGCCAAGCCGGTCTTTGTCGATATCGACACAAAGACACTAAACATCGACATTGGCCTGATCGAACAGAAGATTACCAAAAAGACGAAGGCAATCCTGCCGGTGCATCTGTTCGGGCTGCCCTGCGATATGAAACGTATCATGGAGCTGGCAAAGAAGTATAATCTCTATGTAGTTGAGGACTGCGCGCAGTCGTTTGGTTCATTGATAAATGGAAGGCTCACCGGCACGTTTGGCGATGCCGGGTGCTTTAGTTTTTATCCGAGTAAGAACCTTGGCTGCTACGGCGACGGAGGGGCGGTTGTTACGAACAATCAGCAGATGTATGAAAATATCCTGGCCCTCAGGAATCACGGCTCAAGGGGTAATTACATTCACAGCGTAATCGGCTTTAACAGCAGGCTTGATGAAATCCAGGCGGCAATACTGTCGATTAAACTTAACAAGGTCGAGCGAAACAATGCCATGAGAAGAAAAAGCGCGGCCCTCTATACGTCCCTGTTAAGCAGCACTGTGATGTGCCCCAATATTCCCGAAGGATATACAAGCAACTACCACCAATACACAATACGCTCTGCACATAGAGATAAAATAAAGGAAGCCCTCCACAAGGCAAACATCTCTTCAGTAGTCTATTACCCCGTACCGATGCACCTGCAAAAACCTATTGAGCAGTTTGGTTTTAAGAAAGGGGATTTCCCGGTTGCCGAGACTGCCGCCGCGCAGGTGTTGTCGCTGCCGGTGTATCCCGGCCTTTCTAATGAGGACATTGAGAGGATTGCCGAAGTTATAAAGAAATGCCTGTAAGGGTGATGATAATTGCCGGGGAATCCTCTGGCGAGCTGTATGGGGCGATGCTTGCCAGGAGATTAAAGAAGCTGTGGCCCGGGGTGATGCTCCTGGGCATAGGCGGAGATAAGATGCAGGATGCCGGAGTAGAGCTTCTAAGCAGAATCAACAGTGCTTTTGGCGGTGTCGGGGCACTGTCTTCGGTCAGGCACCTGATAGCCTCATACAAAAAAATCAAAGAAGTCTTTAAGACCATTCGGGTTGATGCCGTAGTGCTGATAGATTTCCCGGATTTTAATCTGAAGGTGGCAAAGGCCGCAAAAAAAAACGGTATTAAGGTTCTCTACTACGTAAGTCCGCAGGTGTGGGCATGGCGAATGGGCAGGATAAAGAAAATCGCGCGCCGCAGCGACGTAATAGCCGCCATACTCCCTTTTGAGCCGGAAATCTACGCAAAGGAAAACGTATACTGCGAGTTCGTCGGGCACCCCATCGTAGAGGAACTACGGACCCATAACCTGGACAACGACGCACTCAGAGAGGAGTTTTCCATCGACGCGGCACGCCCCGTAGTTGGAATCCTGCCGGGGAGCAGGCACGGCGAGCTAAACAGGCACCTGCCCGTGCTGACAGACACCATAAAGATATTGAAGACGCGACACCCGGAGTTTCAGTACCTGATGCCCCTGGCGCCGAATCTGGCCCTCGGCACGTTTGGCTCAATGTTTGAGGAGCTAACCGCTCTGAATGTAAAGATCGTCGATGGACGCGCGGTTGAGGTACTCTCAATATGTGATTTCGCCGTTGTTAAGTCCGGGACTGCGGCCTTTCAGGCGGCGCTGATGGGTGTGCCTCTTGTGGTAATATATAAAATGGCCTCACTGGACTATAACATTATAAAACGGCTTATTGAGGTTAAGTACATAAACCTTGTTAATCTGATATACGATGCCCCCATTATAAAGGAGCTGATACAGGAAAAGGCCGTCCCTGAGGCCATCGCCGGTGAGTTGATAAAGCTCTGTGAGGATGAACAATTAAGAAAGGAAACGCTCGAGAAGTTCAGGCGACTGAGGGAGATATTTGACCGGAAGAATCCCACGAACCGGGTTGCCGAGCTGATTGCCGAGCTTACGGCATAAACCCGATGATGTTGTTTGTTTATCGTATATTATATTTTATAGCCCTGATAGTAATTGTCCCGCTTGAGTATTTTAAGAGGCCGAAGGAGTTAAGGGGGCGCTGGTTATCTGAGAGACTGGGAAGGTATCCATTTGTCTTTTTAAAAGAGGGGGCCTCGACAGAGATAAATCCCACGATATGGATTCACGCGGTATCGGTAGGGGAGGCCATAACGGCGGTATCACTGATACGCCGTGTTATTGAGGAGGTCTCACCGCACATTGTCCTCTCAACGGTAACCGACACCGGGCGGCAGACGGCGAAGGAAAAACTCCCTCAGGGGGTAAAGGTGGTCTATGTGCCGTTTGACACCCAATCGGCGGTAAGGCGGGCGATTAAGGCAGTCAACCCTGGGGTGTTTGCCGTTATGGAGACGGAGTTATGGCCGTGCATTTTTAATGAGATGAACAAGCAAAATATCCCTGTAGTGATACTAAATGGCCGCATATCGGAAAGGTCCTTTAAGGGTTACAGGAGAATACGTTTTTTTATGAAACTCGTCCTCTGTAACGTAACACTATTTGGGATGCAGAGCGATACATATTCACAGCGGATAATAGCGATGGGAGCTGACGGCTCGACTGTGAAGACGCTGGGGAATTTTAAATTTGACACCCCGCCCTCACCATCAATTCCCGCATGGGCGTTAAGGCTGCCTGGGCCGATGCTTGTAATTGGCAGTACGCACGAAAAGGAAGAGGCGATTATATTAGCTGCAGTAAAAAGGCTTAAGGCCGAAATCGGGGAACTTTCGGTGGTCTTAGCCCCGCGGCATCCCAAGCGTTTTGACGAGGCCGCCACCGTGATGAACTCACTTGACATTCCATTCGTAAGAAGAAGCGAACTATCTGATACACAAGATACGGCCACCCTGCCCGCTTCCGTTGTCCTGCTGGATACAATAGGGGAGCTGGCGTCGGTTTACGGGGCAGCAGATGTGTGTATAATGGGCGGGAGTTTTGTGCCTAAGGGAGGACATAACCTGCTTGAGCCGGCCTATTGGGGAAAGCCCATAGTGTGCGGTCCACATATGGACAACTTTCCGATGGCGGGGGAATTTACAGCCGCCCATGCCGCCGTAACCATCAATGCGGCGGGGCTCTATGACACACTTTCTGAGCTGTTTTCAAACGAGTCAAAAAGGCATGAGATGGGCCATAATGCCCGTGAGCTATACGGAAAAAACTCCGGCGCTATCGACAACGCCATCAGGGAATTAAAAAAGATAACAGGCGTCCAATGAGAAACGAAAATATCACAGCCCGCTTCTTTTTTCAGCATCGACAAAACATCTGATTTGATGATATACTAAACCCATGCAAACGATAGAAAGAGACTTTGACTTAACGGAAATCATAAACGGAGAGGAGACCATGGGGCCTAGTCCATTTGGCAAACATCAGAGGATTGTTTTTAATTTAGCTGATATTATGCGTCATTATGTTATGAAGCATGATTTAGGAGAGGTATGTTTATCCCCGCTTGACGTAATCTTTGAGGATGGTGTAAACCGGCTTCAACCGGACATTCTGTTTATCAGAAAAGAGAACATGGATATCTTTCAGGACTGGATACGAGGCGTACCGGATATGGTATGTGAGATCATATCCCCCGGGACATACAAAAGGGATATGTTAGTGAAAAGGGCTATATACGAGAGGTACGGGGTGCCGGAGTACTGGGTAGTCATACCGGAATTACAAATGGTAGAGATTCTGACTATTGAAAACGCCAGATACAAGACACACTCCATCGCGGAGCTTGAGGGTGTTGTCACATCTAATGTTATAGAAAGGCTCCAAGTCAACATCAGGGAGATATTCGGGTAACGCGCAGCCTGTCCACATCTCTCCATAGCCTAATGAATCAGCACAAAATGTATTTTGGACAATGAATGGTAAAATTGTTGATACTGCATATTACCTCCTGCATCATATTTTTTTCCTCTTTCGCTTAGCCGAAGGCGGCAGGATCTGATCGATAATATCATCGACCGTTACTAGTCCTATCATCCGCTGGCCGTCGCTAAGGACGGGGATGGCAACGAGGTTGTATTTTGAGATCATGGCGGCGACCATATCTTCGTCATCGTCGGGGCGAAGGGATTTGACATTTGTCTCCATCACATCGCCCAGATTAAGTTCGGGGTCATTGAGGAATAGCTGCATCAGTGTGATGACACCAACGAGGCGTTCATCGCCGCCGCTGACGTAGACATGATAGATTACATCGAAGTCTTTGGCGTCTTCGCGGATCTTTTCGATAGTCTCTTTAATGGTGGCCGTCTCGGGGTAGAGGAGGTATTCGGTATTCATAAGACCACCGGCGGTGTCATGTTCGTGGCATAGGAGTTCGGAGATGTTATCGGCGTCTTCGGGTTCTATGGTCTCGAGGATTTCCTGGGTCCTGATAGCCGGCAGGTCGCCAAGTACGTCGGCGGCGTCGTCGGGGGACATCTCTTCAATGATATCAGCGGCCCTTTCGGTGTCCATGCTTGAGAGGATCTCAAGCTGAGTCTCGGGTTGGAGTTCGGGCAGCGTATCGGCAGCGGATTCAATGTCAAGCTGATGGAAAAACGCGGCACCCTCCTCTCTGGAGACGGAGTTGATTATCTCAGCCAGGTCGGCGGGATGCACTTTAGAGAGCATCTGTTGGGTCAATGTCAGAGAGATAGAGGTAAGGCGGGGGCTGAGGGGCTGAAGGTAGTCCCACCGGATGAGATTAAAAGGTAGGGGGATTTTAAACAGGTTCAGAAAATTCTCGCCTTTTTTCTCGATGCCAAAGCGCCGCAGAATGCCTCTCATCCCGACGTCGATGGCGACAAAGACTGCGCTGCCCTTATATGCCTCGATTTTGATGTCATTGACGCGAACGACCTTAGCGCCGTTGACATCGACCACCTGTTTATCCAGGATATCTCGGACGGCAAGTAAATCATGGTCATTATGTTCATATTGGGGCAGTTGTTCTTTGGTGATGGTAGTGGTAATAATCCTTCGGTTAAAGACGGTTAACGTCTTATAATCGAGACAGTAGAAGGTCTTTTTACGTTCAATAATAATGGACTCGAGATCGGGGAGGGTGATACCCTTGACTACGACAATATCCCTGATCCTGCCAAGGTCTTCGCCCTTCTGGTCGAAGACTGGTTTTTTGAGAATTTCACTTAAAAAAATTTCACCAACAAGAGGCATAGACAATTACCACCTTAAAATAACCGAACACTGTATAATAATACCACAGCTCGATAAGATAATTTCAAGTTTTTACCTTTATTTTTAAATATAGCTTTAGGGAGATGTTTTATTGCTGACATGAGGCAAGTCGTCAAAAACGGTATTATGCGCGGTGCAATGCCCTCGCACTTCAACGCCCCGGACAAGGACAATTGATGCCGTTGCCGCTTACCTGAAGACATTATCGGCCAAGTGGAAGGAAGAGGCTGGAGGATTTTAAATTGCCATATAAGCGAGTATTACGAGACCCCTTGCACTGATTCTAAAGGTTTGGATGGACTTCGATAAGCCATACATTCATTTATGAGCCTCCCGCATCTTGTATAACGTTGTCTTTCACCCAGAAATGGTAATCCTCCGTGAAGTATTTCGGACGCACCTTCTTAAACTCCCTCGTTGAATATATTACCTTTAAGTCAGCAACGTTTATCTCATGCTTTATGGAGTCGATAACGTCTGTCACCTCGTCTTTGCTCTTGCCGTGAATCATAGAGTATAGGTTATAGGGCCATGCTTCTTTACTTGTGCGCTCGTAGCAGTGTGAGACTGCCTTAAACGAGGCTATTTTCTTACCCGTCTCCTCCACTGCTTCTTCCGGCACTTTCCACACTACCATGGCGTTTGCCACATATCCAATCTTTCTGTGATAGAGCACTGCGGCAAATCTCCTGAAGACGCCACGCCGGAGGAATTCATCAAGTTTCTCAATTACAAAACCCTCCTTCATGCCAAGCATGTGCGCATAGTACTCGAACGGTTTACTTATCAGTGGCATGTCATTCTGTGTTGCTCTGACAATTCTTTTCTCCTCTTCCGTCAGCGGTACATAGCTCTTCCTTGTGGAGCTTACCACCTCCTTGTCGTTTGCTCCGGAAGCCACGCTGAGTTTTACACCTATTTTGAACATCCTCAGAGAGGACAGAATCAGGAAATCATCCGCTGCGGACTTCATAGCGATCAACCCGACGATTTTCCTCAGATCCAACGGACTGTCGGGCGGCACGGCAATTGTAAACCAGAGGTTGAAGTCCGTGTCTCTCTGGTAGTTATGGCTGACTCCTGGGTATGAGTTAATAATCATGGCGGCGGGTTCAATTTTTTCGGGCGCAATCTTAAACGTAATTAATGAACTTTCAAATCCCAGCATTCTTGTGTCGTATATTGGCGAAATTTGTCTGATTACCTTGAGGGTTTTTTGCCGCCCGATGCACTCAATGAGATAGTCCTCTGTGATATCAAGCTTCCGGGCCATCTCCTTAAACGGCTCACTTACCAGGGGGATGCCGTCCTCAATAGTGTTGATTATCTTTGTGTCCGTATCTGCCATCGCGGTAATGCCCATGCTATTGGACAATAAAAATCCCTGAAGGTGTGGGAACACTTACCCAATCTCTCACGGCCCATGTGTCTTTGCCGATTGTCTTTACCATGTTCTCAAAATAAGCGGAGGCGTAGAGGGTCTTACCGTCCCCGGAAAAACGCAGATGCATTATTCTCTTGCCGGCATCTATGTTCTTTAGCACCTTGTTGTCTTTAAGATCAATTATTGTTACGTAATTGTCCTTATCGCCGCTATAGTTAACCGCCAGGTATTTGCCGTCCGGTGAGACTACGACAAAGACCGGCAGCCCTGTTAACTCTATTGAACCGGTATAGGTGTAATCCTTTGTGTCGATAATAATAAGTTTGTTTTCCCCTACAGCTGGTATATAGGCGCGCTGCCCCGCAACACCCCATGTCCCGAAATGAGGGATTTTAAACACAGTCTGTTGCCCGGCCATTATAATTTTCTCGTTATATTTGAAGTCCTTCAGGTCCAATAGCGCCACGCCGCCTTTAAAAAAACCGGCTACATAGGTATCTCCCGTGAGCAGGGCGTCAAATGGCATTTCGCCGCCGGTCTTGATGGCCTTAACCTGTTTGAAATCCTTTTTTGCGTCCAGCACCCATATCTCGTCCTTGTCCATCAGGGAAAACACAAGCAGGTTATCAAGGCATTTTATCCCGACGTTTCTTGAGCCGGTCTCTATCTTCTTCGCTATGTTGAGTTTTCTGTCAAGGATTACCACGTCTTTGGGGTCATAGTTTGCCACGGCGATGTAATCGTTACAGGATGTAAAACCTATGCCGCTGCTGCCGACCTTTACACGCTTTACCAGTTTGTCCGTCTTTGTGTCGATATGTGAAAAGAATCCGTCCCTTCCCACTACATAAGCCGCCCCGGCGTCAAACTTTACCAGCGCGTGATTCATGCTGCCCAGGTTTTCTATCTCCGATACCTTCCCGTTGTCGACAACGGCAATGGCCTCCCGTTCTCTTTCTACGACATAGAGTTTCTCCGCCGCCGCGTAGTTAACAGAGGCAAGCAGCATAATCAGGATTAGCAGGTAGTGCATAGTGGATCCTCCGAAAAATAATCACCAGTGGCCGCATAGGCCCTTGCCCTTGAATTGCCGTTACATATGTCCAGGTAGTGGCAGGCCTTGCATCGGCCCTTCAGGGCGCGCGGCCTTTCTCTGAGTGCGGAAAGCAGTCCGTTTGAGCTCCAGATACGGCTAAAGCTTTCCCCCTGCCCGATATTGCCCATTGAGTACTGAAAGAACGGGTCAGGTTTAACCTCTCCGGCGCTGGTTATGTTTACCAGTTTGACGCCTGCCTGATTCCCGCCCCATGCCCGCAACCTTTCATACAAGTTATCATACCTTAACGGGTATCTCTCTTTAAACAGCGAAAGAAGCATCACGGCCTCCGAGTCGTTGTTGCCTGTCACAATCTTTACCGGTACGTTGTTTTCATAAAATTCAAACGCCTTTTCGATTATGAATCTCTCGGCCCTGGCGTAAGTGGCAGCGTCTAATGATGGAACTGTCTCAGCCCTGCCCGATGTTACAAGGTGCGAAATATAAAGCTTCGGTATGCCCTCAGCCCGTACCAGGTCAAAGATAAACGGGAGGCTTTCATGTGTTAACGCCGAGAGTGTAAAGCGAAGCCCTACCTCAACCCCATGCTCCATACATGTCCTGATTGCGCCAAGTGACTTTTCGTATGCCCCTGCCATCCCTCTGAAAGAATCGTGAATGTCAGGGCTGCCGTCTATGCTTATCCCTATGTAATCGAAACACTGCTGGATTGTGCCGATATTTGCCCGGTCTATGAGAAGGCCGTTTGTCGAGAGGGCCGTACTTATCCCTGCCGCTCTGACAGCCCTTGCTATGTCAAGTATGTCGGGCCTCAGAAGAGGTTCGCCACCTGAGAGTATTGCAACCCTCACCCCGGCGGCACGCATCTCCGGCAAGGCGGATTCCACATCGGATAGTCTGGTCTCATGTGTGGCAACGCTGCCGGCTGAGGCATAGCAGTGCCTGCACGACAGATTACAGACAGAGGTAAGATTCCATATGCATATGACAGCCGATGTTTGTACTATTGCCCTGTCTTGTACGCTGTCCCTTATATATTCGGTTAATCTGAGCATGGCTATTTCGGGGATGGCGGGGAAACTGCCTCTGGCTCCATAACAAAGCGAAGCAGGGATTCGGTCTCCTCGGTGCTGAGGTCTATCTTAGGCATAACGCTTCTCTTGTAACCAATGGTGGCAGCCGTTGCCTTTGGGTCTATGAGCATTGAACGTATTGTGGATTCGTTTCTCTTTTTCACAATGGATTTAAACGAAGGCCCGAAGGCCTCTTCCGTGGTGTGGTGGCAGCCCCAGCACTTTTCCATAAATACCTCCTGGCCGAGCTGATACTTCTCATATGTGCGCTGTTTGTGTACAAAATTGTATTTTCCCACCGGCTGGCTGGCCTTTATCCTGCCCAATACCGTTAACTTGGTTGAATCATACATGGTTAGCTCTCCGTCTTTTTCGAAAACGCTTATGTAGGCAATCTTCCCGTCCCCGGAGAATTCCGTATGTGTGGCCTTTTTCCCTTTAACGGGGGTAATGTGTTTAGCCGCGAAACCCTTCTTCTCTATCAGCACAAGCGTGTCGCTTCCGTTGTCTATCCATAAAAATGGTGTGCCGTAGCTGGTCCTGACAAAGAAGCCGTCTCCACCAGTTGGGATTTTCCTGATGAATTCCCAGTTATACATCCTCCAGATGGATATGTCCGGCTTATTAATATGAGGGGTTGCGAAATAAAACCCTCCCTTGTCGTACCAGAAGGAGGCGGAGGCCAGATGCGGCATACTCTCTGTCGAATGCCTGAATACGATTTTTTTTGCCTGGAGGTCGTAGACCGATACAAGATTCTTTTTCCTTGAGCTGCCGATGACATATCTTTCAATTGGTTCTATGAAGAAATCTTCGTAGGGATTTTCTATATCCAAAGATTCTACTTCTAATGATTTGGTATTTAAGATGCCGATTTGTGGACGGTCGGAGATTGTGAATATTGCCTGGTCGCGGGTGTTCAGCTCATATATGGCGCTGACTCTGCCCTGAAGGTCGATAGTTTTGACAGGCTTAAACGTGGTGCTGTCAAGAATGGCCAGGTTCTGAGGGATAAGACATGCGGCCACTATGTACTTGCCGTCTCTGGAGACGGCTATGTTTCTGAGGTTTACACAGGCCCTTGCCTTTCCGGCATACCTCTCTTCAGAGAGGTCGTACTTTGCGACGTAGCCATCCCTGGAGGGGATAAAAATCGCCTTGCCGTCTGTGGTGAATTTTGCCCCGCCGTGGACATTGGGAAATTCAAACCAGTCCAGTACGTTTTGGCCCTGCATAATCCAGACCTTGTTCTTGCCACGCTCTACTACGGCAGTAACGTCTTTGATATTGTTTATTTTTTTTGTACGCTCAATTGCAACGGGATTGATTTCAGCCAGGTGTATGCTCTTTTCGATGGAGTCTGCCGTCCAGCTCACGTCCATGGGTTTTCTTACATAAGATATTACCTCTTTAACGTGTTCGTCGGAGAGGTTTGGAAATGCGGGCATCTGAGTCGCGGGCAGTCCATTTTTTATTACCGAGGCAAGGTCTTCATCCTTGTATTTCATGAGCAACTGAGGAAGCAACGGTGATGCGGTCTTACCTAACCTGTCCTGTCCGTGGCAGAAAGAGCAGTGAACTTGATACTGCTGCCCGTCCCCGCCACTAAAGGCGGGAACGGCTATCAGCAATAATACTGCGACGAGAAGAGACAATCTCATCAAATTAATATACGTCGTCCATCGTGTTAAATACATTAAAGTGTCCGGTTGGGGTTCTTACCCAGTCGCCGGTTATTTCGTTCAACAACTTGTAGTCCTTGTCCGCGTAAACAAGAATCGCGCTTGGCTCAGTCTTTTTGCCCCATACTGCGACCCATACCTCGTTGCCGTCTTTGTTGAACTCGAAGTGGACCGCCCTCCCCTTGTACTTGTCCGGGATTTCAATTGTCTTGGTTACCTCAAGTTTATTCTTGTCTATGGCAAATATAGACCTTTGGAGTTTAGCGTCGGGGTTTAACGGCCTGTCTGCCCACATTTGACTTGACCCTGGATGTGTCTTAACAAACAGATTGCCTCCGCCCTCACCGGGTAGTTTTATTTTCTTTACAACCTTCCAGGCATACTGTGGATGTTTTTTCGGGTCAGTTCCTATACAGGCTACTGTGTTTTCACCAAGATGCCCTGTACACCAAATCGGGCCGTATTCAGGATGGATGATGTTGGCCCCTCTGCCGGGGTGTGGCTTGATACCAGTTTCTACGAGCGCAACCAGCTTACTATCTATTGTGTCGACAACTGCTACCTTGTTTCTCATGTTTGCCGCAACCAGGAAGTATCGCTTGGAGGAGTCCCATCCACCGTCGTGAAGGAATCTTTCCGTTTCGATCATGGAAATCTTCATATTGCGGAGGTCTGCGTAGTTCACAAGCCATGTCTGGCCGGATTCTTTAATGTTCACAACCCAGAGCGGGTCATATGGAGACGCAACTATTGAGGCTACTCTGGCCTCTCTGAGAAACTCATTAGTATCGTATGTGTAGCTGGCAGTAGATACGGCTTTAAGCGGTTCAAGCGTCTCGCCGTTAAGTATAACGAGACTGGATGGCCAATAGCAGCCTACGATGGCAAGTTTGTCGATAAAATCGCCTTCTTTGCCCTTGTATTTGCTTGTATCGATTGATCTGGCGTCATAGCATGTCTTAACTTCCGCCACCATGTTCGGGGTCTTCATCCACAGGTCTATCAGCGTAACCTTGCCGTCTCTGCCTATAGAATAGAAATATCTGCCGGAGGCCGACGACCTAAGTATATGGACGGCAAAACCGGTATCGACGATATTGACAAGTTTCTTGGTATCGCCGTCAATAATCGCGACTTTTCCAGTATCCCTGAGAACAACACCCATGAAGTTCTTCCAGTTTAGTGAGTGTTCGGGTTTCTTTGGCCTGCTGTCCGGCTGCAGAGTAACCTTCCATGTTTTTTTCATCTGCTCCATGGACATCTCAGGTGGTAACGGAGGCTCAAGCTGTATGAATTTGGCAACGAGTTCGATTTCAGGTGCGCTCATAACACCTTGTTTACCCCAGTCCGGCATTCCGCCCGCAAGGCCGTTATGCATAATCATCTTCAGGTTTTCAGTACCTATTGCACCAGACCTGTCTGGTGTCAGGGCAGATCCGGTTGCCCCCTTTCTCAGCATACCATGGCAGCCGGCGCATCTGTCGAAATAAATTTCAGAGGCTTTTTTCATCTCGTCTGCAGTCAATTGCGGCACATTTCCTGACGCAGGCGCTGCGGCAGGTTTTTTTGCATCAGGCTTATCCGTGGCAGACGCATCTTTTGCAAAAGCCATACCCAATAGCACAATGACTGTCAACAAACTGCACAACACTCTTATTGTTTTTCCCATAGCTAACTCCTGTGGAATCTAAAGAGCTTATCGATCAGCAACGCATACGAATAAGGTCTCCAAACTCCTAGTCAAACCCCCTTCAAATAAGATTAATCCCATCTGATGATGGAACCGTAAATGCGATACCATATGCTCTGAACAACCTATTGGCTGTCCGATTACTGCTGAAACAACACAAGTAAAAAAGATTAGGTTCTGTATAAGCTAACATTCACTGTACCCAACTATGCACATCATAGTGACACCAGCCACAGTCACGGTGAGTATATCACAAAAAAAATAACAAGTCAAGTGAAATATATTATATACTGGATTTATATACTGGATGAAAATTATTTAGCATGAGTAAGACACGTTAAAAATTGATATAAAAATAACCTACCGTACCTATGCATGCGTGTGTGGCATTATCTATGGCGGGGTGTGGCATTATCCCATAATTTTGCCGGCGCCACGCAAGGCTTTTAATATAGGATACAATAAAGTTATAATACCCTTATGCAGTAAAATCACAAAAGGAGCGGCTAAGATATAAGGAGCGGTTAAGAAATGCTAAAGAAAAAAGACAAGTACATGGTGGCAGTAGTCGGGGCAACCGGCGCAGTAGGCGGCGAGATGATCTCCATTTTGCAGGAGAGGAAATTCCCCGTAGAGCAGCTCAGGCTTTTCGCATCAGAAAGGTCGGAAGGCAGGAAACTCCCATACAAGGACGATGAGATAAAAGTTGAAGTCCTGCGGGAAGACGTATTTAAGGGAATAGATATAGCCCTGTTTTCCGCCGGGGCGCAAAGGAGCAAGGACTTTGCCCCATTTGCAGCCAAAGATGGCTGCGTCGTCATAGACAACTCAAGCGCCTGGAGGATGGACCCGCAAATCCCCCTCGTCGTCCCCGAGGTTAACCCCAATGATCTGAAAAAACACACGGGAATCATCGCCAACCCCAACTGCTCAACCATTCAGATGGTCGTGGCTTTAAAACCCCTTCACGACAAGGCTAAGATAAAGAGAATCGTGGTGTCCACGTTTCAGGCCGTCTCTGGAACCGGCGCTAAGGCCATGGACGAACTACTGGAGCAGACCAAGTCGCTCCTCGGCTTTCAGGAGGTTAAGTGCAAAGTCTATCCCCATCAGATTGCCTTTAACTGCCTCCCCCACATCGACTCGTTTTTAGAAAACGGCTATACGAAAGAAGAGATGAAGATGCTCAACGAAACGCGAAAGATTATGGGCGACAACTCAATCCAGGTGACGGCAACCACAGTGCGCGTCCCGGTCTTTCGTGGACACTCGGAGTGTGTCAACATCGAGACAGAGATAAAGCTGACGGCCAACGAGGCACGGGCCATACTATCCGAGGCCCCCGGCGTCATTGTCTTTGACGCACCGGAGAAAAACGTCTACCCGCTGCCCATAGACTGCGCGGGCAAGGATGCCGTCTATGTCGGGCGCATTCGTGAAGACGAATCCATCCCCTCGGGACTTAACATGTGGATAGTGTCTGACAATCTGAGAAAGGGCGCTGCCCTTAACGCCGTCCAGATAGCCGAGAAGCTCATAGAATTTGCGCAATAACCTGATGAACAGAGAGATTCAAACGGTTAAACAAGAGGATTTTCCACGCGTTCCCATAGTCCTTGACGGCATATCCTCGCGCTTTATCGGCAGCAATTTAATCATCCCCATAGATATCGAAGACAACCGCCTGAAGGTCATCATGGCAAGGCCGTGGGACATCGGCACAATAGACGCCCTCTCAGTGGCAACGGGATATGAAGTCGAGGCCCTTGGGGCGGCCGAGTCCGAGGTTCGTGAGTATATCGAGAAGTTCTACAGCAGGGAATCCAACATCAACAAGATTATCGAGGACATGAGCGACGTCAGCTTCGACTCCGCAAGCGACTACGACGAGGACATCGACCACCTTAAGGGGCTTGCCTCTGAGGCCCCGATTATTAAACTCGTAAACCTCCTGATCTCAAGGGCCGTGCAGTCCAGGGCTAGCGATATCCACATCGAACCCTTCGAGAACGAGCTCAAGGTAAGATACCGCATAGACGGCGTCCTTAAAGAGGTCGAATCCACGCCGAAGAAACTCCAGCCCGCCATTATCTCAAGAATAAAGATAATGGCCAAGCTAAACATAGCAGAACGCCGCTTGCCCCAGGACGGCAGAATAAAACTCAAAATTGCGCTTAAAGAAATCGACATGCGCGTCTCCACCGTGCCGACCCTCTACGGTGAGAGCATCGTCATGAGAATCCTCGACAAGGAGTCCATTGTCATAAACCTTACGCAGCTTGGCTTCCCGGATGACATCCTGCGCGGCTTTAACAACCTGATAACAAAGCCCCACGGCATTATCCTGGTAACAGGCCCCACAGGCAGCGGCAAGACCACAACACTCTACGGTGCGCTGGATAAAATCAACTCATCTGAAAAGAAGATCATAACGGTCGAAGACCCAATTGAGTACCACCTCAACGGCATTAACCAGATACAGGTGAAGCAGCAAATCGGCCTCAATTTTGCCAATACCCTCAGACACATAGTCAGGCAAGACCCTGACATCATAATGATAGGAGAGATCCGGGACCTCGAGACGGCAGAGATAGCCATTCAATCGGCCCTGACCGGGCACCTTGTGTTTTCGACACTGCACACAAACGACGCCCCCTCCGCTGTAACGCGGCTTATTGACATGGGGGTCGAGGGGTTTCTGCTTACGTCCACGCTTCGTGGCGTCCTCGCGCAGCGCCTTATCCGCATAGTGTGCAATCAATGTAAGACCATTGACGAGGAGGCGGCCTCCCCCGACGAACTTGAGTTAATCGGCCTGAGCCCCGATGTCACCCTATATAAGGGCACGGGCTGTGAGCAGTGTGCCGGTACGGGGTTTTTCGGCAGAAAAGGTATATATGAGTTTCTCGTCGTGGATGACGAGCTGAAAAAAGCCATTCTCAAAAGTACCGATTCGACCGAACTCAGGCGCATAGCAAAGAGACATGGTATGAAGACACTTATAGAGAGCGGTGCGGAAAAGGTTCAGGCAGGGCAGACCACCATATCCGAGGTCCTCAGGGTTACGCAGGAGGTATAGCATACCCCTGTTTTACTATAAGGCGGCCTCATGGGAGGGAGACCACCGCGATGGCGTCATAAACGCCCCCGATGAGGAATCCGTCGTCAGCACACTCAAAGACTCGCGCCTTATTCCGATTTCAATTACGCGATCCGAGCCAAAAACCAGGGTTGGGATATTTAAGAAAACCGGCTCAAAGGAGTTGCTCAACTTTACAACGGAGCTTGCAGCACTCTTAGGGGCTGGGCTGCCCCTTGACAGAAGCCTTAGTATTTTAGGGGAGATCTCCGGGGACACCGCAATGCGTACAATCGTTCAGTCGCTCCTGAAGACCATACGCGAGGGGAACTCATTTTCAGAGTCGCTCTCCAAACACCCCAGGGTATTTACACGCCTTTATGTCAATATGATTAAGGCCGCCGAGGCCGGTGGTGTTATTGAGGCCGTTATGGAGAAACTTGCCGGTTATCTTGAGACATCAAGCGAACTCAAAGACCATATATATTCGGCGATGATATATCCGGTGCTTCTTGCCTCAACCGGGTTTGTATCCGTGCTTATACTGCTGGCCTATGTTATCCCACAGTTTTCCATGATATTTGAAGAGCTTGGTGAGACCCTTCCCCTGCCAACTCAGATACTGATGATGATAAGCGGATTCTTCAGCGACTACTGGTGGGTGGTAGTGGGCGTAGTTGCCGTGACATTTTACTTTTACAGGAGATACTCGCGCACGGAGGAGGGACGCTATAATCTGGATGCCTTTAAGCTCAGGACGTTTCGTGCGATTGTCGTAACAATAGAGACTGCAAGGTTCTCAAGGACTCTGGGTACGCTGCTCAAAAGTGGCGTACCCCTGCTTGAGGCCCTCAGAAACGTAAAAGACGTGATAAATAATCTTATCATCAGGGGCGCTATTGAGGAAATCATAAAGGGGGCGAAAGAGGGAAAGGGGCTTGCCGGGCCGCTTGCAGCAGCGAATCTCTTCCCCTCGCTTGCCATTTCCATGATGAAAGTAGGCGAGGAGACCGGGGCGCTTGACGATATGCTCCTGAAGGTGGCCTCTACGTACGAAAAAATCCTCAGAACCCTGGTGCGAAGGCTTATAAGCATCCTTGAGCCGGCCATGATACTCATTATGGCAGTCATTGTGGCCTTTATTGTAATCTCCATGCTCATGGCCATATTCAGTCTGAATGAAATCCCAATGTAATCTCCAAAGGGGCTTTACGCTCATTGAGGTCATCGTAACGATGCTGATAATTGCCGTGGCGCTGTCGGTTGTGGCCGTAAGGTTGACATCCAGAATGCCCGATACGGCGTTGAAATCGGCGGCAAGAAAGCTGGGGGCAGACCTGAGATACGCCTCCGTCCTGAGCACCTCCAAAGGTAAGGACATGACTCTCACCGTTGATCTTGACGCCCTCAGTTACACATTAAACGGCAGGACGAGGGGATTTCCAGAAAACACAAAAATAGTAATCGAAGACCCCGAAGACGGGCAGATCAGAAGTGGCCGCTGGCATGTGGTGTTTTATGCCGGCGGAGGCTCATCCAGCGGGGAGATTAACCTGTCCATCGGGAAAAAAACCTATAGGATTACCATTGACCCCGTGGTCGGGTCGGTGTTGACGATGCACTAACCCCAAAATGCCGTCAAGCCATGTCCTCTATCATACGGGTAAATTCCTTCTTCCACTGATCGCTATGTACAACGGTAGATTTGATGGGATGCTGTTTGACAGCTTGCATGAAGGTGGTAGAATCAATCTGCATGGTTTTTGATAGTTGATCGGCCATTGAGAATACGTCCTCTTTGTATTTGGTGTCATCGTTGTTTTTAAGGTGAATACCTTTTGTTTCCACAATGAATATCTTGAAATTATCGTTGCCGTCGTAGTCGGTAGAAAATACAAAATCAGGGAAAATACGGTTTTTCTGCCAGCCTTGCAGGGAGTACCCTGTGCGTGAAATGTTGCGCCACCAGAAATAAAGTTGTGTTTGTTCTTCCAAAAACCAGGCCACATCGCGCTCGAAATCATTGTAGGTATCTTCGAGTTCAATATCGAACAAGGAAAGTTGCAAGGGTTGACCACATTTATCAGTGAGACGCCTGGTATCTTTGACTTGCCTTGGAGAAAACAGTCTTGCCCTGGCTTTTTCATCCGCAATAATTGTGAAGCGTATATCGCCATTTTCGAGGCCGTTATCAAAAACCAGCTTTGCCAGCCGGTCTTTTTCAGCCTGAATATGCTGCCTGGCCTGTTCCACAATATAGATAAAGCTGCCCGCCACCATGTTGACGCCATGTTTGGCTTGAAGGCCGTCCAAAATCCGCTCCGTTACGCTATTGGCAATCCAGGGATTAGGAATCAAATCGTCGGAAAGCACACGCGCCAGATAAAACGGATCAAGTGCGTTCACATTGGAAACAATCCGCCGCACATCATGCGGCCATATGACACTGTCCCCACCACGTCCCAACCCCACCGCATAAATTACACCGGCTGGCTTGTATTTTGAGAGCGGCATGTCCAGCAATTTCGCCAAATCCACTTCCTGCCAATTAATATGGGCTTCAATGTCCATTGCATAACTGACAGGCCGCCAGCGGTCTTTCCCCTCTCGTCGGGCAAAAAGTGGAAGGAAGGACACGCTTACGGCTTTTTTAAATTTATCGCGCACAGTGGACGTTATCATCTTTGGCATGCCTTCCTCCGACGCTCCGTCAATCGCCAGCCGCCCAACAAAATCGCCCAGGCCTTCTTTTTCAAAACCTTCCTTAATCTGTTCCAGCATGGCGGTCGGCTGTTGTTGGTATGCGTAAACATAGCTTTCATCCAAGGCCAGCACTCCTGTTTTACGGGCATTGGGTTGGCGCAAAATACGCCCCACCAATTGTGTCAAAGACGTTTTAGCCCCCGCGTTTGTGAGGATGGCCAGCACATAGGCAAAGGGGCAGTCCCAGCCTTCCTGCAGGGCGTATTTCGTGATGATAAAGCGTATTTGGCATTGCCGCGACAACAGGCCGTCATCGTCGTCCACATCTTCTAAATCGTCCTTATTACTGGACTTGATGGCGATTTCCTCCGGCCTGATGCCATGCACTTCAATCAGGTGCTGCTTAATCTGTTCGGTATGGGTGTGGCGGTTGTCGTCGCGCGTATCCCTGCCGGTACGCTCCACCTGAATGAGCAAAATGGGGCGGATATAGCGGCCTGATTCCGCCTCATAATCGCGGGCAGTTTCTTCAAGTCCTTTGCGCTTTTCAATGCCATGCCGAAGCGTATCGCGCCAGTCCCAATTAATCTCATTGGTTATATGCAGGTCAAGTTTGAGCATATCTTCACGCTCCAAATCCCGTCCGCTTACTGTTACAAGTTTATTGGCCGCCGCTTTTGGAGTAGCAGAAAGTTCCAGGACAATGCACGGATTAAAAGCGGCAATCGTGGCTTGCGCCAGTTTGCCATAGGCCTTGTGGCCTTCGTCCAGGATGACAAGCGGATTGAGCAGCCGCAGCGTATTACCCATTGAAGTCTTTACCCGCCGTTTCAGAATGTCGTCTTTGCTGCCGAAATGGTCGAGGTTAGGGATTTTCTCCAGCAGGGCCTCATGTTCGACGGTTGCGTCCTCCAAGGGAAAAAACTGATCGAAGCCGCCGCTGTCCTGAAAGAGTTTCAGCGTCTCCTTGTTCTTCCGGTTGGCAGACGGCAACATAAGCAAAAGTACAACCAGAGTTTCCAGCACATCGGACGGCGAAAAGTGGTCGGTCTTTTCAATAATTTGAGTCCGTCCACCGGTAATAAGGTCAAGATGCTGCCGGTAGGGGTGGTCCTTGTCGCGCAAGGCTTTAAGCGTTTGCTGATAAATCTGTCTGGTCGGCACAACCCACAGCACAAGGCCGGTCTTTGATCGGCGATAATGCAGATTTACAAGATCAATAATCTTGACCGCCAGAAAGGTCTTGCCGCCGCCAGTGGGGACTTTCAGACAAAAATTGGGGAGAGGGCGGTTAAGGCCGTCAACCTTGCCGTGGTACTGCCCAAGCTTCTCAATCTTGCTCCAAGCACGTTCAGGAAAATCAATTTCATTGTTGGGATTTTCGTCGGCCCTCTTTTTCCATTCAGCCAACTTTTGCAGGTAGTTATCCACCTGTTTAAGGGCATCTTGCTGAAACTGTTTCAGTTCCATGCTTATGCCTCCGTCTTTTTCTTGCCGCCCGCAAGCTGGTAAATTTCATAGGGCAGACGGGCGAAGTCTATGCCGAAGCGGTCAAGATATTCCTGGTCGAGATATTTGGTCGGCGCGAATATCAGCCGCCGCTTGCCGCCAACTTTCCACTCAGGCAGTTCTTCGGCCTGTGTCAGCGTCAAAGCGGTATTTTTTAGATATTCAATATCACGTTGATAAAACAGATAGACGTGATAATTCCGGCTCTCGCCGATGTAATTTTTTTCAGCCTCCAATTCCTTTTCGTTCCATTGTTCGCCAGTGGCCATAAAGAAAACGTAACGAGCAAGTTCCTTATATTGCGGCAGGTTTGTGCCGTTTAGAATGGTTTGAATTTCAACCGGGTTGCCGAGTTCAAAATAACTGAACGTCCCGCCCAAACCTTCTTTCAGATCTTCGTCCCTGGCGTTCGGCACACCTTTGATAACGCGTCGCACACGCTCCGCCGTGATGGCGTCGGCATAATCCAGCATTTCAATAAGCACAAATTTACGGTTGCCCCCGTCTTCTTTGTTCAGGGCAAGGACGGCATGGGCGGTCGTGCCAGAACCGGCGAAGGAGTCGAGGATAATGTCATTTGGTCGGACAAAACCAATTTCGATTAGAGATTTCACAAGTCTTATTGGTTTTGGGTTATCAAACTCACCTTTTTTTCCAAAAATCTCGGCAAGCATGTCTGTAGCTTCTTGGTTGTGCCCAAACTGATCGTGAGGCCACCAATTCGTGGCACATTGTCCTTCTTCTTCCCGTTCAATCTTAAAATACTTTTTACGCGGCAATCCATCACCGTTTTTTGTGAATACAATCCTGTTATCCGCCAACAAAGTCATGTAAGTACTTTCTTCTCCCATCCACTCTTCATCATATATTTTTCCTGTCGGTAAGATGATTTTATATCTTGTTCCAGACTGGCCTTCCCCGACCTTCCACGGTTTACTTGCCCAGTCGCCACGCGGGTCATTATCTGGATTTGCAAAATTCCCAGTAATTTCCGTTTTTCCAATACCTGTTCTTTTATATGCTTCAGCATTCTTAAAATAAGCAAAAATGGACTCACAAACCTTTGCTATCATCTTGGTTTTATCGTTTGGCTGATTGTGTCTTCTTCTCCAACTAATTCTTCCCGCAAAATTATTCTCTCCAAAAATCTCACATAGGGCGCATTTAAGGTTTGCTTCTTCATTATCATCAATACTGATAAATATAACACCGTCTTCTGACAACAAATCCCGCAGCAATCTCATCCTCGGCCACATCATGCAAAGCCACTTGTCGTGGCGCGTCAGGTCTTCCTTATCCACCACCTTGCCAAGCCATTCTTTTATCATCGGATCGTTGACGTTGTCGTTATAAACCCATCCCTCGTTGCCGGTGTTGTAGGGTGGATCAATGTAGATGCACTTGATTTTGCCCTGGTGGGTGGGGAGCAAGGCTTTCAGTGCAGCCAGATTGTCGCCGTGAATAATCACGTTGTCGTGGAGGCTGATCTTGTCCGTGACACTCTTGGCCCTAACCGGTTTCAACTCATGGAAGGGTACAACCAAGTGATGGTTTTGAACAAGCTGTTTGCCTTTGAATTGCAGTGTAGGCATAACTGAATCAGGCTAAGGGCAGACTGAACGTTACCATGCCATTCAGCCATAAGATTTTCAATATGCAGCTGATTGCCCTGTTGATGGTGTGTTTCTGTGAAATGTATCTATCTACGATAGACCAGACAGCAAATTCAAAGGAGCTGGCCTCATACTTCGCTTGCCCGGCCAAAAACGTTTTTAGGATTTCGCCGTCATAGTCAAAGCCGATAAATATGTGCTTCGTTTCCATTTCATACTTATGATATACTTTAGCATATATAAAAGACAAGTGTCATTTTTCACTTGAATTGAGCCACTAGTTTTTCACATGGCAACCCCAGACATCAGCACATTGTGAATGCTATATTCTACTTTGTTATTCTGAGCCTGTCGAAGAATCCCTATGATTCGAAACCTGCTCCAGTATATGTGAGGGGCAGGCAGGTGAATTAAACTCCTGCCTCCTGCTCGATTTCCAGCAAAAATGCTGCGGGTTTGCGCTCCTGCCATCACAGCCCCGCCTTAAGCACACTCATGTATCTACACAATACATATTAATTATTAACCAGCCCAAATATTTTCGGGAAAAAACAATTGCAAATCGTTTATAATACATTACATGGTTAAACATCGAAAGCTATCCCGAAAATTGCCCGATACGTGCAGGGGCTGCGGTTGTACCGATTTTAATAAAGGGGCCAGGTTGGGGAAAATGGCATGGATATGATGAAACAAGCCCTCGTTACTGGTGGAACAGGCTTTATTGGCAGCCATTTGGTCGAGGAACTTATCAAACAGGGCTACGACGTTACCTGTCTCATTCGCGACAAATCCAAGCTCTTATGGCTGGAGGGGTTTCACGTTAGTTTTATTCAGGGTGATTGCCGAACCGTTGAGCCGCTAGCTGAACGTATCGGGGAATTCGATTATATATTCCACCTTGCCGGGGTGACGAAGGCTTCGTCCTCCGCGGAGTTTTATTGTACAAACTCCAAGGGTACGGCCAATTTCATTGAGATGGCAGCTAAACATAATAATAAGATTAAGAGATTCGTCCATCTGAGTACACTTGCAGCTGCGGGGCCATGTAAGGATGGCATCCCTTCCGATACATCAAGCGAACCCGACCCGGTCTCTGACTATGGCAAGAGCAAGCTTGAGGGCGAGCAATGTGTGCTTCAATATAAGGACAATATCCCAGTTACGGTTATTCGTCCGCCAGCCGTCTATGGCCCCAGAGATAAGGACATGTATGTCGTTTTTAAGATGATTCAACATGGAATTTTCCCTCACTGGGGTGAGTCTTTCTACTCAATGATCTATGTCGAGGACCTTGCCAGGGGTATTGTAGATTCCGTTAAGACCGATAAGACTATTGGCAAGACGTATTATCTGTCGGACTTAAATGTCTACAGCAACTGCGACATTGCAAACGCAATCGCAGAAGAGCTTGAGTGCCATTATCTGAAGATACGAGTTCCAAAGTTTCTGATGCATCCCATTGCAGGCATCTCCGAGAAGCTCTTAAAGCATAGCATAATCAACTCGGACAAAATCCGGGAGTTAAATTACACGCACTGGGTCTGTAACAGCGATGATGCCATGAAGGACTTCGAGTTTGACCCAAAAGTCTGTTTAAAGGAAGGTATTAAGTGGACGGCAAACTGGTACAAGATACACAAATGGCTGTGACAAACAACAATGGCGTATTCGATAAGTGCTATCGATTTGACCTGGCAAAGAAGTACATATCGTCGGGTCTGTATCCTTATTTCAGGCCGATAGAAAGCGCACAGGACCCGGTTGTCTTTATGTATGGCCGGAAGGTCATAATGGTTGGCTCAAACAACTACCTTGGCCTTGCGAATCATCCAAAGGTCAAAGAGACAGCAGTTGCGGCTACGATGAAGTATGGCACGGGCTGTGCGGGGTCGCGGTTTTTAAATGGTACGCTGGACATCCATGTCAACCTTGAGGAAAAGCTTGCAAGGTTTATTCGCAAGGAGGCCGCGTTGATTTTTACGACGGGCTTTCAGGTAAACCTTGGCGTTATCTCAGCGCTTGTCGGCAAGAACGACGTAGTAGTCCTTGACAAACTTGACCACGCCAGTATAATTGATGGATGCCGTCTTTCATACGGCAGCGTAAGGAAGTTCCGGCACAATGACATGGAAGACTACGAGCGCGTTCTTATGGATTCAACGGACAAGGGGACGCTTACCGTTGTTGATGGTGTATTCAGCATGGAAGGGGATGTGGCCAACCTGCCCGAGATTGTGAGAATCGCCAACAAATACAGCTCAAAAATCATGCTGGACGATGCGCACGGCATAGGTGTTCTTGGAAAGACGGGACGCGGAACGGCAGAAAAATTTGGCCTCGAAAAGGAAGTCGACCTCATCATGGGTACATACAGCAAGTCTCTTGCCTCTATTGGCGGGTTTATCGCCGGGGACACGGACATCATACACTATATAAAGCACATTGCCAGGCCTCTGATATTCAGCGCAAGCCCGACCCCTGCCTCCGTGGCCTCTGTCAGCGCCGCAATTGACATAATTGAGAGCGAACCTGAGAGAATTCAGGCCCTGTGGCGCAATACCACTAAAATGCTCAATGGATTCAAGGCGATGGGTTTTCATGTCGGCCTTACGGAAAGCCCCATCATTCCGATATTGGTTGGTGACGATATTCTGGCCTTTAAGATGGCCATGAAGCTTCAGGAGCGCGGCGTATTCGTAAACGTGGCTGTCAGCCCGGCAGTCGCCCCCGGCAAGGCCCTCGTCAGGACCAGTTACATGGCCACACATACGGACGAGCACCTGGACATCGTCCTTGAAGCGTTTCAAAAAACAGGGAAAGAATTAGGCGTCATATAGTGGGCACCCCCGTTACGGTCTTAGAGGTAACAAACTCTAAGGAGTTGAGCCTGTTTGTTAAGCTCCCGTTGACTCTTTATGCCGGGGACCCCCTCTACAGCCCTCAGCTTACGAAGGATTTAAAGAAGCACTTTTGCCCGTATGACAATCCGTTTTTTGAATTTTCCACGGTTAAATTTTATCTTGCCTACAGGGGTACGCCAAATAGTGAAAAAAACTGTGTTGGCAGGGTTGTCTCAATTATAAATAAGCGGCACCTTGAGTATCATAACGACGGTGCGGGGTTTTTTGGATTTTTTGAGTCCGTAAATGACGAGCAGGTCTCCTCAGCGCTGCTTGATGCCGTAAGAGGGGATCTCAAACCTGCCGGCCTCAGGGTTATGCGCGGCCCTATGAGTTTCTCTACGAATGAGGAATGCGGCTTCTTATTAGACGGGTTCAATCTTCCGCCTATGATTATGACGCCTTATAATCCGCCCTATTATAATGATTTAATACGCTCATATGGGATGGAAAAAGTTAAAGACCTCTATGCCTATATCGTTGATGTCCCGGATGTAATGCCGGAAAAGGTCTATCGTGCCGCCGCGATAGCCGAGAAAAAGGGTATTACCGCAAGGCTTATCTCAATGGATAAATTAACTGATGATCTGATGCTGTTTAAGGATTTATATAATGCGGCATGGAAGGACAACTGGGGATTTATTCCCATAACGGATGGAGAGATTGAATATACTGGACAGCAGATGAAACAAATTATTTATCCCGAAACGGTAGTCATCGCCATGTGTGGCACGGAGACGGTGGGTTTTTTGGGCCTTATTCCCGATGCCAACTTTGTTCTCAGGCACATGGGTGGAAAGTTCAATCCCATCACGATGGCCAAGGCCGTATATTTGTCGAAGAAGATTCGTGACGCACGCCTTATGCTCCTGGGCACGAAGGCCGAATACAGGAACAGGGGGGTTGACGGGCTTCTATTTCGCGAGGCCTTTAAGGGCTGCAAAAAGCACAGGATAGAGCGGGTGGAGTTCTCATGGATACTCGAGGACAATGTACCCGTACAGATGCTTATCAAGATGATAGGCGGCGTGCGCTATAAGACATTCCGGATTTATGAACGTGCCGTTTAACTAATACCAGAACTCAGGGTACTTGCGGCTTTTTGGTATGTTATTGACAATGAGGGCGACGATGAGCATAATTGCGGCCCCCACCCCAACGGGCATCAACGGATAAAGAAACCCGAGATCGTAGATTTTACTGCCGCCAATGACGGCAATCAATGCGGTAGCGCCACCAGGCGGGTGCAGTGTCTTAGTCAGGTGCATTACTGCGATGGCGGTTGAGACAGCCAGGGCAGCGGCAAGCCACAGGTGATTGTGTAATAGCTGATACGAGGCCACACCGATTATGGCCGAAAACACATGCCCGCCAATCAGATTTCGCGGCTGGGCAAAAGGACTCTTTGGAACACCGTAGATAAGCACGGCTGATGCTCCGAACGAGCCGACTATCAGTAACATATCCTTACCCGCGAGCAGGTTATAGTTAATGAAGGTTACGGCGGCAATACCGCAAAAGCCGCCTATCCATGACCAGATTATTTCATTTAACATATTTAAATCATTAAATACCCGAGGGCACTGCCCTCAGACTCCCGCAAGGAGGCGCGCCCCCTTGACCCCACCTTTATAAACATTTTTTATCTTGGAATTATCACATATGACCCGAAGCCGCGTCAACAGGTGATTATTATGCGCCTGATAATAAATTGCTATTGACCTCACGCGCGCAATGAGTTAAACTATACCGGTATGCACCACTCGGATTATGTCTCGCTTCACCTTCATACGGAATATAGCCTGCTTGACGGGGCTGTACGAATAGATGAGCTTGTCGAAAAGGCTGTCCAGTACAAGATGCCTGCCGTTGCCATTACCGACCATGGGAATCTCTTCGGCGCTATCGAGTTTTATAAAAAATCCATTGACGCCGGCATCAAGCCCATCATCGGTTGCGAAGTCTATGTGGCCCAGGGCAGCCGCCTTGACAGGGGTAAAGAAAACGGAAAGGGTTCATACTTTCACCTCATCCTCCTTGCCAAAGATATGGACGGATATAAGAACCTCGTTTCGCTTGTCTCAAAGGCATATCTTGAGGGGTTTTATTACAGGCCCCGTATTGATATGGACCTCCTTGAGCAGTATAGCGGCGGCCTCATCGCCCTCACCTCATGCCTTAAAGGCGAAGTGCCCTATTACCTGCAGCGCGACATGATTGACAACGCCAGAGAGGCGGCCCTCAGATATAAACACATCCTCGGCCCCGGCAACGTTTATCTTGAGCTTCAGGACAACGGCATCCCGGAACAGATAGCGGTAAACAGAAAACTCATAGAGCTATCCAAAGAGCTGAATATCAAGCTCGTCGCAACAAACGACACCCACTACTTAAAGAAAGAGGACTCAGTCGCCCACGACATCCTGCTCTGCATTCAGACCGGCAAGACCGTCTATGACACGGACAGGATGAGGTTCAAGACCAACGGCCTCTATTTCAAGTCCCCCGACGAGATGAAGGCCGCATTTTCAGAAGTACCCGAAGCCGTCTTAAACACCAGGGAAGTGGCCGAAAAATGCAATCTTACCTTTAAACTATACAAGAACATGCTCCCCCAATACACAATCGATAACGGCCTGACCCCGGACGAATACATGGAGCGGCTGGCACGCACGGGTATTAAGAAAAAACTTGGCGCCACCCTCGCCCCCCAGTACGTGGAGCGCTTTGAGTCCGAGCTGAAGATGATTAAAAAAATGGGCTTTTCTTCGTATTTTCTCATCGTCTGGGACTTTATCAACTACGCGCGTACAAAAGACATTCCCGTCGGGCCGGGAAGAGGCTCCGCCGCCGGCAGCCTCATAGCCTACAGCCTTGACATCACGGACATTGACCCGCTTAAGTACAACCTCCTCTTTGAGAGATTCCTCAATCCGGAAAGAATCAGTATGCCTGACATTGACGTGGACTTCTGTAAGGACAAACGCGGCGAGGTCATTAACTATACGGCGGAGAAATTTGGAAAAGACCACGTAGCCCAGATCATCACCTTCGGAACTATGGCCGCAAAGGCCGCAATCCGCGATGTCGGGCGCGCGCTAGCAAATCACTACTCCGAGGTCGACAGAATCGCCAAACTCATACCCACAACCCTCAATATAACCATAAAAGAGGGCCTGGAGGCCGAACCGGACCTCAGAAGCGCTTATGAAAAGTCTGAAGACGTGCGCCGCCTCATTGACATAGCCATGCGCCTTGAGGGCCTGTGCCGCCACGCCTCTACTCATGCGGCAGGGGTGGTTATCTCACCCACCGCGCTTACCGATTATACGCCCCTTTATAAGCACCCATCAGAGGACACCATTATCACACAGTTCGATATGAATTCCATTGAGAAGATTGGCCTCCTCAAGTTTGACTTCCTGGGCCTTAAGACCTTAACCGTTATTCATAAAACCATGCAATATCTCAGGGAAAGAGAGATAGAGCTTGACTTAAAGGGTATCTCTTTCGACGACAAGGCCACGTATGATTTGCTGAGTTCGGGGCTTACCACCGGGGTGTTCCAGCTTGAGAGTCCCGGTATGAGGGATATTCTTATTAAAATGTCCCCCAACCGCTTTGAGGACCTCATCGCCCTTGTGGCCCTCTACAGGCCCGGCCCCATCGGCAGCGGCATGATAGACGACTTTATTAAGAGAAAAAAAGGGCACATACCTGTCCAGTATGAGCTCCCACAGCTCAAAGAGATCCTTGACGAGACATACGGCGTCATCCTCTACCAGGAACAGGTGATGCGCATAGCAAATAAACTTGCGGGTTTTTCCATGGGCCAGGCAGATATCCTGAGAAAGGCAATGGGTAAAAAGATAACCCACGAGATGGATAAACAAAAGGATACCTTTGTCGAGGGGGCCATAAAAAACGGTATAAAAGAGAAAGTAGCCACCAAGATATTTGATCTGATGGCACTCTTTGCCAAGTATGGCTTTAATAAGTCCCATTCGGCTGCATACGCCTATATCGCGTATCAGACGGCATACCTGAAGGCCCACTTCCCCGTGGAGTTCATGGCCGCTAACCTTTCATGCGAAGACGGCTCGGACAAGGTGGTTAAGTTCATCAAGGAATGCCACGAGATGAAGATTGAGATCCTCCCGCCCGACATCAACCGGAGCCACAGCAAGTTTACAATCATAGGCACCGCGATAAGCTTTGGCCTTGAGGCCGTTAAAGGCGTCGGCGGCGCCGCTATCGAGTCAATCCTTGAGGTGCGCACAACAAAACCCTTTGCCTCGTTAGAGGAGTTCATCCAGAGAGTGGACTCGCGCAAGGTCAATAAAAAGGTCTTAGAGAGCCTGATAAAGGCCGGAGCATTCGATGTCCTGATTAAATCCAGGGCGATGGCCTTTGACAGCCTTGATATGCTCCTGACGGGAACACGCGCCATGCCGTCGCTCTTTGCCGACCCGCTCGATTTTAAACAAAACGGGCAGATATATGAATGGGAGGAAAGCGAGAAGCTCGGCTACGAGAAACAGACCCTTGGATTTTACATATCAAGCCACCCTCTGAGAAGATATGAGAGCCAACTGAAAAGGATAAATATCACCAAGACCTCAGACCTTGAGACAATCCCGGCAAACGAAGACGTACGCCTTGCTGGCATAATTATATCAATAAAAAAGAAACAACTAAAGGACAAAAAAGGCCAAATGGCAATACTCAACATTGAGGACGATGACGGCTCAGTAGAGGCAATCGTATTTTCTGACGTATTTCAACGCTCCGAGTCCCTGCTGAAAAAAGACTCTATCGTAATTCTCACAGGCAAGCACGAGTCATCTGAAAAGGGACATAAAATCATAGCCTCCTCGGTTCAGGACCTGCAAAGGGCGCTGGACGAAAGATACTCCAAAATAGAGATAAAAATTGACTCCGCCCGGTGTGGGCACGACACATTCGTTAAAATAAAGGATGCCCTCACCACGGCAAAAGGCGCGCTGCCCGTTTACCTGCGCCTCTATGACGACGAAATGGAGACCGTTATTGCAACCTCCTACTGCGCCTCCAACGATGTCGTGTTAATTGATGAAATTGAATCCCTCACTCAAAAGGGTTCGGTAACGTTAAACTGACGGGATAAACAAAATGAAGATATTCCTGGATTTTGAAAAACCCATAGAAGAGCTTGAACTTAAAATTGAAGAGCTGAGGCAGCTTCGCGGCACAAATGGCAATGGCCCAGACGACGAGATAGCGGCCCTTGAGCAGCGGCTCATGGAGCTTAGAAAGGAGATATTCCTTGGACTGAACCCATGGCAGAAGTGCCTGCTGGCCAGACACCCTGAGCGCCCCTATACGCTTGACTACATTGAGAGGATAACGAGTGAGTTCGTCGAGCTTCACGGCGACAGAAGATATGCCGATGACCCGGCAATAATAGCCGGCTTTGGCGTAATTGAAAATACCGCTATGATGATTGCCGGACATCAGAAGGGCAGAGGCACGAAAAACCGTATTATGAGAAACTTTGGGCAGCCCCATCCGGAGGGCTACAGAAAGGCCCTGCGCGTAATGAAACTGGCCGAGCGCTTTAACCTCCCCATAATAACATTTGTCGACACACCGGGCGCGTTTCCCGGCATTGGGGCAGAGGAGCGGGGGCAATCCGAGGCAATTGCGACGAATCTGATGGAGATATTCTCCATAACCGTCCCCATTATATCAATAGTTATTGGAGAGGGTGGAAGCGGCGGGGCACTGGCCCTGAGTGTAGCAGACAGGCTTGTGATGCTTGAGCACTCGGTGTATTCAGTCATCTCACCGGAGGGCTGCACGGCGATACTCTGGAGTTCAGAGCGTAGCTCGAACCAGGAGGATTTTTCGCGCGCGGCATCGGCCCTTAAGTTAACCGCCTCAGACTTGCTTGGCTTTGGCGTAATTGACGCAATTATAGAGGAACCCCGTGGCGGCGCCCACAGAGACCCGGCAGAGGCCGCCGCTAACGTTAAAAAATATATCATCGGGGCGATTGAAGCCCTCAGGGGAATGCCCACCCATGAGCTGCTTGAGGCAAGGCATCAAAAATTCAGAAACATCGGCGTCTACGCCGAGACCTCCGGCCAGGTATTTCAGCGCTGAGACAGATGTTCAGTAAAAACAGGATAGAGTTCGAGAAGAAGACCGTAACGAAAATGATTCAATTTTACTGCAAAAAGCTCCATCATCCGAAAGACTCCCCATTTTGCCCGGAATGTGCCGGCCTCCTTGAGTATTCCCACAGACGCCTCGATAAGTGCGTATATCAAAACGACAAGCCTGCGTGCTCAAAGTGTACGATACACTGCTATAAACCAGACAGGAGGCAGCAAATCAGGGATGTAATGAGATACTCTCAACCGCGGTTGCTGCTGAGAAGGCCACACCTGGTCATCCTGCACGCCATTGAGGGCCTGTTTAACAGAAAAGGTAAAAAGTCGACATAGCGAATTGCCTCTGCCAAGCCCTTAATGAATCGGTCATTTCTATTTTGCTATCGCAGTGTTGGCCTTCGCTCTTGACAGTCTCATGCCCGATAGATTATCGTTTTCACAAGACGTGATTGACCTGCTCGTAAGAAACTATATGTTTATATTAATATCGAGGGTCTTGAGGATAGGCACTGGGTTTCTGTTGCTCTTTGGCCTTGCCAGAAGCCTTGGTGTCGACGGCTTTGGCAACTTCATCTTTATAGTGAATCTGACGGCAAGCGTTATGAGCGTGGCGTTTTATGGGATCGGGCAGACGCTGGTGCGCGAGGTATCAGGCGATAAAGGCAGGGCGGCCATCTACATCGGCATCGCCTTTAAGCTGCGCGGATATTTTACTGTTGCCGCCTTTATGGCCCTTCTTCTTACCGCCTTTATAATGAAGGTCGACAGGATTATGTTCATCGCCATTTTAATTGCCGCGCTGTCCGAGATATTTCGAGCATTTTCGGACTTGGCCAAGGATGTCTTCAGGGCCTATGAGAAGATGCACTATGAGATGTTTCTTACAACGATTTACTCGGCCCTCGTCCTGGCCAGCGTCTCCGTGCTGATATTTCTCAAAAGCGGATATACGTACGTCATCGCCGCCATGTGTGCCGCCAACGCAGCTCAACTCCTTATCAGCGTCAGAATAATGGCCGGGAAGTTTACGCGCCCGGCGCGTACGCTGCCAAAAGACCTGTTTAAGGTCTTCGTTGTAAACTCGTTCACCCTGGGCGTAGGCGTCCTGTTTGCACAGCTGCTTGCCCGTGTACCGGCGCTGTTTTTAAAGGAATACAAAGGGGCCGCCGATGTCGCGTTCTTCGAGACCGGACACGGACTAATCATTCAGACCCTTATACTTAGCGAAATATTTGTTACCGTATTCCTGCCCCGGCTGTCCGTCTTAGCCTCAGAGAACGACTTCGGGAAGATTAAAACCACCGGCAGAAAGCTCTTTAAGTTTTTCCTCCTGTTCTCGGTAAACGTATCCATCATATTTTTTGTCTTTTCGGACGAGCTTGTCCGCCTGCTATACGGCGCGAAGTATGCGCAGTCGGGCGGTGTGCTGAGGGTGTTGTCATTTGCGGTGGCTTTTTTATTTATCACAAATTTCGTACATATATTTCTCATATCGTTAAAAATGCAGAAGGAGTTTGTCCTGTGTAATCTTGTGCCGTTTATATTTGTATGCGTAACGATGGTTTATACCGTACCCGCATATGGATTTATGGGGGCGGCGGTCTCCGGGCTTTCGGCATATCTGGTGAGCTTTGCGTTGTCTTGTTATATCATGCACAGGGAGATTTTTAAACTTCCGGTTTCCGGGATAATTAAAGTATTTATGGCGGCGCTTTTTGTTATAATAGGGGTGGAGGCGATTGAGGGCGTGTGGCTCTCAGCAAGGGTTGCCGCCGTTGAAGCCGCGTTTATATTATTGATAGGAGGATTGGGCATTCATAAAAGATACCGCTATGAGACTAAATTTAAATAAAAGAGGCCGGGGGCCGCAATAACGATGCCCACCCTTAATATATGAGGATATTGATAGCGCTTGTAAAGAGTGCGGCGAAGTTTTTTTATTTTTATCCCGTCAGATACATTGTGCGGTTGCTGCCTGTAAGTGTTGCCTACGCCACAGGAAGGCTGATGGGGGGAGCATCCTTTTACTTCAGAGGCAGAAAGAGAAAGGCCGTTGAAAACGAAGCGCGGCTGCTTTTTCCCGGTGCCTCTGATAATGACATCCAATCAATGGTAAAAATGACATTTACAAACCTGTTCCAAAAAGAGATTGAGACGTTTCTTTATCCTGAAATGAATGAAAAAAATATCTCCGGCATCATAGAGATACAAGGCATGCAATATCTTAACGAGGCTATCGCCACAGGCAAGGGCACGATGCTGTTGTTTGCCCACTTTGGGGCAAACCAGATGGTCATGCCGGCCATCGGATACAGGGACTATAAGATGAGCCAGTTAAGCGCCCCCGCCACCGTGTGGACAGAGATCCTGGGCAAGGAGCAAAACCTCATAGAGAGAAAGACGATGGAGATAAAGTGGCGGTGTGAGCAGTCCCTGCCGGTGAGGCACATCAACATATTCGGCTCGTTAAAGGAGGCCTTCCTGTGCCTGAGAAGGAACGAGATACTTGGCGTTGCCATAGACGGCGGCGGGGGGAAGGAGCGCAAGGCCGTTGAATTTCTTGGCAGGACGGCGCTTTTCTCAACAGGTTCAGCCGAGATAGCGCTGCGCACGGGCTGTATTGTTCTGCCAACCTTTGTTGTGAGAAACGCTAAGGGCTACAACACAATGATAATTGAAAAACCGATCCCCCATCCTGATACAAAGATTTACAAACGAAACAGAGAGCTGGCAATCGCCGACCTTATACGCGCGTTCGTTGAACGCCTGGAGCCGTATGTGTTAAGATACCCGTGCCACTACCTGGATTTTCTCTCACTGCGTACGTTTATGGCAGGGCTTGGAGACCCGGGGTTTTTCGTAGAAGGACACGAGGCCGCCCGGATGGTTAATATTAATAATTTATTATATGAAAAAAAGGTGGGTTAAATGAGGATATTACTGATAAGGCCGCCATATACGCGCCTGAAGGGAGCGGGGCAGGCCCCATATTTTCCACTGGGCCTGGGCTACATAACCTCCGTACTAAGGGAAAACGGTTACGAGGCAAACCTGTACCACGCCGAAAACCCGCAAATAGGGGACGAATCCCTGATCCCCGACGCCGACATCGGCTTTGACCTGCGCTCTAAGACTTATAGAAGATACCTTGATGCCATAAGCAACGACTCACATTATGTGTGGGAAGAGGTCAGAGAGACACTAAGAACATATAAGCCCGGCATTGTGGGCATATCGCTGCTCTCGGTAGAGGTGGCCTCGGCCCTTAAGATAAGCAAACTCTGCAAGGAATACAGGAAAGACTGCCATGTCCTGTGGGGGGGGCTGCATCCGAGTTTTATGCCGGAGGAATGCCTGAAAAACGAGGAGGTCGACTTCGTAATCAGAGGAGAGGGCGAATATGCCACGCTGGAGCTATGTGATGCGCTGAAAAACGGAGGGCAGTTCTCCGCAATACAAGGCCTTTCATTTAAAGAAAAAGGTGGCAAAGTTGTGCATAATCCGATGAGAGACGCCATAGCGGAGATAGACAGGATACCGTTTCCAGCGCGAGAGGCGGTCTTGTACCCCGAGTCGTTCGATTTTAAGTCCCTCGGCAGCATGATTGTATCAAGGGGATGCCCGTTTCGCTGCACGTTCTGTTCGTCGCGCAATTTCTGGGACAAGAAGGTGCGCCTGCGCACCCCGGAAAATGTAATAGCAGAGATCTCTGCGTTAAAAGAAAGATTTGGCACCCGTTATATAATGTTCTGGGACGATTCCTTTACCATTAACCGGAAGGTTATTGAGCGCTACTGCATGTCCATAATAGAATCCGGCCTGAAGATAAGCTGGAAGACGGCAACGAGGGCAGATTTAATTGACGAGGAAATCCTCGATTTGATGAAAAAGGCCGGCTGCGTGAAGCTGGAGATAGGTGTTGAAAGCGGCAGCGAGAGGATAAAAAAGCTGATAAACAAGGATGTCTCAAATGAGCAGATAAAACGGGCGTTTGACCTGATTCAGAAAAAGGGAATCGGCGTAGGCGGGTTTTTTATGGCCGGGTTCCCGGATGAGACGATAGAGGACCTGACGGATACGTTTAATCTGATGAAGGAGCTGAGGGCCGGGGAGCTGGCCTTTAACATATTTGACCCGATGCCGGGGAGTTCAGAGTATGACAAGTGTATAGAGATGGGCCTTGTTAAACCGGCCCCGGACTGGAACACATTCCCCTTCTGGCCGGATGCCTACTACGTAAAGAACATAAAACGGGAAGATTTCGACGAATACGTAAATACCATAGCCCACTGGCTATATAACTACAACAACACGTTATCGGTAAGATTCAAGCGAAGCAAACAGTACCTGCTCTTCATGCTGAAAAACGACCCGGCGTTTTTAATGTCTAAAATAATGGCGTTTATCACCAGAAGGAGAAAGGTACATAAGCTAAAGTCAACGGCAGAGTGATTAGAATAGCTGTGAGGAGTTAATCAGCCGTCTGCAAGATCTGATGTTGGCATAGTTTTTGACATACCAGGAGTTTCGCCAGAGTGCGCACAGACTTCACTTCACGCGCTTTTTTTATTTGTTTAATTATCTGTTAAATATGTTATAATCTGGATAAGAGTATAGTATGCGCGAAGAGGGATTAGTCCCAAACAGAGGGTATGCGAATGGAAAAGGTATTTACACGGCCACAAAGCCTCACTGATACGCCGTTTCGGTTCTGTCCGGGTTGCGGGCACAGCATCGTGCACAGGATGATTGCCGAGGTCATCGACGAGCTTGGCATCAGGGAGCGCGTCATTGGGATTGCCCCGGTGGGTTGTGCCGTATTTGCCTATGATTATTTTAATTTCGATGTCATAGAGTGCGCCCACGGCAGGCCTCCCGCCGTTGCCACTGCCCTTAAGAGGGTACATCCTGACGCTATTGTGTTTTCGTACCAGGGCGACGGCGATTTGGCCGCTATCGGTACTGCCGAAATTATACATACAGCAAACAGGGGCGAAAATCTCTCGATATTTTTTATTAACAACGCCACATACGGCATGACCGGCGGGCAGATGGCCCCTACTACGATTCTGAAGCAGCAGACAACTACGTCCCCTAAGGGCAAGTCCGCAAAGAACGAAGGTTATCCGCTTAAGGTATCCGAATTGATTGCTACCATAGATGGGGCGGCCTTCGTGGCGCGCTCCTCTGTTCAGGATATTAAACATGTCCTGGTCACACGGAAACTGATAAAAAAGGTATTTGAAAACCAGTTGGAAAACAGAGGATTCAGCTTTCTTGAGATCCTGTCGCCGTGTCCTACGGACTGGCATTATACGCCGGCGGATTCGATGAAATGGATTAAAAATGAGATGATGGCCGTTTATAAAGACGGAATAATAAAAGATTTATACGGATAAGTGGAAACAAGGATTTTAATAGGAGGCTCCGGTGGGCAAGGCATCCTTTTCATGGGAAAGGTAATAGCCAATGCCGCTATGATGGATGGAAAGGAGGTAACCTGGTTTCCGTCCTATGGGGCAGAGATGCGATGCGGCACAGCTAATTGCACGGTTGTAATATCGGATGAGCGCATTGGCTCACCGGTGTTTAAACACGCCGACATACTTGTAGTGTTTACGGAGGCATCTTTGAATAAGTTCACGCCGCGGCTTGATAAAGACGGTTACCTGTTTTATGACTCATCGCTGATGACCAGCGACAATAAATATAACGGCGCTATCGGCATAAATGTAACCTCAATGGCAACTGAACTTGGCAACACCAAAGTTGCAAACATGATTATGCTTGGGGCTGTGGCAGCCGTTACCGGCCTTATTGGAAAGGAAGACCTGCTCGGCGCCATTGAAAGCGATATGTCCGAGTGTATGCTCAAGGCCCTGCCTATAAATATACGCGCCATACTAAAGGGATATGAAATAGTTGAAAATCAGAAAGACAGTTATCGGCGACATCGGGTATGTACATAAACTGATAAATGAATATGCCGCCAAAGAGGTGATGCTTCCGCGGCCGTTAAACGAGCTGTATGAAAATGTCAGGGATTACCATGTATGTGTGAGTGAGGCCGGGGAAATTGTCGCGGCGTGTGCGCTGCATGTCTTGTGGGAAGACTTGGCGGAGATAAAATCTCTGGTCGTGCGAGAGGCGGTACAAAGAATGGGGATTGGGCGCCGTCTGATTGATTGTTGCAAGGAGGAGGCCATAGGGTTGGGCTTACAGAATGTGTTTGCGCTGACATATGTCAAGGATTTTTTCTTACGCTTAGGGTTTAAGGAGATAGACAAGGCATCGCTGCCCCAGAAGATCTGGGGAGATTGCATACGATGTTCCAAATTCCCAGGCTGTGACGAACAGGCGGTGATTATAAATGTTAAAAATGGATGATCAAAAAGCAATTGCTGCCACAGTCGATGTCTCAGTCCTGTACGTCGAGGATGACGACAAGGTCAGAGAGGGGCTGCTCAGGTTTCTTACACGGCGCTTTAAGACGGTCTACACAGCAAGGGACGGTCAGGAGGGCCTATCGATTTTTACAGTCAAAATGCCCGATATCGTCATAACTGATATAAAAATGCCGCTTATGGACGGCATTGAGATGATAAAGCAGATTAAACAAATCAACCCGGACACCCCTATTGTGGTAACGACCGCATTTACCGAGGTATCCTATCTGATACAGGCCATTGAACTCAGGGTTGACGCCTATATAAAAAAACCAATAAATAAGGATGACTTGTTTGATTCGATATCTAAGATCTTAAAGTGTGTAACGAGAAGTAAAACAGATGATACGCTGCTAAGAAATAACGAACTCCTCAGACAGATAAGCGCCTTCCCGGTTGATGCCATAATAATGGCAGACGAAGCCGGCAAGGTATATTTTTGGAACAAGGGCGCTCAACGGCTCTTCGGATACACAGAAGAGGAGGCGCTCGAAATGGACATTCACACCTTAGTTGCGCCTCCAGGCCGCCGCGACAAGGCCGATGAAGGATTCTTCGGCAAATCCGGCATAGGGGCTGTTTTGGGCAAGACGACAGAGGTGGTTGCGCGGCGAAAAAGCGGCACAGAGTTTCCGGTTGAACTGTCACTTTCCACCTTGAGATATGGTGATAAGTGGTATGCCCTCGGCACTGCCAGAGATGCCGCGCCAAAAAGGCAGACCCAATTACCGCTACAAGAACGCCACGAGCAGTTGAAGAGAATGCTTACTGCAACCGTTGAGGCAATTGGCCTTGCCCTCACGGGCAGAGATCCCTTCACGGCAAACCATCAGTGCCGCGTGGCCAGGCTTTCCGAGGCAATTGTGGCCGAGATGGACCTGTCCGAGGACGTTATATTCAGGATAAAGATAGCCGCCATGCTTCATGACATTGGGAAACTGCGCGTGCCATCAGAGATTCTTACGAAACCGGCAGGACTTACAGAGGTTGAGCGTGCCCTTGTAAAGACGCACTCAATGGCAGGCTATGAAATGTTGAAAAAAATCGATTTCACATTCCCGCTTGCCGATATTATCTTACAGCACCACGAAAAACACAACGGTTCAGGCTATCCTTTAGGCCTCAACGGCAGGAATATCCTTGTCGAGGCCAGGGTATTGAATGTGGCCGATGTAGTTGAGGCGATGTCTTCGCCCAGGCCCTATCGCCCTTCCCTTGGGCTTGAGATGGCCCTCGGGGAAATTGCCGCTCAGAAAGGGATTCTCTACGACCCCGATGTCGTGGAGGCTTGTCTGAGTGTATTTGAGAAGGATTACAGGTTTTAAGAGGAGATTTGTTATGTCACTGATAACATGGAATGCCGGCCTGAGTGTAAATATCGGGGAATTCGATATGCACCACAAGAAAATCGTAGGCCTGCTCAACGGACTTTTTGAGTCTCTATCGACAAAAAAGGGCAGCAGCTCCATTGGCCCGATTCTTGATGAGTTGATAGATTATACGAAATACCATTTTGCCGCCGAAGAGAAACTGCTTAAGAGGTATTCGTTTCCCTGGGCCTTGGGACATAAACAGGAACATGACGAACTTACAAAAAAAGTCATCGATTTCCAGAGGCAATTTAAAGACGGAAAGGCAATGGTCGACTTAGCGCTGCTGAATTTCCTGAAGGAATGGCTGACCAAACATATTATGGGAACAGACAAGAAGTACTCGGCGTTTTTAAATGAAAAGGGAGTTACGTAAAACGGACAAACAACTTAAGACATTGAGGGCGCTGCCCTCAAACTCCCGCAAGGGAGCGCGCCCCCTTGACCTCACTATAAAAACAATTTTAAAGCATTAAACATAAAATAGCGCGTGATTTCCGCGAAAGCGGAAGTCACGCGTTATGTCTATTGATTTACCTTGCCACCACTTTCTTCTATGGTCTCTATCATACACTGGGGCATATTTCTGGCGAATGTGGTCATTAAGACAAACCCTTTCTGAACTTCCGGGTCTTTTAAGGCCGAGAATATGTTCTTTAAACCCGGCTTAAGGGGTTTTTCCATAAGCTGCTGCATCGTACGGACGGCACACTTTTCCATACCCCTGATCATGTATTCCGTCTCTTTGGCAAACGCTGCGCTTAGTGTGAAGTCAAGGTCTCCACTCTTGTCAAATCTGGTCAGAAAGTCTATTAACTTAATGAAAGTCGGAATGCTGTCGCCGGTTTTCACTAACAACTCCAGCGTTTCGTCTTTCTCATAGGCATATCTGAGGGCATTGATAGTTGGAGTAACTTCTTTCATCACCTTGTCAGAGGTTGGGAGGACATCGTCGGCAAAACCCTTGAAGGCCTGCATGATTTTCAGCAGCTCAACAAATGTCGGGATGTTGTCGCCGATACTCTTGAGGAGCTGAAGGGTTTCGTCCCGCTCAAATCTTATTCTGAGGTCGTTTAAGGTCGAGTTTATCTCTCTCATCGCCTTTTCCATGCCCGGCATGACGTCGCCGGCGAAGTTCTCGATAATCTTAAACTTCCCGTATAGCTCATCTATCTGCGCGGCCATTTGCTCCTGTGCGGCCATTTGTTCGTTGCCATTTGTTGGTGTGACTGTTTTCTTAGGCATCTCTACACTCCTCAAAATTGTTTTTCATAGGTTAAACTAACGCGTTCAACATGAGATTCCAGTAAAGCGGCCTGAGCATGTGGACTTTTAGGACCCAGTTAGCATAACTTTCAATTGCGGGTGATATGGCCTCGTCATAATTGAAGTGTGCAAACATGACACGTTTATTTCTTGTCAGCATAGGGCAGATGATCTCACCGTCATATGCGGCCTTCGTTGGAATACCCGTGATGTCTGCCGCCAGGCGCGCTACCAGCACCTTTGCCTGTTTCCTTATGCCTGAGGCCGTCTTTGACGTAGGGAAGTCCGTTGCGTCGCCTATGCCATACATGTTGCTGTATTTCTTGCTCACCATCAGGTGTTTGTCGCATGTCATCCAGCCCGCGGCATCGCCCACACCCTCGGAGTTTTCTATTACCGCCTCACCGCCATGAGGAGGGGTAATTGTCAGTGTGTCGAACTTTACTTCCTTTTTACCGAAATCCTTTAAGACGCCCTTATCGTAATCCACCTCAGATGGGTTGAAGTTTGCCACAGTCTCAATTCCACGCGACGCAAAGATTGAATTCAGTTTTGAGGCGTATGGCTCCCTGCTGAACACTGCCGGCATCGGTGTGGTAAATATAAATTTGAACTTGTTTCTTATGCCCTTTTGCCTTGCCATATCTTCGGCCATCATGATGAACTTCATCGGAGCGGCCGGGCACTTTATGGGCATTGAGCATACGGAGGAGACTACCGTGCCGCCGTCGAGATTCTTCAGCGCGTCGCGAAGTTTTATCGCCCCGTCGAGTTTATAAAAGTTAAATACGTTGGAGCCTTTCTCAAGGCCCTCTTTCAGCCCCTCGGGGTCTTCGTCGTAGATTAGCTTCGCGCCGGTTGCTATGACCAGGTAATCGTATGACAAATCGCCGCTTTTGGCCGTTGTCACCTTGTTATTTGCCGCGTCGATTTTTGTGGCCTCGTCGTGGACGAGTTTGATTCCCTCGAAGAACAGATCCTTTGTCGGCCTCATCAGATTGGCAGGGTCGTCCAGGTCAAAGACTACCAGCGTGAATGCCGGTTGGTAAAAATGCTTTTCGCTTCTTTCGATTACTGTAATTTCGACTTCTTCCGGAGGGAATGCGTTCCTCATACGGTTAGAAAACATCACTCCCCCGCTTCCGCCCCCAATTACTACGATACGTTTCATTTTCTCTACCTCGCTTTTCGTTTTTAGAGGGTTTTTATAATACCAGTTGCCTCATTCCATCAGCCGGGCTGCCGATGCGGAATGCTCACAGCTACAGCTCCACAGCCCTCGACGCCTATCTGGCCCCTCTTATTTAAATCAAATATACGCAGAAATGTCAACTTAAAAGTAAAATTATTTTTGCTGATACCCCTACGCGCCGGAAAAATCACATGTATTAATTAATCGTAATGTATTACAATAGCTATACATGGCAGATAGCGCTGTCTGGAGTGCAAATTACGCGGCATGAGGTAACTTATGGTGAAAAGGCCCTGGAGCCTTTTGCAGTATTTATATGAAAACAGGTTTATCCTGGCACGCGCCATTTTTTTTATATGGATCTTGCTGGCAATGTACTGGCTGTACTCTTTCAGGGGGGTCGACTGCGCCGATATTAAATTCCTGAACTTTGCGTATAAACTCAGAGAAAGCGACGACGAAGGTCTAAGCGCTCGTTCAGCCCTGGCATTTATACTTTGGGTGGCGACGTCGGGAATCTTTGCTGCCTTTTTAGTTATTTATATTTTAAAGTTTGCCTATAACTGCATTATGGATATGATAAAGGGTGTTACGCCGAAAAAAACACATGAATTTGTCGTCCCCATCATATTAATGGTCTTACTTTGGCCGTGTTTTGCCTACAGGATGGAGATAAAATCTGTATATCGGACGCTGTCTACACAGGCCTCGGAGATAACGGCAATGGCCCTCGGGTTTGAGGTCAAACTTAAACAGAGCGAATCACAGAATGCTAACCAGAATACTAACAGGTTAAATTCGGTATCAGACGCCGAATTTGATCCGGCAGACAGGAAATAGTCATGTACTGATATAAATAGACATGTACTGATAACACATACTAATAATTTATTAAGGAGTGTAAACATGAAGGTACTAGTAGTTGAAGACGATTTTACGTCCCGCAGGCTGCTCCAAAAGCTGCTGGCGCCATATGGCGCCTGTGATGTCGCCATAAACGGCAGAGAGGCCGTGGAGGCATTTACCAGGGCGATAGAAGCTGCCGATCCTTATGACCTTGTCTGTCTGGACATCATGATGCCCGAATTAGACGGCATGGAGGCATTAAAGCTTATGAGAGACAAGGAAAAATTCGCAAAGATTAAACCCAGCAACGAGGCGAAGATAATCATGACCACTGCCCTTGACTCGCCTAAAGACATCATTGAGGCCTACTACAGCGGCGGCTGTACCGATTATCTCGTCAAACCCATAGACACGAAAAAACTACTGACATTGCTAAGGGACTATGGCCTGATTGAGGATACTACCACATAGGGAGGGGCGTCACACTATCCCCTTTTTCAGGATGTCGTGGATGTGAATAATCCCTTTTACCTTTCCATCTGCCAGGCCGTCCGTATCCGGGACAACAAGCGATGTTATCGAGTGTTTCTCCATAATTGAAAGGGCCTTAGCGGCAAGCTCATCCTCTGAGATTGTCCGGGGGTTCACCGACATTATCGAGGAAACTTCTTTAGAGTAGAGTTCCTTTCCCCATTTCTGAAGGCCTCTTCTGAGGTCTCCGTCTGTCACTATGCCTATCATGCGTTTTTCACTGTCTACGACCAGGGCAAGTCCGAGGCGTTTTGAGGATATCTCTATTACTGCGTCCATCAGTTTTGTATCCGCCCCGACATAGGGCAGGTTGTCTTCTTTTAACATAACGTCTTGTACCTTTATAAGCAGCCGTCTGCCGAGGCTTCCATCCGGATGCAGGCACGCAAAGTCATCCTGTTTAAATCCCCGTTTCTTAAGCAGCACAACGGCCAGTGCGTCGCCCATGGCGGCTGCCGCGGTGGTTGACGACGTAGGCACGATGCCCAGTGGGCAGGCCTCTTTCTCCACAGATATGTCTATGGCAACCGTAGAGGCCCTGGCAAGTGTCGAGTTTATGTTGCCGACCAGAGATATCAGGGTTACGCCAAATCGTTTGAAAAATGGGATAAGTTGTATGATTTCGTTTGTCTCGCCGCTGTTTGATATGGTTATGATGGCGTCATCTGCGGTTATCATGCCGAGGTCTCCGTGTCCCGCCTCAGCCGGATGGACAAAGAACGCCGGCGTCCCGGTTGAGGCCAGCGTAGCGGCTATCTTCTTGCCAATCAGGCCGGACTTGCCCATGCCGATTACCACGGTTTTGCCCTTGCTTTCGTATATTATCTGTACGGCGGCCATGAATTTCCCGTCAATTCTGGATCTCAGGGCCAGAATCGAGTCGGCCTCGGTCTGCAGCACTTCGATTGCCGTGTCGATTGCCTGTGCGTCGGATAGCATCTATAGCCTGTGGCCGCCCTTAATGTAGTGCAGGGGTTTTCTCTCATACGGGAAGAGCGGCTTCTTTTCTTTTAGCGCGGCCTCAATAAATGCCCTGAAAAGGGGGTGCGGTTCTGTCGGTTTGGAGGTAAACTCGGGATGGAACTGGCAGCCAACAAACCACGGATGGCCGACAAGCTCGACGATTTCAACGAGTTCACCGTCGGGGGAGAGTCCACTTATGACAAGCCCATTTGATGTGAACAGCTCTCGGTAGTTGTTGTTAAACTCGTACCTGTGCCTGTGCCTCTCAAATATTTCAGCGCGCCCGTATGCGCCATAAGCCTTTGTGTCTGGGGTGAGAGTACATGGATAGGCCCCAAGCCTCATCGTGCCTCCTTTGGCGCTTTCGGCAGAGCGTTTCTCGATACGGCCCTTTCTGAAGTCATACCACTGTTCCATCAGATAGATTACCGGGGCCGGGGTGCCCTCGTCAAACTCAGAGCTGTTGGCCTTGTTGAGGGAGCAGATATGCCTTGCGAATTCTATAACGGCGCACTGCATTCCCAGGCAAATCCCGAAGTAGGGGATCTTCTTTTCCCTGGCGTACCGGGCCGTCTGAATCTTTCCCTCAATACCCCTGTTGCCAAACCCCCCGGGGACTAGTATGCCGTCCACCTCTGAAAGCAGAAGATTCGGCCCGATTCGTTCTATCTCCTCGGAGTCAATCCACTGAAAGACGACCTCGGCGTCGTTTGCTATGCCTCCGTGGATGAGCGCGTCTATGAGGCTCTTATAGGCGTCCTGATAGTCTATGTATTTGCCTACCATGGCTATGGCGACCTTATGTGCCGGTTCCTTAATCCTTCGTACAACTTCTTTCCAGACCGTTAGGTCAGGGGGGGGAGTAGGCAGGTTAAATACTTTAGTAATCAGCTCATCAAGGCCCTCTTCATGCAGCACAAGGGGGACTTCGTAGATTGTTTTTACGTCAAGGGCGCTTATCACGGCCCCATAGTCAAGGTTGCAGTGGAGCGCTATTTTTCTTTTCATCTCCTCGGGCAGCGGCCTGTCGCAGCGACACAGGAGCGCGTCCGGCTGTATGCCTATGGCGCGGAGTTCCTTGACGCTGTGCTGAGTGGGTTTTGACTTTAGTTCTCTGGCGCTGTTTATGTATGGCACAAGGGTGAGGTGGATGTAGAAGACGTTTTCCTTGCCCACGTCATAGCGTATCTGTCTGATTGCCTCCAGAAACGGCAGGCTCTCTATGTCTCCGATTGTGCCGCCTATCTCCACTATAACCACATCCACGCCGGGACTCAGGGCCTTTATCACAGATTTTATCTCGTCCGTTATGTGCGGCACTACCTGGACGGTCTCGCCGAGGTAGTCCCCCTGGCGTTCTTTTTTTATTACGTTAAAGTATATCTTTCCGGAGGTGTAGTTGCTTGCAATGTTTGTGCGGATGTGTGTGAAGCGTTCATAGTGTCCGAGGTCGAGGTCGGTCTCCGTGCCATCTTCGGTGACAAACACCTCACCGTGCTGAAAGGGGCTCATCGTACCCGGGTCTATGTTTATATAGGGGTCAAGTTTCTGGAGGTTTACGCTAAGTCCACGGCCCTCAAGGAGCGCCCCTATTGACGAGGCGGCTATCCCCTTGCCAAGCGATGACACAACTCCACCGGTCAGGAATATGTATTTAGCCATTTTTCAACCTTCTCTATGTCAACCGGGCAATCCACCCCTATGGTCTCGTGGTGAGTTAAGCCGACCTTTATTTTTATCCCGTTGTCCATCGCCCTCAGTTGCTCAAGCGACTCCGCCATCTCCAGATGGCTCTCCTTCAGTGCAGCCATGCGCATAAGAATGTCCTTGCGATAGCCGTAGATGCCTATGTGTTTATAGTAGTGCATTTGGCCTTCTTTCCATGTTTTAAATGCAAAACCGTCTTTGGTGATTATGGCCAGATCCCTGTAGTAGGGTATAGGTGCCCGCGAGAAATACATGGCAAAGCCTTCCCTATCGGCCACTACCTTTACCACGTTGGGGTCAAATGCCTCATCCGGCGTGGTTATCTGCTTTTTCAACGTCGCAACATCAGCACGGCTGTCGCCTAACAGCTCTATCACAGTGTCTATCATCTCTGGTCTTATCAGGGGTTCGTCCCCCTGGACGTTGACAATAATATCGTAGTTCAGGGCTGCCGCTGCCTCGGAAATCCTGTCCGTACCGCTGCGGTGCTGAGCGCCTGTCATCACTGCGTTGCCTCCAAAGCCGATAACAGCGCTATAAATCCTGTCGTCGTCGGTTGCGACAATTACCATGTCTGCCAGCGATGCCTTTTTCGCGTTCTCATAGACATGCCTTATCATGGGGCGGCCGTTTATCGGGGCAAGCGGTTTCCCGTCAAAACGTGTCGACGCATATCTTGATGGTATAATTACGGCTGCCTTCATCTCTCAGTATATTGATTATATTCTCAGTATGTCTATCAATCGGTTTAACTCATCCAGCGTATAGTATTCGAGGACTATCCTGCCCTTGTTGCCGTTGTAGTCTATGCGCACCTTTGTACCCAGGGTCTTTATCAGTTCCTCTTCTACGGAGGCTATGTAGGGGTCTCTTTTGGGCGCTTCTTTGGGAGGTTTTTCCTCCTGGAGCCTCTTACAGTATTGCTCAGTCTCGCGGACATTCAGGGAGTTTTTTATCACATGGGCTGCCGCCTCAAGCTGGAGCGGCCGGCTGGATACAGAGAGGATTGCCCGTGCGTGCCCGGCGGTCAGTTTGCCGGAGACAAGGTAGTCTCTGATTTCACCGGGAAGATTTAACAGCCTCAGATAGTTAGCCACTGTGGCCCTGTCTTTACCGACCTTTACGGCTATGTCCTCTTGTTTAAGGCCAAACTCGTCTATCAACCTTTGAAAGGCCGCCGCGGTCTCAACCGGGTTGAGGTTTTCTCTCTGGATATTTTCTATTAGTGAAATTTCAAGCGAGTCTTCGCGGTTTTTATCTCTGATTACGCAGGGAATCTTCTTCAGCCCGGCAAGCGTTGAGGCGCGCCATCTCCTCTCTCCGGCAATCAGCGTAAACGTGCCGTCGCCGTTTCTTGATACCAGTACAGGCTGGATTACGCCCTGGGCGGTTATTGATGAGGCTAATTGTGCGAGTGCCGCTTCGTCGAAGTGTTTGCGCGGCTGGTTCGGGTTTGGCAATACCTTTTCGATCTCGACATTGTGTATTTCTTCGCCTTCCTGAGGGATGAGGGCGTCAAGGCCTCGGCCCAATGCCTTTTTCATTTAACACCTCCCGTGCCAGTGACAGATATGTCTGAGCGCCCTTTGAGCGGACATCGTAGTAGAGGGCCGGTTTGCCATGCCCCGGAGCCTCTCCCAGCGTTACGTTTCGTGGAATTATCGTTGTATATACCCGTTTGTCAAAATAAGTCTGCACCTCGGCCGCCACCTGGGCTGAGAGCGTGTTTCTGGCGTCATACATGGTAAGCAGGATTCCCTCAATAGCCAAGGCCGGATTAAAGGACCTTTGCACAAGATTTATCGTACGTGTCAACATGCTGAGGCCCTCCAGCGCATAGTACTCGCACTGTACGGGGATTATGACAGAATCAGAAGCTGCAAGGGCATTCAGCGTTAACAGCCCCAGTGACGGCGGACAGTCGATGAATATGTACTGATACGCCTCCCTTATTAAATTGAGTGCATCAGACAACACCCACTCGCGCCTTTCCCTTGAGACAAGCTCTATCTCCACTGCCAGTAAATCAACGGAGGCCGGCACAATATGGAGATGCTCAAACGACGTGCCTATTATCGTCTCCTCTATAGAATATTTTGATGTATACACGTCATAGATGCTCTTAGTGATGTGATTTCTGTTAATGCCCACACCGCTTGTCGAGTTACACTGCGGGTCGGTGTCGACAATCAGGATATTCTTCCCCGCAAGCGCAATTGATGCGGCAAGATTAATGGCCGTCGTTGTCTTGCCAACACCACCCTTTTGATTTGCTATGGAAATTATCCGCCCCACTTTAATTCTTCTTGCCGGATAACACAGAGATTAACCCCAAAACGCCAAACAATCCTATGGCAGGTGTATGCAAAAAATGCCACCCCCCAGGACGCCGCCGTTTGCCAGGGATATGTAACCTTCTTTATCTTTATTTTTATGAAACCTCGCTACCATATCGGAAAAATACAGGCCTAGCCCCGTGCTTCCTGTCGTAAAACTTATCTGGTGGTTGTTACTTGCACAGTCATCAAGCATCGAAGCCGGATAGCCCTGCCCGTTGTCCTCAACACAAATAGCCAGGGATGAATCCACTTCACAGGCCGTCACCCGAAGCATGTCCTTCGTATAGCGAAACGAGTTATTCATTATGCTGTTTAAAACACCGGCTATGAGTTCCTTGTCGAAAAACCAGTAAAGGTCATCGGGGCAATCTATCTCAATACCTATACCCTTATATTCCATCAGCGACATGTTTTGTGAAACTACCTCGTCTATCAGATCATAGACCAGTGTATGGGATACATTAAGCGAGTAGAGCGAGTTTTCAAGCCTGTAGAGCGAGAGAAGCTGGATGAGGTTATTATTTACGCGCTTGGCCTCGTACTGGAGCTGAGACAGGAGCTTGGTTGATGAGTCAGATTTTTTCTCGAAATATTCTACCACCTCATCAAGATGATTTATCAGGACGCTAAGTGAATTTTTCATATCGTGTACGGATGACGCCAATATCGTGGAAAAATCCAGTTTGCTTTCTTTATTTTCGGTTTCCATAAATTCCCTGCCTCGCTATCTTTATTTATACAGTATTTACACTGCTACTACTTTTTGAAACAACGCAATGAGCGAATGATACTTATCGTAAGACGGGTCAACTCTTCTTATTTTCTCAAGATACTGCTTGACCTGGTGTATATGCTTATCAGTTTTGCCGCTTTTTTGCATATACATCAGGATGGCCTGGGCCGCGTTGGCATTTATAATCTTGTTTTCCGGCGCCCCACCGGCTGCTTTTTCGAAATACTCAATGGCCTCCTGCAGCTTGCCGTTTCTCACAAGCATTACGCCTTCGTTGTTTATCCTGACAAGTTCCTTTTTCGTTGCGGCAATCATATTCGAGCCTTCGTCTTTCATACCGGCCTTATCGAACACTGCCTGCGCCTTTTTGAGTAATTTATCGTTGTCGTGGTTATTTTTAACGACATCCTGCATTATCCTGCTTGCCTTTTCTTTCTCTCCAAGCTGAAAGAAGGAATTTGCCATATCCAGAGACGCATCCGCTGACATCGTACTCCTCACGGAGTCAAACAGCGATGAGGCCTCATCAAGGGCTTTTTTTAGGCCTGCTTCGTCTCCCATATCCTTATAGGCCAGTCCCTGTACTACAGAGGCCTGAAGGCTTGACTCAGGGTCTCCTTCAAATACCTTTTTCGATTCCTCCAGGATTCCTATGGCCTTTTCGGGTGTCTTCTTTTCAATCATCACCTTGGCCAGTCCGGTGTAGTCGGTAGCCTCTTTAAAACATGATGTCTTGCCCATATCTACGGCGCTTTTAAACGATTTCTCCGCAGTGTTCAAATCCTTGTTTTTTACTGCCATATTTGCCAGGGCCTTTTGTCTGAGTATCGCCTTTGGCGATATATCTGCTGCCCTGGTTAAGACATTCTGTGCCTCTTTCGTGTCCCCTAGTTCATCAAGGGTCTTTGCCAGCCAGTCATAGGCCTCCACCAGCGCCCTGTGTTCGTCGACCAACTCCTGAAATACCTCTTTTGCCTCAAGGAATCTGTGTGTATGGAAAAAAACCTTGCCCAGCCCTATCAATGCCCACGGCACCCTTCTTATGGCGATTATTGTGTCGTAAATCTGCTCGGCGTCATGGTAACTGCCCAATGTTATGGACAACTCCGCCTTTATCTGAAGAAACTCGTACATGTTCTTTGGTTTTTCCGCGATGCGCGCGTTACATACCTGCATAGCTGCCAGGTAGTCTTTGCGATGTATTGCCTTTTCAACGCCTTCGAAATCGCTTTTTTTATCTAATAGCTTCTCAAGCCGGTTCAACAGGGCGTCTTTCGTAAATGGTTTCGTCAGATAGTCGTCCGGCTTATACTCCATAGCGCCCATGACCATCATCATTGTGTTTTCCGCCGTTACCATAATAAAGCATGTCGAGTAACGGAGCAGTTCCCTGTGCTTGACCTCCTCAAGGATTTGCTGGCCGTCTCTTTTACCCTCACCCAGATTGTAGTCACATAAAATTATATCATATGGCTTTGAGGCAATCTTATCTACCGCGTCGTCGCCGCTGCCTGTGTCGTCAATGTCAACTGCCCCCATGGCCTGGAACATCTTTTTTACCGAATGCCGAAACTCTGAAAAATCGTCGATTATGAGTATTCTCTTAGGTGCGAAATTGATTTTAGCCATTTAAGCTTTGTTTTCCTTCATAGTTGTACACGCCATAATATAACATAACGTAAAACGTTTTGCCTGTTTCCAAACTCCTAAAAAAAACCTCACTCTACAGTATTACTCTATGCCACATACTATTATGCAAATGTCGAATGAATTTGTCAAACATTTTCTCAGAATATAATAAGCCCCAAACAGCGGCATTTCAATTTTCAATCGTCCCTGAAGCAACTGCCCTTATAATCCCAAGCAGCAGGCGTGCCGCGCTGCAGAGGTCTTCCTCCAATATAAACTCATCCGTTGTGTGAGGCATTTGCATTCCCGAGGAAATCGCAAAGGACTTAATCCCATTGCTGTTAAATATATTTGCGTCCGACCCGCCTCCGTACACTATTAACTCCGGGGTTATCCGCTGCTCCCTGCACACATCTGCGATAAGCCTTACAAACTCATCATCCTCGCTTATATGAAAGCCGTGGTACTGGCGATGCCGGTCGATTTGTAGTTTTACCTGATTCTTTTTAGCTATTGCCAGTGCTGTGTCGAAGATGTCCTTTATTGTTCTTTCCAGGGTATCGGCGTCATGGGAGCGCACCTCACCTTCCATAACCACTTCTTTTGGGACTATGTTCGTTGCCGTACCGCCATGAATCGTCCCGATATTTGCCGTGGTGTAGGAATCAATGCGGCCATCGGGCACTGCGGCAATTATCTTTGCGGCGGCCTTAATCGCGCTTGTACCACGCTGAGGCTCTATGCCGGCATGAGCAGCACGTCCGATTACGCGCATCACATAATTGTCGTGAGTCGGGGCCGCAAGGACCACCCTGCCGATACTTCCGCTGCTGTCAAAGACGAGGGCCGTGCGGCCTTTCAGATCATGGAAGTTCAAATTCTTCGCCCCGACAAGGCCGCGCTCCTCGGCTGAGGTAAAGACCACCTCGATGTCGCCGTGTGGAAGGCCCTGTTCTTTCAGCACATGGAGGGCCTCAAGAATCTCGGCAATGCCACTCTTGTCATCGGCCCCAAGAATCGTCCGGCCATCGGTTTTAATTATACCGTCCTGCCGTATATATCTCAGTCCCTTTGTGGATTCAACCGTGTCCATGTGGCTGCTCAGTATAATTGGCTCCACGCCGCGCATGGCGCCCCTCATACGCCCTATCAGGTTGAACGAGCTGCCGTAGTTTTGAGTCTCTACGGAAAGCCCCAGAGACAGAAGATGCCTTGATAGCCTCATGGCAATTTCCTGCTCACCAAACGGCGGCGAGTCTATCTGAATCAGCTCTATGAATGTATTAATGAGGCGCGCGGCGTTTATCTGCCCCCAGGGATTCACAATTGCCCCTTCAGTTGTCTTACCTCTGGCCAAAGATCTCACTGCCAATTCTGACCATCGTGGCGCCCTCTTCGATTGCCGCCTCAAAATCATTTGACATCCCCATTGAAAGTTCCCCAAGGCGGTATCCATACAAAGCGAGAGAGTCGCTGATGCCTCTTAATCTCCTGAAATATGGCCTCGCCATTTCGGGGTCTTCAAAAAACGGCGGCATTGCCATCAGCCCAATGAGATTGAGATTCTTACATGAGTCCCTTATCCCCTCGGCAAGCCTAAAAACGGCCTCCC
>PEAC01000129.1 GCA_002753305.1 Nitrospirae bacterium MYbin6
CCACATACTGGTTAAGACAGAAGAAGATGCGAAAAAGATATTGGAAAAAGTGAACAAAGGCGGTGATTTTGCAGCCATAGCGAAGGAGTCTTCACTGGACAAGGCCTCCGGGGCAAAGGGTGGAGACCTGGGATACTTTGTGAAAGGGCAGCTTGACCCGACGTTTGACGCGGCTGTTGTTAAATTGAAAAAAGGCGAGGTAAGTCCAGTAGTTAAGACCCAGTTCGGCTATCACATAATAAAGGTCATTGACATTAAGCCGTCGTCAAAACTGGAGTTCGAGCCGTCGAAAAACATGATAATTCAATACCTGACCTCCGAAAAGCAGAAAAAGGCATTCGACGCCTATGTCGCTCAAATCGAAAAGGGTTACAATATTCAAGTTGACCAGAAGGCCATGGAAGGCTTCATTAAGAAACACACAGGCGGCGGCGCTGAAGGCGGCCCGTCCGACACAACCCCGATTATTAAAATCGGAGACGCCTCAATAACCGCGGCACGTATAGAAAGTGAAATGGCGAAGCTCCCACCTGAGGTAAAACAGTATTTCAAAGGCAAGGAGGGCATTACCAAACTCATAGATGAAATGAAAAAGACCGAGTTGCTCACTATTGAGGCCAAAAAGTCCGGTATAGATAAAGAACCTGTCTTTGCCGGGAAGGTCGAAGAGTTCAAGAAGGTCAATCTGGTGAACACGCTGGTACAGAAGGCCTTTAAACCTGAGATGTCAAAGGTTACCCCTGAAGAAGTAAAGGCGTATTACGATAATAACTCAAAAGACTTCTCATCACCAGAGCAGATAAAGGCAAGCCATATCCTGGTAAAGACCGAGGGAGAGGCCAAAGAGGCAGCGGAAAAAATAAAGAAGGGCACAGACTTTGCGTCAGTTGCCAAGGCCGTCTCAATAGACAAGATGACGGCTGACAAGGGCGGAGACCTTGGGTTTTTCTCGAAGGGCCAGATGGAGCCTTCATTTGACGAGGCCGTGTTTAAACTTAAAAAAGGTGAAGTGAGCGCCCCGGTTAAGACTACATTTGGCTATCACATTATAAAGATGACGGACATAAAGCCATCTAAAAAGGTTGACTTTGACTCCGCAAAGGACATGATAACCCAGCTCCTTTCGGAGGAGAAGAAAAACAAGGCATTCGACGATTACTACATGGGTATAGAAAAAAACTATAAAGTACAGGTCGATAAAAAGGCCCTGGATGACTTTGTGATAAAAAATACATCGGTAAAGGCAGACCAGGCTCCGGGTGCCGGCGACGCTGGCGGCGCTTTGCCGCAAGGACATCCTCCGATTGATAAACCAAAATAAGGGCAGGAGTTAAGTGTGTAGATGCTGAAACTATTGGACGGGATTGTCGAGCTGTATAAGAAAGTGGCCTCGTCGGTCCCGCCTGACGTAGAGGAGGCCATAGCAGGGGCCTGTGAGGCCGAGGCCCCTGGCTCCACCGGCAGGGTTACTCTGACCGCTTTAATCGAAAAAATAAGGACGGCAAGAACGGCGAAAAGGCCCGTATGCCAGGACGCCGGCATCCCGGTGTTTCAGATAAAAATTCCCCGCGGCATAAGCCAAACGGAAATCGGCGAGATCGTTGTGGAAGGCACAAAGGCTGCCGTTAAAAAATCAGGTTTTCACTCCGAAGCCGTAAGCAACTCGCTGATGAACAGCCCTGGCAGCTATCCGATAATTCATTTTGAGGAGTACGAGGGGACTTCCCTGGTAATAGACCTGTTGTTAAACGGCTCAGATTGTGAGAACGCAGGGAGACTCTTTCTGTGCTCCGATAATGCCGCCTTAACTGCCGGTGGGGTTATTTTACCAGGCGGTTACGATGCCACACTTGCATGTGTACAAGAGACAGTCGAAGGCGCACGGGACAAGCTCTGCCTCCCGTTAATTGCCAGCGTTGGCGTGGGTTCGGCAAGGGAGCAGGTTACGGCGCTCTCAAAAAGGCTGCTACTGAGAAAACTAAACGAAATCAAACCTGAAAGCTCTACCTCAGAGTTTGAGGATCGTGTGTTAAGGGAAATAAACGCCGCTGCCAATAACAATCCCAGTGGGTTGAAGACAACGCTGATCGGGGTAAAGATGGCGTCAGGGCCGCTTCATCCGGACTCATACTTCGTTGACGTTACAATTTCGTGCTGGGCGTTGCGCCGCGGAAGACTCATCTGGAGTTAAACTTATCTGCCGGTTCAGCCGATTATATAATTAAACACTTAGGCCTCAGGGAGGCAGATATGCCTGACGATTATAGAATGCCTGTTATGCCCATTGTCAGTCTCATCGGTACGAGGGCAATAGAGACATCGTCCAATTGGTCTAAAAAAGAAGAAGGCAGAAAGAAGATCCGCCAGCAAAAGCTCAAGGCCGGGGCCGCAAAAAGGCTCATAGATATTCGGGTATGAATAAGCCGCCTGGCCATGTGGCCGGATTCGCGTGGCTTGGTGTTGAGTGGCCGGGTGTGGCATGTGTGTGCCCCAGCCTGCGGTTTAATAAGCCCCTGCCGAGAACTCTGCCTCGAATCTCCCGTTGAACGATTGCCTTGTGAATGAGTAATTCTGTGTGCCGTATACTTCCACGCAAAATGACGCGCTCGCGGCACCCATTTTTGCCGCGTGAACAATGTCCATGCCGGGAAGCAGGAGTCCCTTAACCAGGCCGGCCCTGTAGGCATCGCCAGCACCGGTCGGATCACAGACCTTAGACGGAATTACCGCTGGGATTTCAACAGATTCATGTCTGCCATCTCGTCTGAAGATAACGGTAGAGCCGTTCTCAGCCTTTGTGGTTATTAAGGTCTCGGCCATTGAGAGGATGTCGTTGGAGGTGGCGCCGGTTTTTTCCATTGTGAGGCCGAGTTCGTAGTCATTGCTTATGAAAATCATGGCCCCGGTGATCATCTCTCTGAGCTGCTGCCCGCTCCATGCCGGTAGTGACTGCCCCGGGTCGAATATATATGGTATCCCCTTTTCTTTATAAGTCTTAACGAAATTAAACATATCGTCGAGATTTCCGGGTGCGACGACCGCGATTGCCTCTTTTGGGCTGACGGAGTTGAAATCAAATGTCGAGCTGTGCTTCATAGCCCCGGGATTAAATGCGGTGATTTGATTGTCGGAGAGGTCTGTGGTGATATATGCCCCTGCTGTGAGTTCTTTGGGTATGATTTTAATGAAGTCTGTAGAAATCCCGTTTTCTTTAAACCAATCGGCGTATGGGCCGAAGTCATGTCCGGCGGTGGCAACGATATTGGGCCTTTCGCCAAGCAAAGACAACGCATAGGCGATGTTGCCCGCCGTGCCGCCAAAATTCTCCTTCAGCTCGTTTATCATAAAGCATACGTTTAACATGTGTATCTTGTCTGCCAGTATGTGGTCGGAAAACCTGCCTGGGAAATCCATTATCCTGTCATAGGCAATAGAGCCGGAAACTATAATGTCCATTGTGTAATGCCTCCAAAAGTTGATTGCCTCATTGAGGCATAGCTGCTATGGCAATCTATCACAGATCTTTGCTGTATGTCAACGATGGTCCCGGATTTTTTTAAAATTGCTAAAACACAATTTCCTGCGCTGAATATGAGGTGTATTATATGTCGAATATTACTTCGGCAGTCCAGCCTGAACTACCCTTACTAAGTAACAGCTTATGGTATGTGGCCGCCTTTATCAGAAAACCACATTCGTGTCTTTCAGTGTCAAAACTCTCGCCACAAACATAGGCAACGACATGGTTGTTGCTTAAAGATTCTATCCGTACTGTCTTGCCAATAAACCTATCCGTATCAAATAGATATATGAGTTCATTAAGCCATGCGACTAAGAGCCTTTCAGCGCTATCTTCCCCGACACTTACTCGTACTGTGGTTACAGGCTCGACATTATCTATGGCTGTTGTAAGCGAATAAAACCCTACCGCGGCATTTACAAAGATATCCTCAAGGGTTGGTGCAAGTACCCTGATTCCCAAATCACCGGATATGTCCAGTATCTCGATGTTTTCCATGCAGTAAATTAACATTTAATTAACAAAAGAATCCAGCGGCAGAGATGGTTGGCGTTGGTGTGATAGCTGATAGGAGTTCTTTGACTGCAATCTGATATTAATCCAAGCCAATCGCATTAGAAAAACGGTGTGTAAAAAAGTAAGTCAGGCGGTGTAAAACCCAGCCGTAAGGGCGTATACCCTCACGGCGGGGATTGGATTCTTAATAAGTCTGTTTCAGGCCATGGGCGGCATTGTAATCAGGCCACATGCGCTTACACAGGCCACAGGTGCTTAATCGGGCCGCGGACAGAGTTTACTTAGGTGTTGGATTTCTTAACAAAGACCTCCGGTTTCCATCTGCCAAAGGAGTGGAACTTCTTTCCCCAGTAATGATGCCAGGTCTCGGAACCGGAGACTGTCTCGACCACACCGCTGCCACTAGAGGCATGAACGAAATGCACCGCGCCAAACAGTACCTTTGTTATGACGCCGACATGGTATATTCTGTGCTTTCTACCTTTTGCGAAGAAGATGAGATCCCCTGGCCTTAACTCGTTATATGAAACTTTATGGCAATTATCACGCAAGTCGCGTGAAGAGATACCATCTGGCACAAACTCATAGTCAGTACCAATTAAGCTGTTTCTCGTAATTGCGTTGACCAGATTGGAGCAGTCAGACTCTCCCGTGGTGTCGGGATTTGAGGAACTTCTATAACCCATACCGATGTATACCGTGGATATAAAAGGTACGTTTTGCTGTAGATAAGAAAAGACGTTCTTTTGCATCTTCTTAAAAAAGCCGCTTTGTTGTTGATCGCCCTGGCCGCTCTCTGTCTGTAACTTGATTGGCTGCTCCTCAGATACTGCTGACACCGCATTTTTAGGCGCTGAAGAACTCTTTGAGGCGAATGACTGCCCCGATACTGCACATACTAAAATGAGTACTATTAGTAAGATCAACTTCTCTTTCATACCTATAATACCTCCTGAAAGTAATTATGATAATGAGCTAAACCCATCTTTTTTCTGCAACTAACTGATATATCTAATTTATTAGGCTGCCTCCATTAAATAAAACCCTATCATTATGCAACTGTAGCACAGGCCATGTCTGTATGTCAAGTGCTTTTACAAAAAAATAATACATTTATCACAAAATAAACTTGTGTGCCCCGGAAAATGGCTTGCAGTGCGATAAAAGTGGCACATAGACTGGCAAAAATTAAGGAATCATTCTAAATATCCCTGCGGTACTTCACACGCCGTATGTTTTACTGCACAGGGGTTGGCGTCTTTTTAGGCAGGGTTATGGTTACGACCCTGCCGCTTTCGCCGGGGACTCCCAGATATTCACCGTCTAATGTCAGCTTAACGCCACCGGCGTTGCCGAGTTTCAGGACAAATGCCTCCCCTGCATTCCACTCAATGGATTCCCCTGGGTTCATGAGCCTTTGGTGCGTGTCCTTGTTGTCTATCTGAACACTTACCCAGGTCAGCGATGTTGCCTGGAGCTGGAGTGTATGCTTGAGGGCTTCGGGCTTGGCGGCAGAGATGGCCTGTATCTGTTCTGGTGTGCCGGTTGGCCTGGATAGAGGTGTAGGTTTTGCAGTTTCTTTTGATTTTGGGGTTTCCTCTGGAGCCTTGCGCGAAGAATCATCAATGGAAGTTGTCTCGCTGCCCACAAGTTTTTGTGCTGGAGGGACATCCTGCGCCGTTACATTCGACGTTACATTCGACGTTAAGTTTTTATTAACGCTCGTCGAAAAAAAAGACAAATTTGTATGAATGGTGTTCCCGTAATAATATAATCCAGCACTGAGCAGGGTGATAAAAACCACGGCAATAACAATCCTGGGAGCCGGCTTTTTATCTGTCAGTCCAACGGGCGATGTCTGATGTGAGGGCGTATCGGCGTGTGCTGCGCCTTTTTGTTCGGCATAAATCCTCAGACCTTCGGCAGGGTCAATGGAAAGCGTCTTTAAATACGTCCGAATATATCCTTTTGTGTACACGTCAGCCGGAACCTTATCTAAGGAATCATTTTCGATGGCCTTGAGATAGTCAAGGCGTATACGGGTCCTCAGGGCCATTTCCTCAACCGTCAGGCCCGCCTCCTTACGGAGATTCGATAAATACTGTCCGATCATATCCTTAACATTACCTCTGTTGATTAATTATACATAGTTGTCTGAATAAAATCAAATGCAGATAGAACGTTACATATATCAAATTAATTTATATATGTGTCGAGGCAGGATTTTACATAAGCCGGCACATTATGTACAATAAGCCGATGAGAAGCAGTCATGTGGTAAAAGGCAATATCAAAATATATCTGTACATAATTGCGGCAATGGCGGTAATACATATAGTAATCAGCATGGCAATGCCGGCGGCACGCCTTGATTCGGGGTTTAGTTATTCGACGCTCAGAGAAATCGTCATTAAGCCGGGGGTTGCTAACCCCATTACGTCGGGGGTTGCTAACCCCATTACGCCAGGGGTTGCTAACCCCTTGCCAACCTCCGGCGATGCCGAAGAGTTTCCACCTCCGGTCTATGTGGCCGAACAACGTGCCGGAGTGCCGGCCAACCTAAGGATCTTTCTGCCTGCCTCGGGCCGGGAGACATACTCCCATTGGTACGAATCGAGCGGCGATTTTTATATAATGATTGGAGGTTTTCCGTTTTTAAAGGATAACAGCCTGCAGTTGGAGATTGAGTCGGCAAATGGGGCAATTGAAAGGCGTCCCCTGACGGACAAGGTAAATCCACGAAAGGTTATGGTGCTGAGAAAACTACACCTAAACCCGGACAATGGGCCATATAAGGTTCGCATAGCGGCAAAAAGGGGCGCACCCGGCGACACCACAACATGGTTCGCTGTATCAGAGCCGTTTATTATTACAGGAAGGCATGGCGCGCTGATGTCTGTTGTGAGGCTTGCCCTGTCCGTGTTTGCGGCCGTGGTATTGGTGTTTGGGCCGGGGCTTGCCCTCAGGACGTATTTAAAAGAGGACTCCATACTAAGGGCGCTTGCCTTTGTACCGCTGCCTGGGGTGGTTATATTGGCCATATGCGCGCTGATATGCTGGGCTTTGGCGCCAGGGGTAAATCCACAGGTTATTTCAACGGCATTCAGTCTGGCATGCCTGGCCCTCTGTGTATATGTCCTGGGGTTAAGGAGCGCCCCGGAGTTAGTCTCAAAGATGGAGTGGAAGGTGCTGGGCATTGTATTTGTGGTTATATTGATAGCGGTTGCAAAGGCTGGTTATTCGGTAGGCCCGTATGAGGAGTTTTATGGAGGCACAATATCAAGGACGCTGGATGCCGGAGGGCGCCCTGACAGCAGGTTATAACAATAATGCCTCCATCAAGCAATATCTTTTTGGATTTTACAAATATTAGATTCCTGAACTGGCCATCCGCTGATTGCCGGGGGTTGCTAACCCCATCCATTGCAATCCA
>PEAC01000130.1 GCA_002753305.1 Nitrospirae bacterium MYbin6
AAAGTGCCAATGTTTTGACGGTGACTGGCTTACTCTTTGCGAAAAATACTTTCCTCCCTCTTTGTGCCCCCTCTATCTATGTCTTCTTTTATGTTCATTGAGAATTGCTGAAATTGATAGTATTGATATAACGGTTTCACTTAGGGTATCATAAAAAGAGGTAATATCGTTTTACCCACATAACTAAAATTATGAAACTCAGGAGGGAAAACATGCAGAAGGTAATTGCAAAAGGGGTATCACTGGGGATGTATATTATAACGGCCAACGGAGGCGGCAAGGCCAATGGTATGACGGCGTGCTGGGCCACACAGGTCTCGTTTAGTCCGTTGCTGATGATGGTCTCAATAGGCCCGGACAAATATACGAACGAGTTAATAAAGAAGTCGGGGTATTTCGCAATAAATGTCTTATCTGAGGGACAAACCAATGAGGCCAGGCACTTTGGGTTTCAGAGTGGGCGGACGGTGGACAAGATGAAAGATTATGCCTACACTAACGCGCCTCAAGGCTCCCCGATATTAGAAATAGCTATGGCCTATTGTGAATGCAAACTCAAGGACGTGTTTCCGGCCGGAGACCATGAGCTGTTTGTAGGAGAGGTAGTGAATGCCAAGCTGCTAAAAGACATAACCCCGCTGCCGTTTGTATGGGGTGAGTATTTTTAGCCGGCCGCTAAAACTCAGGCTATTATGAATCTTAAAGAGGTCAGCTTTTTTAGCGCCCTGTCGGACAAGGACATTGAGGAGATAAAACCCTATTTCCAGAGCGTAAGCCTCGGTAAGAAGGAGATGATATTCTCAGAGGGCGACCACTCTGAATGGCTTTATATCGTCGCAAAGGGTAAGATAAAAATAACCCGGCACTCACACGACGGCAAGGAACTCATCATCGAGATTCTCCAGCCCAGGGAGCTATTCGGGGCGGTTGCCGTCTTTAAGGGGTTTCCCTATCCGGCCAATGCCGTAGCGATGGAACCCGCCGGTGTGCTTAAGATCTCACGCAAGGACCTCTTTAAAATCCTCGACCGGTTTCCAAGCGTAATGCTCGCCATTGCCTCCATGCTTGGCGACAGGATGAAGAACTCCCACGATACGCTTAAAAACATCGCCCTTGAGCGCGTTGAGAGCCGAATCGCCTCTCTCTTGCTTAAACTTGCCCTAAAATCCTCGCCCGACGCCACGCGCATTGATTTTCGCCTCACCAAACAGGACATCGCCGACATGGCAGGCACTACCGTTGAGACCGCCATTCGCACTATCAGCAAGTTCAAACGGCTTGGCCTTCTCTCCGAGAGAAAAGGCCTGTTCGCCATCAAAGACCTTGAGGGCATGGGCCTTTTCGGCCATTAAGATATTATGTTATTGTTAACGGGCAGTTTTAGGCCGGATGCTCCGGTGGCTTTGGTACCAACGTGGCCAGCATATTATATACAAACAGCATTATTGATGCCGCTTCCATAATGCCAAACAGGGCGCCGGCTATTCTGTACTCGCCTTCCTTCGCAGTATAAGTGGAGACCGTATAGGATATTACCATGCCGATTAGTCCGATATTGGCAAGCCAGAACTGCACCTCGGCAACCTTACGGCTCTTTATCTGCCGCCCCGAAAACCTCGGCAGCACATGATACCCCACCCCATAGATCATCATCGTTACCCAGCCCAACAGCATCAGGTGCGAATGGACGAATTTCAATGTCAAATGCGCCGGGGCTGCCATCATCATTATCCCAAACAGCGACGATATCCCCAGGTACACGATGCTCGTTATTATGAAGTTCTTTACATATGTATCCATGCTCTCATACCTCCTAAAGTATTTTCCTTTAGTCTATACTATCAATTCGTATGAGATAATACTATGACTAATATCATAAACGGTTATATACATCCATAAGGGCATTTCTCATAACGTCAACTGGGGCAGTGGCTTTTGTCCAGAGTTCAAAGGCGAACACACCCTGCCAGAAAAGCATTCCAAGGCCGTTTACCGTTTGGCAGCCGAGCTTTTTTGCCTCAAGCAGAAGCGGCGTGTCTTTGTATATAACGTCATATACGATGAGGTCTCCTCTGAGCAGCGCCTTGTCGATGGGGAACGGGTCGTTCTGGTGAAGCCCAAGCGGGGTTGCGTTTATTAAGATGTCAGAGCCGGTGATGGCATGGGCTGAGGTCTCGGCGTGGACTTCAGGGTTTACTTTTTGCAAGTCATTTACAAGGGCATTGAGCTTTGCCGTGTCAATGTCAAAGATTCTCAGTACGGCTGCCTCTTTTGCTATATAATATGTTACTGCCCTGGCCGCGCCGCCCGCGCCGGCCATAAATACCCTCTTGCCTTTGAGTGGCACACCTGCCTCCTCCAGGGATTTCATAAACCCGCGCCCGTCCGTGTTGTGCCCAATAAGCCTGCCGCCCTCGTTTACTATCGTATTAACCGCCCCGATAAATCCTGCCTCTTCTTGAATGTCGTCAAGGAACTCACGCGCCTTTTCCTTATGGGGAATCGTAACGTTTACGCCGGCAAACTCAAGGGCGCGTATCCCGCGTATCGCCTCTCCAAGCATATCCGGGGCTACGGGGAAGGCCATGTAGCGGCAGTCCAGCCCCAGGTGCTTAAACCCCGCGTTGTGCATGGCCGGGGACAGGCTATGCCCTACCGGATAACCTATCAGCCCTGTCAGTCTGGTCTTTGCCGTAATCATCACTCCAACTCCTCTATTGCCTTAATCAGGCCTTCAAACGAGGCCTCCATGATTTTTATCTTTACACCAAGGGCCTCCCCTACGAAATCAACCGTGATGTCATCAAGGAACATGTCATGGCCGTCCCGCAGCGTTACGTCGGGGATAAAGATAACCTCATCAGGCCTTGTCTGCCCCATGAAGGTCCTGATGATGTCCCTGCCGGTAAGTAGCCCCGCCACGGTTACTGTCGTACCAAAAAATTGGTTCTCAACGGAGAGAACCCTCATGTCCATGCCGGTCTTTTTATTTAACTTTTTGGCAAATTGCGCGAGATACGGATAGAACGACGTGCCGGTAAATACTGATATAGGGGTCTTTGGCACACGCTTGAGTTTCCTGAATCTCTCGGCCCCATGCAAAAACTCCGGTACCATGCCCACGCCGTTTTCCTTTTGATGCAGCTGCCCGTAGTCCTTCAGAGGAGGAAATGGGTGTTCACCCTTCAGGAACAGCTCATCGGCAGCATGGACGAGCAACTCGCCGTGTTTTTTCAAAAACTTCTTCTGATATGCCTCAATTATTGAAATAGCACTCAGGGCGTCTTCCTTAGTAACGGGCCTCAGCTTTTTATTCCCGTGGGCAGTTAACCCTACGGGCACAACGGCAATGGATGCCAGATATGGGTAGAACTTTTTCAGGTCAGTTATCGTGCGCTCAAGCTCAGGTCCGTCGTTGAAGCCCGGGCAGAGGACTATCTGGGCGTGGAGTTTTATCTTGTTTTTCACCAGGAACTGGATTTCCTTTAAAATGTCTCCGGAGTTCGCGTTTCCAAGCAGCCTCTTTCTGATATCGCCATTTGTCGAATGGACGGAGATATAGAGAGGGCTAAGCCTCTGCTCCACAATTCTTTGTTTGTCGGTTTCGGCCAGATTGGCAAGCGTTATGTAGCTTCCATAGAGGAAGGACAACCGATAGTCCTCGTCCTTGATGTAGAGGGTCTTTCTCAGCCCCTTAGGGAGCTGATTGACAAAGCAGAATACACAGCGGTTTTTACATATGGCTATTTTAAAGGGTTTCAGCTCAAGCCCCAGGTATTTGCCGTCGGCCTTGTTTATCGTTTTTTCTATGTAGCTTCCCCTTCTTTTTATCAAAAGGGAGAACTCCGGTTCGTTTGTATAGAACATGAGGTCTATTTCGTCTGAGATTGTGTGGCCGCTAACGGAGATTAACACGTCTCCCGCCCTGATGCCGGCCTCATGTGCCAGTGAGCCGCCAAGGACGGCCTCTATCGTATTCCCATTTATTTTACTCATCAGTGTACATAAGCCCCTTTATTATATAGTGCAGCCCCGAGGCAGCAGTCAAAATGGCAGTAATCCATATCAACACGGCCGGGTCTGGCAAGAGTTCATGAAAGTTAATCCTCAGTAGTATATACGCAAGCAGTACCATCTGTGCCGCAATGGCAGATTTCCCCAGAATGGTCGGTTTTGTGAACGTCACCTGGTGAATCAGATAAAACAACATCCAGCCAACCACCACTATCAGGTCGCGGCTTATTATGGAGATGGTCAGCCATGTGGGTATTAACCCGCATATGGCAAACAGTATGAAGGACGTAATTATCAGGATTTTATCTGCCACAGGGTCAAGAAACTGCCCAAGTTTGGTCTGTTTTTTCGTAACGCGGGCAATCAGGCCGTCAAGGGCGTCCGTGATGGACGCAAATATAAACAACGCAAGCGCTATGTCATACTTGCCGTATATCAGCGTGGTGGCAAAAAACGGTATTGCCACTATCCGTAACAGCGTCAGCGTGTTAGGTATATTCAGTACGGCCAGGTTGCCCTTCATATCAGCCTTCTCATGGTATATTTAATGGTATCGTCCCGTTTAATTCATTAATGCCAAGGGTGTTGCAGCATTCGGTTGAGGTGTTATCTATAATCGAGCCGAGTTTTGCGGCATGGCAGCTCTCTAAAGATAATACGTACGCATCGGCATTTTTTATGGCCCTGCTAAGGGGCGGCCCGTATGGCCGGCCTTGCAGATATCTCACCTGGCAGACGCCAAGGTCCGCGTAAATGGAGCCACGCACATCCGCGGTCTTTTTAAAGCGCTCTGCCGCCGATTTAAAATATCTTTCGGCGGATATCACATCAGTCAGCATCAGTTTCAGCATCCCAAGGCTCCACAGCGTGTAGGAGGAACTCACAATGTCGCCAATCCTCTCATACGTCCTCATGGCCGCGTTAAGATGCCTGAGCCCCTCGGCGTACCGGCCCATCATTCTATGGGCGTTGCCTATGCCGCAGTGTGAATATGCCGTGCCGAAACGGTCCTTAGTGGCGCTGAAGATATTGCCCGCTGTGGTATAGCTATGTAGTGACTTATCGTAGAGGCCCTTCACGCGGTATGCCCCGCCCAGGCCGCACTGGCAGTATCCTGTGCCGGAGGCATCATTGAGGGCGCTGAACATTCCCCCGGCCTCGGTAAAGGCCGCTATTGCGCCGTTTATGTCGCCCTTTATGCGCAACGTCCCGGCAAGCGCCCATGTGCTGAAGGCCGCACCCGCGCTGTCGCCTAATTCTGCGTAGCGCTCTGCCGTCTTTGTTATCTCTCTGAGGGCGTCCTGCCAGTTGCCCAGCGCGCGCTCTGAGAGCGCCCTGCCCAGGGCGGCATCAAGGGCGGCCTCTTCTGCTGCCGCCGCTGCAGCTTCTGCCGCCGCCCTGGTATAACCAAGCGTGGCAGTCTTGTAGTTGCCTGTCATGCGCTGCGTGTCCGCGTATGAAATCAGGCACTCGATATAGAGGTGTTGGTCTCCACCGCCTTCTGCTATTTTTATGGCTTTTTTCAACAATCTCCCTGCCCCGGTGTAGTCGGACTTATCCCGATGGCGCTGTGCCGTCAAAAGGAGCGTCTTAGCGTCCATGAGCCTGTGCCTTTGCCCGAATGGCCTTAATGGTTTCCTTATAGTTTTCAGAATTATAAAAGGCCGACCCCATGACTAAGATATCTGCGCCCGCCCCGATTACATCTGCGGCATTGCCAACCGTCACGCCGCCATCTACTTCGATCTTTGTGCCGGTGAGACCCTTTTGGGTAATCATGGATTTCAGCGCTGCGATTTTCTTCAGCGAATGCGGGATAAAGCGCTGCCCGCCAAAGCCGGGATTCACAGACATCAACAGGACAACATCAGCGTCATGCAAGACGTCCTCAAGGGCGGAGACCGGCGTGGATGGATTAATTGAGACGCCTGCCTTTGCCCCAAGGGATTTGATAAGGTTCAGCGTGCTGTTCAGATGCCTGTCCGCTTCATAGTGTACGGTGAGGATATCTGCGCCGGCGTCGATGAAGTTCTTAATATACCTGTCGGGACGTTCTATCATCAGGTGGACGTCAAGGGGCAGCGAGGCGGCCTTCTTTACATGTTCCACAATAAAATACCCTATGGTGATATTGGGGACGAAGCTGCCGTCCATGGCGTCGATATGAAAGAGGTCGGCCCCGGCCTCTTCGGTTTCTTTTATCTCTCTGCCAAGCTCCAGAAAGTTTGCTGATAAGATAGACGGCGCTGTCAGTACCATGTTATTGCTCCTCATGTTGTTCTTCGGTGTCAAGCATTATAAGACGAACCAGGTCGCCTTGGCGTACAATGGCACGAGGTACGGGGGATTGGCTGGCAACGCGCCCTTCTGTGCCTATGGCCTCGGTTCTCAGTCCCATGGAGGCGGCCAGCTTCTCTGCCTGTGCAAGGTCTTTGCCGACAAAGTCCGGGCAGTAGTATGTTGTTGATACGGTGCCCTTGCTTACGATTAGTGTAATGCCATTGCCGCTTTTTTCCTCCGGCCCCGGCCTTTGCGAGATAACCAGGCCTTGTCCTATGGTGTCTGAGTGGACTTCGATTATCCTGCTTATCTTTACCTTGCTTTGTGCTACCGTCTCTTGTGCCGCCTCAAGGGTGATTCCCCTCAGGTCGCCCATAAACTGGTAGCGCGGCCCCTTGCTCATCAGCACGGAGATTGTCCGGCCCTCTTTAATCTTATTGCCAGGCGGGATGTTTTGTTTGACAATGTGCCCGGCAGGCACTGCCGCGTCATAGTCCTCTCCTTCTACTCTCAGGTAGAGCTTCATGCCGCTTAACATGTCGTTTGCCTCTATGAGATTTTTTGATTTCAAATCAGGCACCTCAATACTCTTACTCGATGTCAGGAGCGTGAAGGTTGCATAACCGGCCAATACCGATACGGCGATGAAAATAAAAAAGAAAACCGCCATTCTTATCAGAGTTCTCATATATTCAGCTTAACAGTATGACGGTCTCTTGCCATCCCCGTATCAGCCGCACCTCGCAGCACCCCATTCTATCATCCTAATTACACCCCGTAATGGCTGAATCCAATTCTGCCAACGGCGTGGCAGCCCATTATCCAACGCAGCCACCATAGTAAAGGATAAATGAAACAGATGCGTTTTTTCAAGGGTTTTATGTGAAATAAAGAGGGAATTTATTGTTTTAATTGCTCTGGACAACATACCAACCCGTTCCTGACACGTATTTAACAATCTCATATGCCGGGAATAACCTGTGGCTGCGCCACTTTATCGCAGATAGTGTGTTTTATTAACATTGTGCTGAATAAAGCAGGGCAAACGCATTAGGAAAATTCCTATCACTCTATGACATTTATATCTGCTCTTTCCCACCAAGGAATGGTGAATTTACCTTTAATCTGTCATTCCGGCTTGTCCGGAATCTTTCTTTAAGCTGGTGT
>PEAC01000131.1 GCA_002753305.1 Nitrospirae bacterium MYbin6
GAATACGTATGTGACGCAACAGTAACGGCCGTAACCCTGCCAAACGAGGAGATGAAGGGCCGCATAATAGGAAGAGAAGGAAGGAACATCAGGGCACTGGAGGCTGCAACCGGCGTTGACTTTATCGTAGACGACACACCGGAGGCCGTAACACTATCCGGCTTTGACCCGGTCAGAAGGGAAATCGCCAGAATTTCTCTGGAGCGTCTGATATCTGACGGAAGGATTCACCCCGCAAGGATAGAGGAGATAGTAGAGAAGGTTCGCAAAGAAGTCAACAATGCCATGAGAGAAGAGGGCGAGAAGGCCGTATTCGACTTAGGCCTTACGGGCGTACACCCGGAGTTTATCAAGCTCCTTGGGAGGCTTAAGTACAGGACCTCATACGGCCAGAACGTCCTTCAGCACTCGCGCGAGGTGGCCTACTTTGCGGGCATCATGGCCGGTGAGCTGAAGGCCGACGTAAAGCTGGCCAAACGTGCCGGACTCCTTCATGACATAGGCAAGGCGGTTGACCACGAGTACGAGGGCGCACACCATGAAATCGGTGCCTCTATTGCCAAAAAATACGGCGAAGATGAAAGAATAATAAACGCCATGTTAGTCCACCACGGAGACGGCGACCCCATATGCGTAGAGTCAGCGCTGGTAACGGCGGCAGATGCCCTCTCGGCGGCACGCCCCGGAGTAAGGCGTGAAAGCATTGAAAACTATATCAAGCGCCTCGAAAAACTTGAGGAGATAGCCATGTCCTACCAGGGCGTTGACAAGTGCTACGCCATACAGGCCGGCAGAGAGATACGCATCATTGTAAAACCAGAGGATACGACAGATGAGATGTCCCACCTTATATCGCGTGAGATTGCCAAGAAAATCGAGTCTGAGATGACCTACCCCGGACAGATTAAGATTATGGTTATCAGAGAGACACGTTTCGTAGAGTACGCAAAATAATGAACACTATGAATGTTCTATTCATTGGAGACATAGTAGGGAGGCTGGGGAGGACTTTAGTAAGGCATTTTCTTCCGCAGCTTGTCGAAGAAGAGGGCATAGAGCTTGTCATAGCCAACGGGGAAAACGCGGCCGCGGGCTTTGGGATAACGGAGAAAACCGCCGGAGAGTTGTTTGCCGCCGGGGTACATGTCATCACAACGGGCAACCACGTCTGGGACAAGAAGGAGGCCGTTGCGTATCTTCCCAAAGAGGACAGGATTCTCAGGCCGCTAAACTACGCCCCTGGCGTACCAGGATATGGCAGCATAGTCTATGGCCTGAAAAACGGCCTGAAGGCAGGTGTAATAAATCTCTCCGGCAGGGTATTCATGGCCCCCTCGGACTGCCCATTCAGGACGGTTCTCCCGGCCATTGAGGAGATAAAAAAACATACAAACATTATAATAGTGGACATGCACGCCGAGGCGACATCCGAAAAACAGGCCATCGGATACTACCTTAACGGCAAGGTAAGCGCCGTCATAGGCACTCACACGCATGTACAAACTGCCGACGAACAAATCCTCTCAAACCAAACGGCATACATAACCGACGTAGGAATGACCGGCCCGGAGGTGAGCGTCATAGGGGTAAACGTAGGGCAGATAATCGAAAAGTTCCTGACTCAAATCCCCGTGAAATACGAAGTAGCCACGGGAAAGGGTATTTTTTGCGCCGCCATTGTTCAGGTTGACAACGACACCGGAGGCGCGCTGGCAATAAAACGATTAATGCTTCACGACTAAGGAGGTTTTTTTTATGAAGGCAAAGCTGACCTATGTCAATGGAATGAAATTCGTGGCGGAGGCCGACTCCGGGCACGCCATAGTGATTGACGGCGACCACGAAAACGGCGGAGACGACTCCGGCATGAGGCCCTCAGAGCTATTGTTAATCGCAACAGGCGGTTGTTCCGCCATGGATGTCATCTCAATCTTAAAGAAAAAAAAGCAGGAGGTTACAGGTTTTGAAATTAACGTCTCCGGCGATAAGGCGGCAACACATCCGAAACGCTTTCAGAAGCTCTTCGTAGAGTATGTCGTCAAAGGGAAGGGCATCTCGGATGAGGCCGTAAAGCGCGCCATCGAGCTTTCGATGACAAAGTACTGCTCCGTAAAGGCCACAATCGAAGGGGGTGTGCCCGTAGAGTACACGCACAGAATAATTGAAGAGTAGTCTCACGCAAAAGATACTCTTAAATATTGCAACAGTATGGTTTGTAGGACATGTGCCGTTTGCCTCTGGTACGTTTGGTACATTGGCGGCCGTTTTATTTATATTGATATTCAGGCCGGCGGATTTCACGCTCCTGGTGATAACGGTGGCCGTAATCATAGTGGGCACGGTGGCGGCCCAGGTGGCCGAGTGCTATTATAACGAAAAGGACAGCGGCCGCATCGTCATAGACGAGGTTGCCGGATATTTCGTATCCATACTATACGTGCCAAGGGGATTTGTTGTGCTGGTACTGGCGTTTTTTTTATTCAGGGCCTTTGACATAATAAAACCACCGCCGGTTAATTACATGGAGCGGATACGGGGTGGTGCAGGCATAATGCTTGACGACGTGGCTGCCGGCATTTATGTAAATATAATATTGCAGATAGCAACGAGCATGAGGTTTTTCTGACAATCAGGGCATTCATAGCGATAGACATATCCGAGGCGCAAAGGGCCGCGATAGGGCAGACTATTGAGGTGTTCAGACAAATGCGTGCCGATGTCAAATGGGTGAGGCCGGAAAATCTCCACATTACATTAAAGTTTCTTGGCGACATAAACGAGGAATCCATTGATACCATAGCACAGAAACTAAGTGAACTCTCAGCCAACCACTGGGCCTTTCAGGTTGAGCTAAAGACAATAGGCGCGTTTCCAAACCTGAAAAGACCTAATGCACTCTGGATAGGCATAACGAAAACCACTGCCTTAGAGGCCCTGCATCGCGGCATAGAAGAGGGCATGTCCACGGCCGGATTTAAAAAAGAAGACAGGCCGTTCACGCCACACCTGACAATTGCGCGGGTAAAGGGCATGAGGGATTACCACGGTCTCTATGAAAAGCTCAAGGCGCTTTCGGACAAGGACTTCGGCGTATGCGACACGGCGGAGATAGTGCTGATGAAGAGTGATTTAATGCCCGGCGGGGCGAAATATATGCGGCTGAAAAGTTTTCCATTTGGAAAGTAATTGAAAATACCGCTACAATATGCTATACTCCAACATTAGCAGTAAGCGGCAGAACGATCCTGGGTAGCTCAGCTGGCAGAGCGGGTGGCTGTTAACCACCTTGTCGGGGGTTCGAATCCCTCCCCAGGAGCCACAAACAATACGCACCACGCCAGTTCCCAAAAACTCCAACGCCCTCAAGCCTGTTAGCGATTGCCCAGCCCCATTATAACAGGATTGTGTCTTCGTGGCTGTATGGCGGGACGGAGCAACATAGTATTTTTAATGGCACATTGCCCGTGTTTTTTAGTGTGTGCGGCGTCCCTGGCTCTATACATATGGTGTCCCCGGGGGATACCTCAAAGACCTCATCGCCAAGGGCCATAAGCCCCCTGCCTGCCGTAACATGGTAGAGCTCCTCTGTCAGCAGGTGTTTATGCAGGCTTGTCTGGCCGTTTATTTTTACGATTGCCTCGGCGAGGCTTTGATGTTTATTTCCGTGAACCTGAGGGTGCATCAGCTCTCTTATCTCGGAGCCGTCTTTTGTCGTGTAGGGATTAACTTTTTTGTAAGCTGATCTAATCATTTGTAGTCTGACAGAAAATTCACAATTAATCTGACTCCTATGCCGGTTGCCCCTTTACAGATGTATGGCTTGTCTTTATCGGCAAAGGCGGTTGAGGCTATATCCAGATGCACCCAGGGGGTATCTCCTGCGAACTCACTCAGGAAATACGCGGCCGTCACAAGCCCGCCCGTCCTTCCTCCTATGTTTTTTATATCGGCTATGTCGCTTTTCAGATAATCCTTATATTCCTCGTAAAGAGGCATTTGCCATACGCGTTCATAGGTCTCGGCAGCGGCCTTCTTTAAATTATCCATGAGAGGCTCGTTATTTCCCATCATTGCTATGGCCTCGTTGCCAAGGGCGATAGAACATGCCCCGGTTAGCGTGGCCAGGTCTATGACGGCAGCCGGCTTATAGTGCTTTATGGCGTAGCCCATGGCGTCGGCAAGGACGAGGCGTCCCTCGGCGTCCGTGTTCAGAATCTCTATGGTCTTGCCGGTTATTGCTGTGACTACGTCGCCAGGGCGTGTGGCGCTACCTCCTGGCATGTTTTCTGTCGCCGGCAGTATTGCTACCAGATTTACGGGCAGCGACAGCTCCGACACAGCCTTTATTATCCCAAGGGCCGCAGCCCCTCCTGCCATGTCATACTTCATCTTCTCCATTCCATCGGCTGGCTTTAATGAGAGGCCGCCGCTGTCAAACGTTATGGATTTGCCGTTTATGGCAACCGGAGCACCCTTACTACCCCCCTTATACTCAATTACTATGAAGCGCGGAGGTTCCGTTGACCCCTTTGATACGGACAGATAGGACCACATACCCTCTTTTTTCGCGTCATCCGCGTCCAAAATCTTCACCTTTACGCGCCTGCCAGAGAGCGATTTGGCTGTCTCCCCAAGAATGGTTGGCGTCATATCGGCCGATGGTGTATTCACTAAATCACGGGCATAAGCTGTGGCAGGGATAACTATATCCAGCCATTTACTGAAGCCGCCAGAGGATTCTCCGTCAGCATCAAGGAGCGTAAGGCTCTTGAGTTCTTTGCGCTTATTCATTTGCGGTTCCGGCTTTTTATATCTCTTATAATCATAGAGGCTCAAAAGCCCTCCCTCTATAAAATAGAAGGCCGTGTTATGCTGAGCGCCATGCAAAAGCGCCTGTTCTTTAAATATCGCCGTAGAAAGGGCAGCTGTGGCTGCACCAAGCCCTTTGAGATACTTAAGGGCCTTACCACCGGCCCTTCTTAGTTTTTCAGCCGTTATCTCTGCGGCCTTGCCTAATCCCACAAGGAGGGCCTTCTCTACTGATCCTTTTAATAAATGGATGAGTGTCAGCTCCCCGTGCTTGCCGGTGAATTCCTTCGTTTCTACTATGCGCCGAATCAGGCCTTGAAGCCCTTCGTCAAGTTTTGAATATACAGTGCCTGTATATTCCTCGGTAAAAGGTAAAATCAGTACATCAGCCTTTATGCTGGATTCGGATACATTTTTTTCAATTTTTATTTCCAACAGCTCCCCCTTATGAATAATAAGTAATCTATAATATCACATCACCTGGTATGTCCGCAACTCTCTCATACCGGCCCACCTCACGTTATGCCGTACTTTGTCAGCCTGTGCCTGAACTGCCTGAACGAGATATTCAGGAGTTTTGCTGCATCGGTCTTGCTGCCGCCGGCCTTTTCAAGGGCCATAAGCAGGTACTTTTTTTCGGTATCCATCAGTATGTCATCAAGAGATATACCCTCGTCCGGTAAATCGGCGCAAAGCGCCAGGTGGGTGGCCATATCTCCCGTCCAGCAACGAACATCCTCTGGAATTTCCTCCTCAGTAATAAAGGATTTGTCGGTAAAGGTGAGCAGCCTGTCCAGCGTATTCTCAAGCTCCCTGACATTGCCGGGCCACGGGTACTTCATAAGGACATCTATGGCCCCTTGTGTGAACTTCACATGTGAGGCACTGTTTTTATCCAGGTAATAGTCCACCAATACGGGGATGTCTTCTCTTCTTTCCCTAAGAGGCGGCAGGTGTATGGGAATGACATTCAATCTGTAAAACAAGTCGGCCCTGAACCTGCCGGCCGCGGCCTCATCTTTTAATATCTTATTGGTCGCGGAGATTATCCTCACGTCGACGGTTACGTCCTTTGTGCCTCCAATGCGCCTGAATGTGCCGTCCTCGAGTACTCTAAGAATCTTGGCCTGAAGGTTTTGCGGCATGTCGCCAATTTCGTCCAGAAATATAGTGCCGCCGTCTGCAGCCTCAAATAGCCCGGTTTTATTTGAGTTTGCCCCTGTGAACGCCCCTCGCATGTAGCCAAAGAGTTCGCTCTCAAGAAGCCCTTCCGGCAGCGCAGCGCAGTTTATAGGGATAAATTCCTTGGCTACGCGCTTACTTAGGTTGTGAACTGCCCTTGCGACAAGTTCCTTGCCACAGCCGCTTTCACCTGTTATCAGGACATTGGCATTGCTATCTGCAACTTTTGGGATAATTGAGTGCAGTTCACGAATTGCCTTGCTCTTGCCGGATATATTTTCTAATTTGAAAACTACCTGAGAGCGCAGGTTTTTGACCTCCCTGCTTAACAGGCGTTTTTCGAGGGCATTTTTGACTATTAACCTGATCTCGTCAATCTTAAACGGTTTATTTATATAATCATATGCGCCGGACTTCATCGCCTCTATGGCGTCTTCTGTTGTACCAAAGGCAGTTATCATCAGGACAATCGTCTCGGGGGAGAGTTCCTTGACACCTTTTAGTACCTCATAGCCGCTTCCTACCGGCATTCTTACATCCGTAATTACGATATCGAATATGTCCTTTTTCAGGCAATCAAGCCCCTCTTTGCCGTCGTAAGCGCTTGTCACGTTGTAACCCTCACCCTCAAGGAGGAGTTTTAATATGTCATTCATGCTCTTTTCGTCTTCGACTATCAGGATTTTCCCATGATTCATTCCTTAACCCCCGTTGGCAATATTATATCAAAATGTGCACCTTCTCCAGGAGTGCTGCTTACGTTTATCCTTCCCATATGCTCCTGTATAATCCGATATACGATTGATAAGCCCAGGCCGGAGCCTCCTCTTTTCGTCGTAAAAAACGGATAAAATATCTTCTTTAATATCTCCGGTTTTATGCCGCAGCCGTTGTCTCTGAATTTTATCCTGACGTGTTCTTTCAGTTTTTTCGCGGATATCCGAATAATTTTGCCCTCTTCTGTGTCCCTGTCAGCAGCAGGACATCCGAATGACTGCACGGCGTTGAGGCACAGGTTCCAGAACACCTGTTTAAGTTTGTCCGCGTCACCATTTATAAATACATCGGCATCTATGCCTTCTGCCGATAGTTGGATTTCATATGCGCCGGGGGTTGCTAACCCCTTTATGTCTTGCCCTGGCAAAGAGGCGCGAAGCATCTCCAGTGTCTCTCTGAGAATGGCAGTAATGGAGATTTCCTTAAACTCAGGCGGCCTTGGATTTGAGTATACGAGAAAATCCGTGATTATCTTATTAAGTCTGTCCATCTCATGGAGGGCTATCTCCATAACCCTTGCTGTTTTGTCAGCGGGGACACTTCCTTCTCTTAGCATCTCAATAGAGGTGCGCAGGGCCGCCAGTGGATTTCTTATCTCGTGGGCAATGTTTGCGGATAGCTCTCCGATGGCCGCCAGCTTTTCCTTTTCCTTCATATCGCGCCTT
>PEAC01000132.1:0-2587 GCA_002753305.1 Nitrospirae bacterium MYbin6
GAAATTGGGGCCAGACAATTTCTCAGCTTGCTATTTTCTTCGAAGGGAGGTTACTATTGGACTTAGATGTTAAGGGCTAAAATCGGCCCTGACACAGTTTAGTTAACAGATCCGTTTTAGCCAGTATCCCCTTAGATCGTGCAAAATCCCTTACATTACGTGGATTCAATACCACCACTGGCAGTTTCTCAGATGATAAGAATATGGCAGCTGCTACATGATAGTTTCCCGTAGCTTCCATAAGGATTAACCTTAAATCATCGTATTTATTCAATTTTCGATCAATCCCTTAATGCCATCCTCATCGTTTTTTACTTCCCATGATTCTCCACCTGGTATCACACATACATCCAACGTATCTTTTGAAACATCTATCCCCACATACTTTTCCATTGCCTTTCTCGCTACCTCATAAATACGGGATCTTTAAAAGTCCCTTTCAACCGTTCAGGCTTAGTGCAATTCCGATGCAACGCCCCTTGCTGCTTCACGGGCTAAATACAAATCCCAAGGAATCCATCGATCTGCTGCATCGTATATATCACAATTTGCATTATACATATTTTCTATATGAAATCGCTCCATCTACCACTCTACCATATGAGGAATCCAGGTAGAAACCCAGCGCGCTCTAGCGCTTATGCCCGCCAGTGGGGCCGCGCTTTTTTACCTCGTCAAGCAGTTCGGTAGTAATTACTGTAGCACCCTTTTCCCTTGCCGCCTTCTCTATGGCCCCTATTACCATTTTTCTAACGAACGCGGGGACGGCCTTAATCCTCTCTTTCGCGGCGTCCTCCCACTGCAAGTCCGACTTAATTTCGCCTGTATCCACTACAAGGGTCTTGGCTCCATGCGCGGGTTCGTATGTACAGAGCGGGTCTTCGTCCATAAAGCCGCCCTTTTCAGCCAGCGCCCTTGCCCTGCATCCTCCGCAGACCTCTGTGTATTCACAGTGCCCGCACCTGCCCTCGTATCTGCCTTCTCTTAGTGTTGCGAGCTTCTGCGAGTTATTCCATATCTCTGCTATCGGCGTAGACTTCACACTGCCAAGCGTGTCCGGCATATATGGACAGGCCGTCACGCCTCCATATGGGTCGACGCGCATGTATGAGCGCCCGGCCAGGCATCCCCTCGACCCGGGTTGAATGTGAGCGCCGCCTTCGTGCATTATCCTGTATATGTGAGGCGCACATCTTGCCCTTGCCATAAGCCTCTTTTCAGATTTTGAGAAATCCACAATCTTTTTCAGCGCGCTGTCATAGTTGGCCGTCGATATCAGTGTCTTCATTGCCCGGCCGGTGCAGACGAGAAAGAAAAAATTCACTGCCTTTGCACCCAACTCAACGCCAAGCTCAATGAATCTCTCCAAATCGGCACAGTTACTATCCATGACCGTAACGTCAAGCTGCGTCTCTATGCCGACATCCCTCAGAAGCTTTAGCGCCGCAATCGACCTTGCCCACGCGCCGCCACTGCCGCGAAACGAATCGTGCTCCGAGGGGCCGGGGGAATCTATGCTGATGCCGGCCCCCCTGAGTCCCGCGTCTTTGAGCCGCTTCACAGATTCACTGTCGATAAGTGTGCCGTTTGTGCCCAAAACAGTAATGAACCCCGCGGCGGCCGCATGTCCTATGAGTTCATATATATCTGTCCTTATCATGGGTTCGCCGCCGGTTATTATCAGCATCATGTCTTTGTTCATGGCAGCGAGTGAGTCTATAAGCGACATGCACTCATTTGTCGGGAGTTCCGGTTCCTCTGGCAGGCCCGCGTCCATGTAGCAATGCCCGCAGGTGAGATTGCAGCGCTTTGTTATGTTCCATGAAACTATGTATGGCGTATATTCCATTATCACATTACCCATCCCTTGTGGTCTTCCCTCTGCGAGATAAACACGCTGCATGGGGCATATCTTACCACGTTTTCCGCCACTGAGCCCAGGTCTACTCCTTCGGCATAGTGCCTGCCGGTTCGCCCTACGAATATAAGCTCAGCTGATACGCCGGCAGCATAATCACAGATACATTTATATATATGCCCGGAGATTGCCTGCCGTATGGCCGGCTTAAGCCTGGGGGTATCGCCAATCAGGCCCCAGCCCGCTGACATTATGTCGAGCCGGCCTCTGCCCAGGGCCTCTTTTTCTGCCCTGTCAAGTATCATCCCGCCAACTTTCTCAAGCCCCAGGTCTATAAAATCATCATGGGCCTTTTCCTGCTCTTTCGTATTAAAAGAAAATCCGTCTCCCTCTATTAATGAGTCTTTCAGTCTGGCAAACAGGTCCCTGTGCAGAGCCGTGTCAAAGACATATACCAGATGGAGCTGCGCGTCATACACATGGGCTATCTCCTGCGCAGCCTTCAATGCGGAAATTGATGACTCACTGCCATCAAGGCACACAACTATGTTCGGAGCGTCAAAATTTATTGCCCTTTTCACCACAAGATACTTTCTGTTGCCACCACGCAGCACTCTCAGGCAAACGCTTCCCACATAGCCGGGTTCCTTATGGTTAAATCCGGCAGCGCCCAAAACGACCAACGAGTCAGCGTCGGCCTCCTCCTTTAGCATCTCGTCAATAGCGATA
>PEAC01000132.1:2613-7362 GCA_002753305.1 Nitrospirae bacterium MYbin6
TCTTTCCCTCTTTGACCTTTGATTTATAAGCGACCCCGGAGGCGGCAAACGATTCCTCGCATGGCTTTAAATACGAAACCGATATACGCTCCATGCCGATATTGATAAGGCTGTTGTGGGCCTCTCTCTGTTTCTGTAGTATTTCCTCTTTTTGATAGCGCGGCGGGAGTGTCGGCTCCATTATCCTAAAGGCACCCTCGTGCATTGAGGCATTGTAGGCGTGTATGCCCGTCACGCTCAGGCGTAAATCCCCCGCGAGCCTCATCGCCGCCTCAGAGGCCCTCACAGACAATTCACTGTTGTCAAAGCATAGAATTATGTTGCTTATCATAATTATTTCCTATCGTTTCTTATTGGGCCGGTACTGGCCCGCCGGCCGTGATTTCCGGCGCGACGGGCAACACGGCGGGAACAGTTGCGCTACATATTCCTTAGAACCTTGTAGCTCTTTCTCATGGAGAACTGGATATCGTATTTCGAGTGGGAGATGGACAGAAAGCAGGTCTCAAACTGTGACGGCGGGAAGTAGACCCCCTCCTCAAGCATAGTCCTGAAGTATTCGGCATACAGCTTGGTGTCGGACTTTGCGGCAGTCTCGTAGTCATAGACCTCATGCTCAGTGAAATACTGGCAGAACATACTGCCGACGCGGTAAAACTTGATGTCTGCCTTCGAGCGTTTGATGGCGTCTCTGAATCCGGCCTCAAGGATCTCTGCCTTAGACTCAAGTACGTCGTAAAAACCCTTTCTCGATATACTTTTAATCGTCTCGATACCGGCAGCCATAGCCACGGGATTTCCTGAAAGAGTACCCGCCTGATAGACTGGGCCTTCCGGGGAGACCATCGACATAATGTCTTTCCTTCCGCCATAAGCGCCTGCTGGCAACCCACCGCCAATTATCTTGCCAAGGCAGGTCATGTCCGGCGTAATGCCGTAAAGTGCCTGCGCGCCGCCAACTGCTACCCTGAAGCCTGTAACCACCTCGTCAAATATCAGCACAATGTCGTGCTTTTCGGTAATTGTCCTCAAACCCTCAAGGAATCCAGGCTTTGGCAATACCAGGCCCATGTTGGCCGCAATGGGTTCGACAATTATACATGCGATGTTCTTGCCTTCGCTTTTTACAACGGCCTCGACTGCCTTGAGGTCGTTAAACGCAACAGTCAAAGTCTCCTGGGCATATGAATTAGGCACGCCAGGGCTTGTAGGTGTGCCATGGGTGGCGGCCCCGGAGCCAGCCTTCACCAGAAGTCCATCGGCATGGCCGTGATAGCAACCCTCAAACTTAAGTACCTTGTCCCTTTTGGTAAACGCGCGGGCAACCCTGATAGCGCTCATCGTTGCCTCCGTGCCGGAGCTGACCAGACGCATCCTCTCCATAGAAGGGTAGTTCTTCTGAATCAACTCACCCATCTTGACCTCAAGAAGGGTCGGCGCCCCAAATGTTATTCCATCCTCGGCTGCCTCTGTAATGGAGTCGACTACCTCTTTGTGGGCATGGCCTAAAATCAGCGGACCCCAGGACATTACATAATCAATATAACCATTTCCGTCAACATCGAAAATCTTCGCGCCATAAGCCGTATCTATAAAGATGGGATTTCCCCCTACGGCCTTAAACGCCCTGACAGGACTGTTAACTCCGCCGGGAAATAGCTCCTCCGCCCTTTGGAACAGCTTCTTTGACACCCTCCAGTTTTTCCTCATGCTGTTACTCTCCTTTATTATATAGATTTACTTCAAAAAGTCTAAATCATATCAAACGTTAACTAAGCGTAACACAAATCATTTGCCAAAGTAAAGCACTTTTTGAAGGATTATATATAATATTTTCGCAAATACTTCGTATCTATGTTCCCTATGGATATTCGATTACCAACGATATCTCTCTATAAACACTGATAATTCATTAACTTATAAGCACTCAACCGGTCTATTACATAGCGTATGTGCCAGTTTTTGAGTTTATGTCAAGCATACACATTAGCGCTTATTTTAATTTCAACACTTTAGTGCGCAAAACGATATCGCACATGCCATAAACCATGCACAGAGAGCGAAGGCAAAAGGCAGCCAAGTCCGCCGAAGCTGATTTTATTGCCACAAAATAAAATATTTTGTTAAAAACGCCGGTATTTGCTATAATTGGTGTATGAAAAGCATATATCGGCATATTGAACGATTGCAAAAAGGCAGCCATGAATACTAAAATCAGAAATGCGCGGCCTTATAATAAACATGGAGGAAAGATGAGATTACCCTTGATAATCACTACAACGGCTGTTTTATTAGTATTTTCAGTAACGCTCAGCGCCCAGGAAAATGTGAAGCAATGGAACTGCTTTCAAAAAATCCACGACAAGGCATTAACAACCGCCATAGCGCTGGCCCCCACACAGTTGAGATACGCCCTGATACCATTTTACGATTCAATGATTGACGAGGTGTATAAAACCGTATATAAGCCAACGAACTATCAGGACAAGAAGATTTTTGACCATCTCTATGAAGCGGCCGTATTCGAGGCACATCAGCGCGACGACCTGAAACGCGACTATATGGCGCGCCTGATGGCAGACTTATCAATGTACATAGTTCAGAAGTACTATCCCGGGCGCTTAGGCGGGTTTTGCGAGGAATGGACGTTTTTACGCTACGCCCCTGTGTTCTATGGCGGTTATGACGGGTTTGACAAGAAGACCGACTTTACGCGCTACGCTCCAATAATCTATGGTGACTATGATAAGAAACCGCTCTACAAGGACTTCAAAAACGTATACTTCAGCGACAACCACACAGACACCCCCATCAGGTATACGGGCGACATGCTCTGGTACTACAATAAGACGGTCAATGAGATAGTAAACCTGTGGATTACCGTATGGAAGGATGCAGACAGGGACGCCGGTACCGTAATTGAGACCTATACGCTGGTAAAACCCGAGGACGTCAAACCGTTTAACTACGAGGAGCCAAAGATATATAAACAAAGAGACGACCTGGGGACGTTCGTCTTAGAGCAGACGAACGCGCCAAAAACTGTGCCCTTTAGCGGTTACAGGGCGGTATACGAGGTAAGAGACGACGAGGGTATGTTCATATTCTGGGAAAACAGCGAATTAGAAAGGCCGGCAAACTACACGGAGATATATGACATAAGAAACCGCCACGGATTTTTTGTATTCCGGCAGAGATATAAACTGATAGAGCCGCTGAGGGTATTTTCTTCGATGCTCAACGCACGGGACTATGCCTTTAACGCCCTGGAGCATAAGAAATACTATGAGAGCGCGGCGATATTCGGCACTCTGATAGACAGAAAAAGCACAGACCCGGAGATGTACTATGGCCTTGCAATGGCCCTGTTTAATATTGATGACTACGTAAGCAGCCTGATAAATTTCAACAAGGCAGGCAGCCACTGGGACAGCCAGTACTACGTTGGGCTGATAAATGAATACTTTGCGCGCAAGGCAACATCATTTGACGACAAGATGCGCCTGCTGATAGACAGCGCCATGGCGTACGATAAATATGGGAAACAAAAGACCATACCCGACGCGGAGAAAAAAAGCAGAATGCTCTGCGTCAGTGTTATAAAATCCTATGAGGGCGAAATAAACAAGGCCATTACCCAAGCCGATGATTTAATATCCAAAGACAAGCTTACAGAAGCAGAGATGTCCATAGACAAGGCCAATGGCCTCAACATGCGGCTCATGGATTTCGTTGCCTACTTCAACGCGGCGCATCCAAAGACATATGTGCCAAAAACCTTTGAAGGGCTTATTGGCCAGGCATCCCAAAAGCTGCAAGAGAAGTGGGAGGAGATGGCAAAAAAGAAATAGCCGTTTATTTCTAAGGAAATGATATGATAGACACATGCCTGGACGTGCCGGGCATTTGCAAAATAGGCCGGTATTTGTTATAAAACATATATATGGATTTAAAGAGACAGATTGCCATAGGCGACATACACGGCTGCTATGAGCTGACCATAGAGTTAATAGAAAACGTAATAAAATTCGACCCTGATACGGACCAGTTGATTTTTATTGGCGACTATATAGACAGGGGTGCCGACAGCGCAAGGGTCGTGAGATATGTCGAGGCATTAAAGGACCAATACAACGAGCGAATAGTGCTGCTTGCGGGGAATCACGAGCACCTTGCGTACAACGCCCTGACAAAGAGGACTGCGGACATGTATCAGTTGTGGATAATAAACGGCGGGATGCAGACAATCAACAGTTATGACGGCGTGGAAAACACGCAGAAGTATGAAAATACGGAGAGGCATCTTGTGCCGTTTGTGAAGAGATTAGAGTATTATTATGAGACGAAGACCCATATATTTGTCCACGGAGGGATTCCTCTTGGGGATACGATAGAGACCGCGCCAAAAAAATCCCTCTTATGGGAAAGAAACTATGACCGCTACAGGGGCAAGCCCATAATAGTAGGGCACACGCCACACAAGAGCGTCAAGAAGTATGAAAACTCAGTAGTAATAGACACAGGAGCAGTGTTCTACGGCAAGCTCTCGGCCTACGACCCGCTGAACGACCAAATCTACGAGGCCATCACCACCGACCCAAAGGTAAAGAAACTTTAATATCACTGGACATTCACACTGCGATCGAGTAGGAGGCAGGTGATTATTTCACCTGCCGACCTCTCACACCACCGTACGTGCCGTTCGGCATACGGCGGTTCGTAAGTAATAAAGACTCGTAAGCATTAAGA
>PEAC01000133.1 GCA_002753305.1 Nitrospirae bacterium MYbin6
GCTCTTTGCCGGGATGTCGCCGGCGTGTAAGATGAACCCATCGTTGACAACCCTCGTAAACCACGACGCGATGATGGATATGATAGCAAGTCTGTCGCCTTCTCAAAGGGTTATTTTCCCGACGACTAACAGCGGCTATGGCATCGGGGAAAAGGACAAGTTCTGCACAGAGGAATCCCCTCTCCGGCCAATATCCGAGTATGGAAGGGTCAAGGTCATCCTCGAACAGGCACTGCTTGACAAGGGCACTGCCGTTACGCTGCGCCTTGCCACGGTATTTGGCATGAGCCCCAGGATGAGAATGGACCTGCTCGTCAACGACTTTACCTACAGGGCCTATAAAGACAGATTCATCGTCCTCTTTGAGGAGCACTTTCGCAGAAACTACATCCACGTAAGAGACGTTACCCGTGCCTTTATGTTCGCAATGGACAACTACGATAAAATGGCGGGTGAACCGTTTAACGTTGGGCTCAGCACGGCGAATCTGACAAAGAGACAGCTCTGTGAAAAAATAAAGGAATATGTCCCCGACCTCTATATACACGCAGCCCCGGTAGGGGAAGACCCCGACAAGCGGGACTACGTAGTAAGCAACGACAAGATTGAGGCAATCGGCTTCAGCCCGGCACACTCGCTTGATGACGGCATTATCGAGTTGCTGAAGGGATACAAAATATTGAAACCAAACCAGTTCGCCAATGTCTAGGCCGCGAACATAATCTGAATGATAATATCGAGAACTCCACATAGGATTTCGTTTTTCGGAGGAGGCACCGACTACCCGGGGTACTATTTAAACCACAGCGGCAAGGTGCTTGGCACATGTGTGGATAAGTACTGCTACCTGAGCGTCAGGTGGCTGCCGCCGTTTTTTGACCATAAACACAGAATCGTCTACTCGAAAATAGAAAACGTCAGCGACATAAACACAATAATGCACCCATCCGTGAGAGAGACCCTGAAATATTTCAAGGTCAACTACGGTGTTTCAATCCACCACGACGGCGACATCCCGGCAAAGAGCGGAATGGGCTCAAGTTCTTCTTTCACAGTGGGGCTGATTCACAGCATGTATGCCCTTGAGGGAAGGATAGCCTCGAAAGAGGAGTTAGCGCTTGAGGCCATTCATATCGAGCAGGAGCTGATCAGGGAGAATGTCGGCTCACAGGACCAGACATTTGCCGCCCACGGCGGCCTTAACGTGATTAATTTCCTGTCAAACGGCAAAATCGTCGTAGAACCAATAGTTATGAATCCCGACAGGCTGATAGAATTCGAGAGAAGCTTTGTCCTTATCTACACGGGCATCTCAAGGATTGCCTCCGAGGTGGCCGGAGATAAGATAAAAAACATCCCGAAAAACGAGAAAAACCTCTCCCTGATGAAAGACATGGTGGACGAGGCATATGATATACTTGTAAGCAACAGCAGAGACCTCAGGGAGTTTGGGCAGCTTATGAACCATTCATGGCTCCTGAAGAAGACATTGTCCAACAGGGTATCAAATCCCGAAATCGACGGCATTTATGAGTGCGCGATGAAAAACGGGGCCATTGGTGGGAAGCTGTTAGGGGCCGGGGGCGGTGGTTTTATGGTATTTTTTGTTGAGCAGGAAAAACAGGGGAGTCTAAGGCAGGCACTCAACGACTACCTCCATGTGCCTTTTAGTTTTGACTTTGACGGCTCAAAAATAATAGTCTATCAACCCCAGAGGAGGCCGCTCTGAGACTCTCCCTGACGTCCTCCACGTTTGGCAAAGAGGAAAAAGACGCAATTGCCTCAGTAGTAGAGAGCGATATGTTCACAATGGGCAGGCACGTCTCAGAGTTCGAGGCGGAGTTTGCCGCATATTTCGGACGCAGGTACGCCGTCATGGTAAACTCCGGCTCATCGGCAAATCTGGTGGCCGTAGCCGCGTTGTTTTACCGGAAGGATAATCCGCTAAGGCCGGGGGACGAGGTAATCGTTCCATGTATCTCGTGGGCAACCACGTTTTATCCCCTGCAGCAGTACGGACTTAAACTCAGGTTTGTAGATATCGACATCAATACCCTCAATATCGATGTTGAGCAGCTTGAAAGGGCGATAACGCCTGAGACCCGAATGATAGTGGCGGTAAGCATTCTTGGCAATCCATGCCGCTTTGACAGGATTAGAGAAATCTGCCAAAGACATAATCTTATCCTCTTTGAGGACAACTGCGAATCCATGGGGGCCGTGTATGACGGCCGCTACACGGGGACGTTTGGCCTCGTGGGGACGTTCAGCACGTTTTTCTCCCACCATATATCGACAATGGAGGGGGGCCTGATACTTACGGACGACTTTGAAATCGACTGCCTGTGCAGATCAATCCGCAACCACGGCTGGTGCCGCGGACAGCCGGAGGGAAGCCCGATTTTCGATAAAAAGGACAGCGACTTCTACGAGGCGTATCGCTTTATATTACCAGGCTACAACGTCCGCCCGATGGAAATCCAGGGGGCAGTCGGCAAAGTGCAACTTAAGAAACTTGACGCGTTTCTTAAGGCAAGGCGCGCAAATGCCGCCCATTTCGTCAACCTCTTCAAAGACGACAAACGCTTTATCATTCAACAAGAAACAGGGCAAAGCTCGTGGTTTTGTTTTACAATGATTGTAAATCCCGACGTGGACAGAACGGCAGTACTAAACGCACTGAAAAACGCTGAGATTGAATTCAGAATCATCACAGGCGGCAACATGCTAAGACATGACGTAATAAAGTATTTCAACTACGAGGTGATAAGCTCAAAACAAGCAGACATCGCCCATGACTGCGGCTTCTTTGTCGGCAACCACCCGGTTGATGTCAGAGACAAAATCAGCTACCTGTATGACTCCTTAAAGGGAATATGATTAAACACAATAATGCCGCCGTAGTAACCTGGGTAACAAGCCGATGAAAGTTGCCTTTATAGATATAATAAATGATTTTTATGACAAACATGGAATATACTCGTTAAGCTCTTATTTAAAAATGCATAATATAGACGTTCATTACATAGCAAGTACCTCTGTTAAGAAAGCCATGAGAGCCGCAGCGGAAATCCGGCCGGATTTGGTTTTATACTCGGTCTTTTCATCCAACTTAAGTAAATATATACGTTTTGATGCGGGCTTAAAAGAATTAAACAGAAATATAACATCTGTTTTAGGAGGTCCGGCGGCAACGTATGATTGGAATTGTATAAATAATACAACCATAGATGCATTATGTCTTGGTGAAGGTGAATATGCGGTAGTTGATTATATAAATAATAATTTCAAACCAACAAAAAATATAGTGCCGCCTAACATTCCTGGAGACTATAAAGATTTTCACCCGCTCGTCGATTTAGACAGCCTGCCATTTCCGGACAGGGATGTTATATACAGCGTAGACAGTACAGTGCGGGATATGCCCTCGAAGCAATTTATTTCCGGCAGAGGATGCCCTTACCACTGTACATATTGCACGAATCACAGGTTCAATGATATGTTCAGCGGTTGTGGTAAAATAGTCAGGAAGAAAAGCGTTGAATACTTGCTTGATGAAATTGAAATGGTAAAAAACAAATATCCTTTAACAAACATTGTGTTCAATGATGATACATTTATTATAAATAGAAAGTGGTTTTTTGAATTTTGTGAAAAGTTTGCTTCGAAATACGACTTGACATATACCTGTAATATCAGGGCAAACCTTGTGGATGATGACATTGCAAGGGCCTTGCATGATAGCCGTTGCATAGCGGTAAACTGGAGTATAGAGTCAGGAAATGATTCATTAAGGAATGATGTTCTTAAGAGGCATATGACCAAAGAACAAATACTACAGACTTCACAGTGTTTAGCTAAATTCAATATCAAGCATAGAATAGGAAATATTATAGGTCTGCCAGGAGAGAAAATAGATAACATATATGAGACAGTAGAGTTAAATATTCAGGCTAAACCATCGATTGGTTTAGCAAATATATTTGTCCCATTCCCAAATTTAGAGTTGACGGAGTATGCTGTCAAGCTTGATTTATACTCCGATGACACTGCTTCCTTACCAAAGGATTATTTCAGTAAATCTATACTGCAATTTACAGAATATGAACATATAATTATTAAGAAGATATTGTTTTTGTTTAGTACATTTATAAGTATGCCAATGACATATTATAATAAAATAATCAGAAATATATTATTTAAAGTTCCAACTGTATTCCTATGGGCTTTATATCATACAACATATTCTTACAAAATGATGAAGCTATACGCAGTAAAAACACCAATAGTAGTCAAATTAAAAATAGCTGCAAGATATATTAGAATTATGTAAAATTATAGATCATTCCCGATATAAATAAATTGGATGGTATAAAGAAACATGGACTCATGCTAAAAGACTGCATAGAAGATTACATACTAAAAAATGGGAAGCGTACATGCCTGTTTTTTATATTAGTTGCCGTTGCGTTTTTTATAGACAAGCTGACATTGGGGCCATTAGCGGCCGTACAGCTTCATGACCTGTTTGAGACGGATTTCCCCAGATATAAGCCAATGGGGGAGCTGTTATTCAGGCATGGCCCGTATTTCTGGTATCCGAACTGGCCTGGCGGCGCACCGGCATATGCGTGGCACCATAGTCCGTTTTACATTCTGAATATAGCCGCGCAGTTCATGCCCCTGTGGGCGGTATACGGCGTACTGCTGATTGCCCTGATGTCGGTGGCGGGCTATGGCATGTACAGGTTTCTCAGCGAATATCTGAGCGTAGCCGGGTGGGTGTCTGTGGTTGGCGGGGTATATTTTGCCCTGTCCATGCAGCTTACAAGCCTGTTTATCCTGTATACGTTTAGTTATGCCTTTCCGCTATATTTCGCGTTGAGCTGGGAATTTGGCAATAGCCATGGCAATCGAAAAGACGTGGCCCTGAGCTTAATAATATTAAATTTAATAGTGGCGCTATCGTATCCGGTGCTGACGCTGCCGTATTTTTTCATATTAGAGGTGCTCCTCATCGTGCTGCTGCACCCGGAAGGTGAAAATACAAGGCTGCGGATGCTGATAAAGACATCTATAGTGTGGTTTGGATATATTTTAGTATGCCTGCCGGTGCTGTATGGCCTGTATAAATACGTACCGTTTTCGCATAGGACATATGTGTATGAGGCGCCCTCGCTTGTGGAGTTTCTGAAAAGTATTTATACCGGCTTCACAGGGTTTGCGCTAACGGTAATGGCTCTTATTCCTCTTGCCGGGGCAATTGCCATATCAGGCAAATCGGCACGTGTAAGGCGCAGCCTGATAGTCCTCTGCATAGTGGTATTTTTATATGCCGTGTTTTCTTCGGGCTTGAATGTTATATTCCGGGGTACGCTATTTGAGAAGATGGACCTCGGGCATATCACAACGGTATTTCCAATAGTTATAGTAATGGCGGTGTTTGTGGCAATCGATACAGTTATAAGAGGCCAGAAACTCCTCAGACGTTTTCTCATCGGGGAACTCATCGGGGCTGCCTTTGCGGCCTTTGCAATATTTATCACTAAGACAATTGATACACAGGGGATACAGTATCTTATATTAAACATCGGCAGCGGCGTTTTCATATCTCTGATGGTTATAACGGCCGGAGATAAGGACAGGGTGTTTTCCTTTCCAAAATTGGCAAAGAATCCCGCCGTTACCTTAGTGTTTAGCTGTGTGGCGGTTGCGGCTATATTTTATTTCGGCCCAAAGAAACTGGCAATGGCCGATTTAATTTCTATAGCGCCTATATTGATTATTACCATATGGGCCTTTTTTTTGTTTTGTGAAAAATTACATACTACCCCAAATGCAGCCGTATTAAAACTCAACTGGATATTAATCGCGGCAATTGCAGTAGTTCTCTTTTTTCAGGTAAGATTTACACGGTTTTTCGGCGAGGAGTCCGTCCCTTATATCAGTATATTCCCTAATATTGATGTATTGGAAACTATTAAACAGGAAAACAATTACAATCCCTTCAGGGTAGCATCGCTAGATCATACGGCAATTCCATGGGTCCAGTCACATGGGTTTGAGACACCCGACGGAAGAGGCCCTCTTTTTAATAAATACTACAGGGAGTTTTTCAAAGTCGTAATAAACCCGCAGCTTTCAGACAAAGGGTTTCTTCCTTATTTCGAGAGCAATTGGTATAACTTATTTATTTCAAACTTCACTTCAAACACATTGTTTTCTCCATATTGCTTCTTAAATATCAGATATATTGTCGCAAGGGGAGTCTCTTCCAATGCCCCAGCTGGCGTGCTTGATTTAGTTTACACTGGGAGTTCTATCGGGGAGCATTCGGGAATATCAGGCAAACTAATGAAATACTATTCTAAACCAATAGCGGTTGTCAGATTAAACACCGCGTTTGACAGGTTTTATCTGGTAAAAAATATTTCAACTCATGCCTCGGACAAGGCCGTCTATGATACACTTGTTGCAACAGAAGGCGTGTACCTGTTAAATACTGTTTATTTATCAGGTACGGACATCCATTCATCCCTGACTGTAGACGGCGAACAATTTAAGAAAAACAAAATTACACTGGACAGTTATGCCCCGGATGAAATCAGGCTCAACTTAGAGCTTGCCACGCCTGCCGCTATTGTCGCGTCTAATAACTACGCCCCAAACTGGAGGGCGTACGTAAATGGTGTCGAAACGAAGGTACACAGGGCTAATATCGCGTTTCAATCTGTGATTATAGAAAATCCGGGGCAATACTCCGTAGTATTACGATACGAGGACAAGATATTGCGGCTTTTGCATATCTTTATCCCCCTGGGGATTGTTGTATATAGTTGGGCTGTTATGATTAGACGAAGGAATCCGTAGTGTTCAAAGAATATATAGAAGATTACATACTGAAAAACGGGAAGCGTACATGCCTGTTTTTTATATTAGTTGCCGTTGCGTTTTTCATAGACAAGCTAACACTGGGGCCGTTAGCGGCCGTACAGCTTCATGACCTGTTTGAGACGGATTTCCCCAGGTATAAGCCAATGGGGGAGCTGTTATTCAGGCATGGCCTGTATTTCTGGTATCCGAACTGGCCTGGTGGCGCACCGGCATATGCGTGGCACCATGGTCCGTTTTACATACTAAACATAGCCGCGCAGTTCATGCCTCTGTGGGCGCTCTACGGCTTATTGCTGATTGTCATGATGTCGGCAGCCGGTTATGGTATGTACAGATTTCTCAGCGGCTACCTCAATGTAACCGGATGGGTGTCTGTGGTAGCTGGGGTATATTTTGCCCTGTCCATGCAGCTGACGA
>PEAC01000134.1 GCA_002753305.1 Nitrospirae bacterium MYbin6
GCAAAATCATAAGGAAACACCAGCTTAAAGAAAGATTCCGGACAAGCCGGAATGACAGATTAAAGGTAAATTCACCATTCCTTGGTGGGAAAGAGCAGATATAAATGCCATAGAGTGATAGGAATTTTCCTAATGCGTTTGCCCTGATATAAATACCTTGCATTAGATGATAATTAATGTTAATATTCAACAGGGTTTCGAAAACTCCGCTGCATTATCAGCATATTGACAACTATTTAAGGAGGACACAAACAATGCGAACACGCGTATTTACGTATCTCGCCGTCTTAGTATCAATGTTATTAGCATCAATGTTTTTACAGGTTAACCCGTCCAGTTCGAATACCCAGTCTCACCATGTAATGTTCATCAACAATTGCAGTTACCCTATCTGGGTAGGGCAATATCAAGCAGGTATGCCGTCGAGTTACCCAGGCTCCGGATGGAAAATGGATAACAATTCAGTTATTGTACAAACCTTAGCAAACGGATGGTCAGGCAGAGTCTGGCCGCGCACGGGTTGTAATTTTGATAGTAACGGGATTTGCCCTAACCCTTACGCAGATTGTTGTACTACAGGTGGCTGTATAGACAATGATTCAAAATTCGCTATTAAGTGCGCCCAGGGAGGTAATCCTCCGACAAGCCTCTTTGAGTTAACCCTTGACTCACCCTCTGACACGGTGTATGGTCCCTACGATACGGTTGACATAAGCTACGTCGACGGCTTCGGTGTACCGGTGATGGTAACCCCGATATATCCTTACGACCCGCCGAAAACAGGCAACCCCGGTGGTGGAAACGATCCAGACCCCGACCACTGGTGCAAGACTATGGGGCATAGTGTAAATCCCGTCTGCCCTGATAATATGCTGCTTTCAGACGGTGTCTCCTGTTATAGCCCGTGCCAATATGCCGTAAGGAAACTTAGCTTATCTGCCAAAACAACTACGGTTGCCAATATATGTTGCAGCAACAGCAATGTCCAGATAGACAACTATACCTGTATAGATAATGTAGTTGACGGTATAACGACAGACAGTTGCTGCGCCAATGATTCCTGGGCAGGCGGTTTTGGCTGTAGTCCATATGTTTTAGATAACGTTACTCTTAAACAAAAGTATAACGACAATGAAGTGTGCAATGCATTAGACAGTACAAATAAGCGCAGCTACTGGGGCAACATTGCCCCCTCAGCAGACCCATTGCTTGGCACAAAGGCCCTCCAATACGTTGCCAACGTGCATGCTGCTACCCCTGGCGTGTACTCGTGGCAATTTGACGACAAGAGTTCCACATACACATGCAGGTTGACTAGTGGTGTGCTGAACTATGTGGTAACTTATTGTCCGAGTGATTTCACGCCCCCCGCGATTGCGATATATGGACTCTATCTTTATGGATCCAACAGCAGCACTTTCGGGACACCGGCAGGAAGTGTGGTGTCAGACGGGCAAGGCAACTATGTTCAACATTTTACCAACGGTACAAGCATTTTAGCTGGTTCAAGCGGGTATATGCATACTTATGTTAACAGTACATGGGCACTTTATACTGACAGCATATCCCCTAATGGTGTACAATGGGCTCCACCGAAGAAAGGTGTCCCGGCAATTCCAACACAATAGACTGAAGCAAGTAGTGCAAATGGCGGCCTGAATTGCCGCCATTTGTTTAATATTTAATTATTGACAAGAAACAGCCGAAAACTATACAGTATGGTTATGATAGTGTCAGGCGATATCTATAAATATGCGGCTGGCCTTCACTTCGGGGTTGGCTTCGTTGGGGTTGCCTTCGTTATTTGCGCCGGCTGGCTCAACTTGGTTGCTGCCGTTGCAGGAGCAAATGCCTAAGATTCGAATGAGGCCCCCTTTATGCCGCTAAAAATGCCGATATCATCAGCCCTCCGCTATCTATATTCACACAAGTTTAAAACAGCTCTTTATGTGTTTGTTACCGCGGTGCTTTGTTACTCCTTTGCCGTTGGCCAGCAGCAGGATGTCCCATCAATAGAGATTATTAACGCCACTATAACACACGACAGCAATGGGGTCGGCGACCCCTCGCCTAAGGTACATATCTCGGCTGCCGTTACTGGCAATAAGGGCAACACAATTGAGGGCCTGAAAAAAGACACATTTACCATACACATCGGCGAAAAAAGAATCTTTGATTTCTCGTTCAAACAGACATCCGAGGACCCGTTGTCGCTTATCGTTGCTGTGGACGTTAGCGGAAGCATGTCCGGCGTTCCCATTGTCGAGACAAAGAGGATTATTGCCCAGTTCATGGGCTATCTCAAGGAAAGCGACTATGTTGCTCTTGTAACCTTTGGCACCGACGTTAAAAAGGCCATCGGCTTTACCAAAGATAAAGATATAATCTACCCCAAAGTTGACGAACTCCGGGCCACGGAAAATAAAACACTGCTCTTTAAGGCCGTCACCGAATCCCTTGCAATAGCGGCCACAGCGCCAACCTCAAAATCTGCCATCTTACTCATTACGGACGCCAAAGACGAACACAGCCACATCAATGAGAACATCATTATCACCTCTACTAAGGAATCCCACATCCCCATATATACCATCGCGCTGGGCAAACAGAAATATGCCGGATTCCTTAAGCAAATATCAGATGTAAGCGGCGGGCAGGCATTTGTTGCTCCTAAATATGATGACATCGTGCGTCTGGGTAAGGCCGCGGCCTCCGGCCTTAAGGCCAGATATATGTTTGAGTTTCCATTCTCCGGCACAGACGGCAAACATACGGCAACCGTTAAATTAAACTATCGCGGCATCGACGTAACAGCTAAGAAAGATTTTACCAACGACATACCCAAAGACGCAGCCCAGCCTAAAGATACGCCGCCACCCTCAGCCGCCCCTCAGCCCAGTTACCAACAACGTGAAATCATAGTTCAACGCACCACCGCCAACACAACGCCTATCTATATACTCTTAGCGCTCTCGGCCATAAGCGTTATCTTGCTAGGACACCTTGTCAGGACAAGAAAAAAACCGGCCCCGCATGACGAGCAGCACACGGCAGAGATTAAACTCCTCCATAACGAGGTAACGGCCACGGCCGGGATGCTCTCACAGTTGGACTCCGAAATAAAGGCATCCAAAGAGCAAACCATCGAAAACACCGCAGCCCTCTCCTCAGATATTAAGGCCGTCGATAGCCAGATTGCAACCTTCTCTCAACAAATGGAAGACACCACAAATGCGGTGAAGACCTGCGTAACCGACATGGAACATAACCTGGCCGAGGCATCCCAAACCCTGTACGAACAGGAATTCTCAGCCCTTAAGGCAGAGATCTCAGCCCTCAAAGACGGTATGATAGAGAAAAACTCCGAAAACACCGCGACCATCACAACGGAGATAAAGGCTGTCAATGAGCAGCTCTCAAGCGTCTCTCAACAGATGGAAGACACCGTCCAGGCCATTACAACCGGTATAACCGATATGAAATTACACCTGGCAGAGACCTCCCAAACCCTTTATGAACAGGAGTTTTCGGCCCTTAAGGCAGAGATTTCAGCCCTTAAAGACGGTATGATAGAGAAAAACTCCGAAAACACCGCTGCCATCACAACAGAGGTCAAGGCCGTTTGCGAACAAATCTCCACACTGTCCCAACAAATCGAAGGCGCTGTAGCGGCCATGAAACACGCCATCTCAGACATGGAACATAACCTCAAAGACGCCTCAGAGGCCAGATACGAACAGGAGTTTTCAGCCCTGAAGGCAGAACTCACCTCCCTAAAGGAAAACCTCTCCGCCATTATAGCGAAGCAGATAGAGCACTCCGAACACCGCTCTATAGAATCGGCAAAAAATCTCGACAACGCCCTGGCCATCAACGAAAGGCAATATAAGGATAACGTCTCAGCCATAGAGAAAATCGACAGCAGGCTTAACGAGACATACGCGGCAATAACGAATCTGGATAACGAGATCAAAAAATACGCCGCCTCAGAGCCGGAAACCAACACGGCCCTCTCCAGGGAAATCAAGGCCATCGGGGAGAGAATCTCTAACATGCCGAGCCATATTGATTCTGCGGTAGAAACAATGAAAACTGGCATGGCAGACCTTAAGGCCGCCATAACAGAAGTAGAAAAGACACATAATCTCTCACTTAGCCATACGTTTAAGGATATCGAAAAGAAAATAAATGAAATAGAAACCTCCATAACCAGCCTTCATACCGGAATCTCAAAGGGGGCAGACGCTGACACAGCCCTCAAGGGTGAGATAAAGGCCATAGAAGAGAAAATATCACACGTATCGCTGCAGATGGAAGACGCGGTCTACGCCGTTAAGGGCAGCATAAGCGGCATGGAAAAGGGCATAAAGGAGGCATCTCTGGCCATGTACGAACAGGAGATTGGAGCCATGAGAGTAGAGGTTGCCGCTGTCAAGGATGGCCTTACCGAGGTTATGAGGTTCCTGTTGATACTCAGCGAATAACATAAAAGAGGAGACACTACACATGTACGATGCAGAGATTAGCCGCAGCAATCCGGGTTGTTTTCTATTCTTAATCGACCAGTCCGGCTCGATGAGCGACCCGTTTGGAGGCAGTGAGACAGTTTCAAAAAGCCAGGGGGTAGCGGATACGATAAACAAGCTCATTGCAAACCTGGTGTTGAAATGCACAAAAGACGACGGCATTCGCGATTATTTCGAGATTGGCGTTATAGGCTATGGCAATCCAGAAGTAGCCCCTGCCTTCAGCGGCAGCTTTGCCGGGCAGGAGTTGATAAAGGTCGAGGCCCTCGGAAACCACCCGCTAAGGCTTGAGGAACGTATGCAGCAATTCCCCGGTGAGGGCGGCGCCACGGTAGAGAAACCCGTAAAATTCCCCATCTGGTTCGAGCCTGTGGCCAATAGCGCCACACCCATGTGCAAGGCAATCTCATATGCCAAGGCCATACTTGAGCGCTGGGTCTCCGAGCACCCAAACAGTTTTCCTCCCATCGCCATCAACATCACAGACGGGGACTCCACCGACGGCAACCCCATCCCCTATGCGATGGACCTGTATCGGCTTGGCACCAACAACGGCAACGTCCTGTTCTTTAACATCCACATATCCTCTCAAAAGGCCGTACCAATACTCTATCCCGGGTCTGACGCCGCACTTCCTGACCAATTCGGGAAGTCTCTGTTTGAGATGTCAAGCCTGCTTCCCGAATCCATCATGCAGGCCGCTCAGAAAGAGGGATATGACGTCATGGCGGACTCCAGAGGTTTTGGTTTTAATGCTGACCTGGTCTCACTGATTAAGTTCATAGACATTGGCACGAGGGTTGGGAACCTAAGATAGACACTGCCGATAATAAGCTCATCAATGGACTTAAGGCCTATGGCATTCAAAAAAGCGGCAACGCCACGGAAGACTACGAAGACGCCTACGCCTTTAACAAGGATACCCTTTTTTTTTGTGTTGCCGACGGGGCAACTGAATCCATTTTCTCTAAAGAATTCGCCAACATGATGGCCAATGCGTTTGTCTCCTTTGCGGCCACTGATAAGCACAGCCTGAGGCGCGTCCTGGAGAGCGTTATCAATGAGACGAGGACAAAATGGAACGAACTCCTCTCGACACGAACACTGCCGTGGTACGCCGAAGAAAAGGCCGCCCAAGGCTCCCACGCCGCATTCACCGGCATCAGGCTCCTACACGGCGCAAACGCCTTTCCTCCGAAAAAGCGCGGTTTTTTCCATAAACCATTCTACAGGTGGGAGGCAGTCGGCGTCGGTGATGTATGTATGTTTATCGTTCGTGCAGATGAGTTAATTACCGCATTTCCAATAACCCGCTCGGCTGACTTTGACAACTCTCCGCGTTTAATATCAACCCTTGAGGGCAGCGCTGCCCACATAGCCACAAAAAGCGGGGAGGTGCGCCCGGGTGACACGCTATTTCTCATGTCCGATGCCCTTGCCGAATGGTTTTTAAAGAGCCACGAAAACGGCTTATTCCCCTGGAAGACCATAGGCAAAATCAAGACAGAGGCCAACTTTAAATTATTCATCGAACGCCTCAGAGCTGCAAAGCAGATAAAAAACGACGACGCAACGGCCCTGTCCATCACAATAGGGAAACTGCCGTGACCAGCTATCCGCTGCCACAGCAATACCAACAGGCGCTTCAGAAGCCGCGCCTCAGCCTTTTCGACGATGAACTGAAAAACGGTACCATTCAAGCCGATAGAATGGGACTGCCACGCGTCAGGTCAGGGAATTTCGCCTCCGTTTATAAGGTATTCGCCGGCAGCTCCCAGTACGCCATTAAATGCTTTCTTAACGCCCCCGATGACATACAAACGCGCTACGAAGAGATCTCCACCTACCTGAACACTATTAACTGTGAATATTTTCTTAAGACACACTACCTTGCGCGAGGTATCGCCGTCAACGGACACACATATCCCATTCTGAAGATAAAGTGGCAGGACGGCACCCCACTAGACAAATACATTGACGACTGCGTCCGAAGACAGGACACACAAGGCATTCTTAATATCCGGGCGCGATTTGTCAATCTCTACAGGACACTCCGGTCTTATCACATCGCCCACGGAGACCTCCAGCATGGAAACATACTGATTACCCAGCAGGGCCTGAGGCTCATAGACTACGACGGCCTCTATGTCCCAACGACAACGCTGAACATTAGCCACGAATCCGGCCATCCCAATTATCAGCATCCAAAAAGAACCACCTGGCATTTCAATGAACACATGGATACATTCTCTGCCACCGCCATATTCACGGCCCTGACAATACTGGCATATGACTTAAGCCTCTGGGCAAAGTTCTACAACGGCGATAACATACTGTTCTGTGGCAAGGACTTCCTTAACACCAACCAATCGCCGCTATTCAGAAGGCTTGCGGGCATTGATGACGCCACAATAAAGCAGCTGGTTACAGCAATCGCCGCGTCGTGCCTCAGCCAAAAACCACCGGATTCCCCGGATTTCTTAGAGCTATGCGCAGATGCCACGGTAAGCGGCCAGGAGATGCCACTGCCGCCAATCGCGCCAATTTCGCCGCATTCATGGATTACCACATGGGAAGGCCTGCCCACTCAGTCGGACATTGACATTGTTGAAGCCGTGCCGATAGCAAATCCAGGGCCAGTGGATGCCAGCATTAGAAAGGCTGAAGACAGGCCAAGCACTATCCCCGCACCCCCTACCCCACCCCAACCGAAGCCGCACACACTG
>PEAC01000135.1 GCA_002753305.1 Nitrospirae bacterium MYbin6
TCTATTGCTACCTTTGCCTTAAATGCCGATGCATATTTCGTCTTCATAATATCCTTGGACCTCCATCTTTCTGCTCTTACTGTAACTTAACATGTTGTCCAGTTTTTGGGGTCCATTATATATATTGAAGATGCGGGAAAGGCGGCAGCCGCGACGAAGCAAAAAGCTGACGCACTTCAGGAATTGAAAAAACAATCCCTGGATTATACCGAACAGAGAAAACGAGAGGCCGAAATAGAGGAAAAGGCAAAGGCCTCGGGCGCGGGGAACGAATACACAAACAAGGAAAAGGCAAAAACTATACAAGAGCAGATAAACGCCCTCCTTGAAGAAGAAAAGAAAAAACAGGAGGAAAACAGGAAGAGCGCCGCGGAAGGGATTAAGAGTATCGAGGATTCGATGAAGGGCATAAATGCCAGCCTTGCGGAGTTTGCCGCGAAGTTCGACGCAGCCGTGCTGACAGACAGGAAAATAACGATACTGCTCGATGAGACATCATACAACGACCTGATGGTGAAATATAACGAGATCAAAAGCAAAGAAATTGAGGTTACCATAAGACAAAAAACAGTAGAGGCAAAGGCCACAGGCGGCCTCGTTGGAGTATGGAACAAGGCGGTAACGTTCGCCCGCGGTGGGCAGTTGCCAGGCTGGGGTGGCGGGGATAAGATACAAGCGCTGCTTGAGGCTGGGGAGTTTGTGATCAGAAAAGAGGCTGTGGGGAAATTCGGAGCGGGGTTTTTCCATATGCTTAATAATCTGAAGTTGCCGGACTTGTCATCGTGGGGCAATCTGAACTTTAACATGCCGGCCCCGGCATTACCGGCAACCGCAAGGCAGGCCTTCGCCACGGGCGGGATGGTTACGGGCGGAGATAATAATGCTGGCGGGATGATGACGTTAGACCTCAAACTTGGCGACACTATCATTAAGACATATACCAATCGTAATAACGCAAGCGCTATAAAGCAGCTAAATAAGGAGATTGAGCGCAGTCGCAGAGTGGGGCACCAGGGATGACAACGAAGATGAACGGGGATTATTTTACAAAGAATTTAAACAGTGCAGCCATAGCAGCTATCTGGCCTATCCAAAACAGGAACATCCACTTGATATTTTCTTTGCCGGATTTCTCTAATTCAGTTCGTAATTTTTCCATTTCAAGCCGTAGCATGCCTGAAACTTCGGATAATCGCCGTTCAAATCGCTCTTCAGCGATAGCAATGGCATCTTTCCTTGCGCCTATGTCTATATCATTAATAAGCGTGGCGAAGTCCTCGCTGGCGTCATCTCCGAGACGTTCTCTAATGGAACGAGGTATTGTTATCACACTCATACCTTCAGTATACCGCAACAAAAAAAGTTTGTCAACGGTCTTGACACGGCTGCTCCGGAAGGGCTACTTTGATAATAGCTTCATAACGGCTGCTACCCCTGCAATGCCTGCTGCTACTATAGTGCCAAGCCTTACAGATAGCTTTAACTCAAGTTCTTTTAAATCGCGGGTTATTTTATTTTCAAGTTCTTTCAAGTCTCGCTTAGTAGCAAGGCTTTCCTCTAATAACTCTGATAAGACCTCAGTTTGTACCTCTGCCTGCTCCTCAGTAAAGCCAACGGCCTTGAGCCTCTTCACATACGCATGGGTATCAAATATCACGCTCTCTTTCATGGTCTTATCCTCCGTACTGTCTTATCTTAAAAAAATATTGCGTATCTTGTCAATTCCCTTGACACGGCTTAAAATCAACATAAAAGGAGAAAAACTACATGGAAACAACAAAAGAGAAAATAGTAAACGTAGAAGTGGTGTCCCCGGGCAAGAGCATTGCCGAACCCAGAGGGGGCTTCGGCCCCCTTTTTTATTAAGGAGGTAATCAAGATGGAAATACAGGTTCGGGGATTAAGCGAAACGGGTGAAATATTAAGCCCTAATATCTACAAAAAGGCGATGATGCGCGCTCTTAATGAGGTTAGCCAGCAGGCGTTTACACAAGTTAAAAGGGGAATCACCAGCACGTTCACAATTCCGCCAGGAGAGGTGAAAAAGGCCTTTTCGCTGCAAAAGGCATACATGGCAAAACTCACATGCCGGATTATTGCAAATAGTATTGCGGGTCTGCCAGTTTTCCTCTTCAATACGAAATATAGCAAGGGAAAGAAAAATTACGAACAGAACGTAAAAACTATGATAAAGAAAGGCGGGCCGTTCCATTCCTGGCGGTCTGGTTTTGTTGAGGAAATGGCGTCCGGCCATAAGGGTGTCTTTTGGAGAACTCCTTTTGCTAAACATAAGGTGATTGGTACAAAGGAGGGCAAGAGAGGCCCTGTTAAAATATGGTCAGGCGCGCTACCAATAAAACAGATACTCAGCGTGAGTCCAGTTCAGCTTATGGATAACGAGCATACATCGGACGTTGTGAACGGCGTGATAAATGATAAGTTCCAAACGATTTTCAACAGGAATTATGACTATTTGACAAGTACCATTTATGGAGGGGGAGCGTTTAGATAGGATGATTAAACTCGGCGACATAGAGCTACCCGACGACCTGATATTCGACAACTATTTTGAGTGGACGGGCCAGGCCGCGGCTATTGACCGGACACTGTCGGGCGGAGTAGTGGTCTATGCCAACGAAATCAGCGGGCGGCCTATAAATCTCATGGGCGATAAAAACTATGCGTGGCTGACGTTCGCTCAGGTCAAGGCCCTACAGCAAATGGCCGGTGTCATTGGCGGTGTATACGAGTTGATATATGGAGACCAGTTGTTTAGCGTGAGATTCAGAATAGAGGATGCCCCGGCGATTGATGTAAAACCAATATTGGATATGCCGCACTACGATTATGACAACGATGAAGATTATTTTTACGGAACTATAAAATTAATGGAGGTATGACTATGGCAGAGGGTGATATAGGCGTAATCGAGTATTACGACCCGATACGGAAATCAAATATCAGCATCGTAACAAAAATCATAGATGGCGTTACCATGGTGCAGGCAATATCGTTCTGTTTCAAAGACAATCCTTTTTCGCTGGGACAGGTACTAAACGTAGAGACAAAAACGTTCATCTCGATGCCGCCCGGGTTTAGAGGTGTCCCTGAGATGAACGGTATCTCTGAAGACCACCCCATGAGGCAGTCCAAAAAGCATGGCTGCGGCGGATGTGGCAAGGGCGCTGGTACTGAAAAAACCGAAGCTAAAACAATGGAATTTGTACTGGAGGTAAAATAAATGGGTGTATCAAAGGAAGACATAAAATACGTCAAGTCAGCAACCGTAACAGACACATCGGCAAACGGCGGGCGCAAAAGTTACAACACAATCCCGAACCGTACGAAATACAATCTGTTCCCCCGCGTTACGAGGGCAGAGAGACTGGATGGGATTACCCGATACAGAAAACAGTTTATCTGGAATAAAAACACGTCGTTGGAAACTGCTGGCTCCGTTATGGCCTACCTGCTGTTCCCCTCTCCAGCGGACGACATGTTTTATATCGCCGCGGGGACGCAGAGCGACGCCTAGGGCGACATTGACAGCTCTTACAAATTCGTGGGCGGCGGCGCGTTGAATTCGGCTATTACCGCCGGTGGGCAATCGGCAGCCATCATGTTCGAGAGCAACGACTACGCCATAGACAACAATAAAACGCTCGTCATAAACAGCCATTTTCTCACCGGCCAGACGATTGACACGGGGGTTAAATCATTTGAGGCCGTATATTATAACGGCACTAAATGGATTCGCCAGGACGCCCCGAACGCCGACGCTGAGGATGTTTACCCGTATGGCACGTATTTAGGCAGTAACAAGGTTTTCTCTTTTAACGCTAACGGCCACGACGAGACGCTCACAACTCAAAACGTGAGCTACGCCGACGAGGTGTTATACGTCGGCACAGGCTCTCAAACTGTGTTTGCCGGACAGGCGACAGACCATACTCCTGTCAAGGCCTCTACCGTATCGGTCAAGTACACAATCGGCGCTCAGAACTACACGGCCACAGACAATGGCAGCGGGGCCATCACGGGAACGAGCATATCAAGCGGCACGATAAACTATGAGACAGGGGCCGTTGATATTACGTTTTCAACCGCGCCCGCAAACTCGACAAACATCACCGTAGACTATACGGAGCGGTGCTATGTATGGAGTGGCAACGTCTGCACAATAAAAACGGTAGAGCAGTTTGCCAACAATTACACAACGGCAAATACGTACTGCGCACTGCCTGTGGTAATCGGGGACATTAAAACGTCATACTCCAACAAAACTATAACAGGCTCCGGCACGTTCGACGAAACAAAAATCATCTTTGATAACAGGGGGACGGTTGAGGATACATTCACGTTCACGTCGGCAACGGCGTTTAACTGCGTTGGCACATTAGAAGGGTCTATCGGTACAGGGGCGATAACGAGTGCGTTCACGCCGACAAACGCCAATGTCGGCCAGAAGTATTTCCAAATCCCCGCGAATGCCTGGGGCGGGACATGGGCGACGGGCAACACACTGCAAATCAAAACGCACCCAGCGGCGGCGCCTATATGGCTCAAAGAGGTCGTGCCCGCGGGCACAGGTGCGTACTCTGAGAACGGCACACTCATGGTGGTCTACGTAGAGTAATGGCAGACCAGTTTGGAGCATTGACACAGCAGGATCTATTGCCAAGCGGCGACGGCAGGAAGCTGCACGGCTGGTATGCCTATGGTACGTCCAGCGCCAGCGCGATAGACGTTAATATTTCAAATGCCGGGAATCTGACTGTTACGCTGGCCACAGCAGGAACTCTTACCTTTGTCTACAGTGTTGTAACTGGTGATTTCGATGTCAATACGTATTTGATTTCACGAGGAAGCCCCGCGAACGTTACAGTGTGTGGCATTGACGCGACCCCTGATGTTTCGGCTGCTCAGGTAAATTCAGTTCAAATAAGATTCCAGCGTACCTCAATCGAAAACTGGGAAGCGGTTCATTATACAAATGGCAGTGCGACAAACGATATAACCGGAGCGGTTGCCGGTAATTATTATTACCGAATGAGCCGCGCCGGAAATGTCTTCACGCTATACAGCAGCACGGATGGTTCGTCATGGACGCAGCGCGCACAGTGGACCCGAAGCGACATGCCGGCCATATTACAATTGGGCCTATTGGTGGCTAAGAGCCATGCCAATGCCTACACGGCGCAGTTTGATTATTTCCAGGGCACGTACACGCTGGCCGCAATCCGGTCAAGCAGTATTTCACGGTGCGCAATCACAGAATCCTGCAACAACTGCCGACCAATGGCCCTCGGTGACATGACAGGGGTATGCTACCCAAACTATTTGCCGGAGGGGCCGTTCGTTGGCACGCTATTTATTGGCAATGCGATTGCCTCTACGTTTTTAAATGCAATCATCGCGGTATTATCCGAGCAATGCGTACAGCACGTTAAACATCCATTCGTGCCAGAGATTCTGTTTTATTGCGTAACGGAAATAGCTGAGGGGTTTAACGCCACTCGAACGATAAGCACAAAAATTGTGGACTCCGGTATTGAGGCGTTGCGAGCGATTCGCAGCTCTATTGACCCGGCCCCGTCAACGCAGTCCATGTTGTTGACAATCAGTGAGGGCCTGAGTCTACCACAGCATATAAGCACAAACATAGTAGACTCTGGTATTGAGGCGTTACAGGCAATCCGCACATCTGCTATCGGCATCAATGCCGGGCAATATCAGGTGGGCGAAATTATAGAGGGGCTAACAAAGGCCCTGTCTCTGGTTGGCTCGATGTCTGAGGGGATCAACTCCGCACAATATCTAACTAACGAGACAGCCGCATATACAACCCTCACACAATACATAAAAATGATATTATCGGAGGCCGCGGTAAAATACATCAATTCGGCATGGGATTTAAGACTATATGGGGTATCGGTTAAAAAATACACCGTTAGTGTTGACCTGACCAAACGAGAATCGGAGGCAATCCCTCAGATAGAAATAGCGTTAGCGGGGCTGTCCCTGTTTGAGAAATGTAACCCTATTGACGGCCACGGTATGGAGCGGATAGAGTTGGTGATAGCTGGTGAGACGTATAGATTTCTCATGGAGAGCCGCGAATTTTCGGAGACCTACGACAAGAGCGGCCTGACTATAGGGGGCCGACAAAAAACAGGGCTATTAGCTGAGGGATTTGCTCATAAACTCACGCAGACCTACAGCGACAACCGGCCCTCATCTGTAACGGTAATTATGGGCAACGGCGACCGCGCGGCTGAGGATATAAACAACGACCTCATCTACGGAGAGAATCAGGCCAAGATTGTTGCTGAGACCTATCTGGACGACAATTTCTACCGCAAGAAAAAATATAAATTAGACGTGCCACACATAGGATGCCAGACGGGGCAGATTGCCTCAATAACGGACGACCGGCACAACGTCTATGGTGTCGGGATAATCAGAGAGGCCAGCCTGTCGCTGAAATTGAGCGGCTCCGCCGTGGAGATAAAAGGAAGTATTGAACTGTATTGCTATGAGGAGGACGGACTACTATGAGACAATTGATATATATCGATACCGCGAATATAAAAAACGGCATAGTTACAAAGAAATTATGCTGCTCGAAATACGAGATAACAGTATCCGGCGGGGTTGTGATAGCGACATCGGAGGTTGCCCTACAGGTAGGGGATAGGGTTGCGCTGGGGAAATCGGGGAACTCCTACATTGTACTCAAACAGACCGGGACTACGACCGGCAATAAAACGATAAGGAGATGAGGTATCACTTCTATTAAGCAGCGGTGTTGCGGGTGTTATTTTATGAAGAATCTAAACATTACAGCTATAGAGGCTATCAGTATGCCGATTTGGGAAGCCCAGAAAGCCAGCATCCACTTGATGATCTCTTTCCCTGATTTCTCTATTTCAGATTTAACGGATTCAATTTTTACTTCGAGTTTGGACATGTCGTCTCTTAATACTCTAATATCGTCCTTGGTTGCCAAGTCCACACGAGAGCTCAACGTAACTTCGCTGAATACGGTAAGAAGCGCATCGACGCCGTCGTCTCCCAACTTGTCTCTTAATGATTTCGGTATCGCTATCACGCTCATATTATAATGGACCCCAAAAACTGGACAACATGTTAAGTTACAGTAAGAGCAGAAAGATGGAGGTCCAAGGATATTATGAAGACGAAATATGCATCGGCATTCAAGGCGAAGG
>PEAC01000136.1 GCA_002753305.1 Nitrospirae bacterium MYbin6
CTGTGCGCTCTTCAATAAACTTCTTATTTACCAGCCCTTCCTTTATCATTACGTGCATGATACCGTTAAGAAGCGCCACATCCGTACCGTGCCTCTGTTTTAGCCACAGGTGGGCGTGTTTGACAAGGGGGACGCGCCGAGGGTCTGCTACTATCAGCTTTGCCCCTTTTTTCACCGCCTTCAGCATTCTCAACGCCACTATCGGGTGGTTTTCCTTTGTGTTTGAGCCTATTACAAAAAGCACATCGTTATTTTCTGTCTCCTCTACCGAGTTTGTCATTGCTCCGGAGCCAAATACCGTGACCAGACCGGCCACCGTGGGGCTGTGTCAGAGACGGGCGCAGTGGTCGACGTTATTCGTCCCTATTGCTGCGCGCATAAATTTTTGAAGAGCGCACAGAAGGCTTTGAAAAGGCCGTTGAGGCCATAGAAGAGTACACGCCAGCCGTAGCGGAAAAGATAACCGGCGTACCGGCTGAAAAGATAATTGAGGCGGCAAGGCTTTACGCAACGGGTAAAAATGCCGCCATATACTACACAATGGGAATAACCCAGCACAGCCACGGGACGGACAATGTCTATAGCCTCGCCAATCTGGTGCTGATGGCCGGTAATCTGGGGCGCGAGAGCGTCGGATTAAATCCCCTCAGAGGACAAAACAACGTACAAGGGGCAAGCGACATGGCCTGCGCGCCGAACGTGTTTCCAGGCTACCAGAAGGTAATCGACGAGGCGGCCAGACTCAAGTTTGAGGCGCAGTGGAAGGTCAAGCTGCCGGATAAGATAGGCATGACGGCAATCGACATGATGTATGCCGCCGAGGCCGGAAAACTCAAGGGACTCTACATCATGGGGGAAAACCCCGTAATGACCGACGCCGACCAGAAACACACCATTCACTCGCTGAAAAATCTGGAGCTGCTGGTAGTGCAGGATATATTTATGACAAAGACGGCAGAGCTTGCCCATGTCGTGCTTCCCGCCGCGTGTTTTGCCGAAAAGGAAGGCACGTTTACCAATACCGACCGCCGGGTGCAAAGAGTAAGAAAGGCGCTGAATCCGCCGGGCAACGCAAGGGACGACTCGTGGATAATCATGGAGCTTTCCCGCGCCATGGGATACGACATGAACTATGCCAGCATGTCTGATGTATTTGACGAGGTAGGGCGGTTATGGCAAAACGTTGCCGGCATAAACTACCGGCGCATAGAGAAACGCGGGATTCAGTGGCCGTGTCCTTCAACAGACCATCCCGGTACGCCATTTTTGTTTAAAGACACATTCCCGATAGGGAAGGCCAAGTTCTCGGCGATTAAGTTTAACCCGTCGCTTGAGTTGCCGGACGCGGAGTATCCCTTTACGCTGTCAACGGGCAGGCAGTTGCTCCAGTACCACTCGGGCACAATGACACGCCGCGTAAAGGCCATTGACAAGGCAGCCCACGAGGCATACGTAGAAATCAACCCTGCAGACGCAGGTCGGATGAGCATAGACAACGGCGCCATGGTACAGGTTACCTCACGCAGAGGCTCGATAAAGCTGAAGGCAAAGGTTACAAACGTACCCGACATTGGGGTGGTGTTTATCCCGTTTCACTACAGTGAGGCGGCCGCCAACGTGTTGACAAACCCGGTATATGACCCAATTTGCAAGATACCGGAGCTGAAGGTCTGTGCCGTAAAATTAGAAAAATATTAGGAGGACCAAAGTTATGCCGCTTGATCCAACAAAACACGCTGACTGGGAAATAGCCGAGGCAGCTGAGAAGAACATGAAGACAGTGTATCAACTGGCCGAAGAGCTGGGGCGCCAAAAGGACGAGCTTCTGCCTCACGGACACTATGTGGCAAAAATCGACTTTAAACGCCTGCTAAGCCGCTTATCAAAAAAGCCCGACGGCAAATACGTCGACGTTACCGCGATAACGCCCACCCCTCTGGGTGAAGGCAAGTCAACGTCAACCATCGGTCTCGTCCAGGGGCTTGGCAAGAGGAAAAAGAACGTCATCGCGGCGATAAGACAGCCCTCCGGCGGCCCTACGATGAACATTAAAGGCTCGGCAGCTGGTGGCGGCCTGTCGCAGTGTGTCCCCCTGACCCCGTTTTCACTTGGCCTTACGGGCGATATCAATGCCATAATCAACTCCCACAACCTCTCCATGGTAGCGCTGACCTCAAGAATGCAGCATGAGTTAAACTACACGGACGACCAGCTTGCAAAGAGAAAACTCAGGAGATTGGATGTTGACCCGCGCAGGGTACAGCAGGGCTGGATAATGGACTTTTGCGCCCAGTCACTAAGAAAGATGATAATTGGAATAGGCGGCAAGATGGACGGCTTCATGATGGAGTCCCGTTTTGACATAGCCGTCTCGTCCGAGATAATGGCAATATTGTCCGTCGCTACCGACCTGAAGGACTTCAGAGAGAGAATGGGCAAGATAGTCGTGGCCTATGACAAGAAGGGAAGCCCGGTAACCACGAAAGACCTCGAAGTTGACGGCGCAATGACCGCATGGATGGTAGAGGCCCTGAATCCAAATCTGCTTCAGACAATAGAGGGGCAGCCGGTGTTGGTTCACGCAGGACCGTTTGCAAACATTGCAATAGGGCAGTCATCGGTAATAGCGGACAGGGTGGGCCTGAAGCTTGCAGATTACAACGTTACTGAATCGGGCTTTGGCGCGGACATAGGCTTTGAGAAATTCTGGAACCTGAAGTGCCGTTACTCTGGCCTCAAGCCAAACGCGGCGGTTATCGTTGCAACGATAAGGGCGTTGAAGTGCCACGGCGGCGCTCCGATTCCCGTACCCGGCAAGCCTATTCCCGAGGAGTACAAGTCAGAGAACGTCGGCTGGGTTGACAAGGGATGCGTAAACCTTATACATCACCTTAAGAACGTCAAGTCTGCCGGAATTAATCCCGTCGTATGTATCAACGCGTTTTATACGGACACCGACGCGGAAATCAACGCGGTAAGAAAGAACGCCGAAGCTGCCGGTGCAAGAGTGGCGCTGTCAAGGCACTGGGAAAAGGGCGGCGAAGGAGCGCTTGAGCTGGCCGACGCGGTAATTGACGCCTGTAATGAAGAGAACAACTTCCAGTTCCTCTATCCGCTTGAGATGCCTCTGACGCAGAGAATCGAAAAGATAGCCACACAGATATACGCGGCAGACGGCGTGGACTACTCCCCTGACGCGCTCAAAAAGGCCAAGGCCATAGAGGACGACCCTGAACTCAGCAAACTTGGGACGTGTATGGTCAAGACCCACCTGAGCGTCTCCGACAATCCCAACAAGAAGGGAGTGCCCAAGGACTGGCGTCTGTTCGTAAGAGACATATTGCTCTTTAAGGGCGCGGGATTCGTAGTCCCCGTAGCCGGAGATATAAAACTAATGCCCGGCACGTCGTCTGACCCCGCGTACAGAAGGGTTGACGTTGACGTAGAGACCGGCAAGGTTAAGGGACTGTTCTAAAAACACTACACCTTGATTTTTCACTGATAAGAAAAGGGCTCCCGATGCTTTGGGAGTCCTTTTTTATTATTGTCAGAATTGTAGAGAAATCCCATGCCTTACGGCAAATGCGTTGTTTCTCGAATACTCATATGCGTTGTAAGTTGCCGGTGGATATGCGGCATTTACGTATGTGGTCTGGCTGGTTCTGTAGTTATAGGCGCTGCCTGTCCAGAAGTAGCCACCCTCTACCCAGTACTTCAGGTTCTTCGCGAACTTGTAGGTGATTTTCGCGTCAAGTTCCCATCCGAGCTCCCTTGAGTAGTTAGGTGTGTAGGGTACACCGCTGATGAATCCGCCCGTGTCGTTTAAAGCTACCGGCTTTGCGGCATTTAACCAGTAGAGATATGCCTCAGCGCTGATTGACTTTGTGATGTCCACTCTTGCACCGCCCTTTACGTACATGGTGTTGGAAAGCCCTGAGCTGACTACGCCGGAGGCCGCCCTTGTACGATACTCGTAGACGTATGTATAGTGCAGGTCGTTCCCCAGGCTGGTTACGAACTGGGTAGTGTCAGTGCCTGTGTCATCGCCGGCCTTGCCGCTGCCATAGGCAAACTCTCCGGTGAGTTTTACCGGCCCGATGCTGTAATCAATGCCTGCAAGTGCTGCCCAGCCTCTGAAGCGTCCGCCGGACTGCCCCGGTTGGTGGTTGTTGTACTTCCCTGCCTGAAGTTCCAGGTCGCCCCTTAAGGTAACTGGCCCAATCTGGCCGTCGCCACGAAGGCCAAAGTTCCAGAGCTGTAAGCTGTCGGTAAATGTCGGGCCATCTGCGACAGGGGCATTTGAATACACCGCCTGGTCGTTAATAACCGTTATGTCGCCGCTTACGTTGAAATTCTTACCGGCATACGCAGCCAGTAACGTGTATGCATCTGCGTCATTGGCATTGGCTGTGCCGTTGGCACTGTTATACGGTGATACTATCCGCGCGTTTGCGTTATAGGTGTTGGCCTGCGCGGTAACGCCGGTTGCACCAGTACCTTCTCTGAACTTGGCCGTTAATGCGCCGATACGGAAATCCTTTGCGGGATTTACGAATACTACAATCGCATCGTCACCAAATTGTGAGTGGTCAAGGAACAGCCCATTGCCAAGTGTCAGGAGCTGATGTCCAACCTTTATGCCGTACATCGGCTTTTCGTACTTGATCCATGCCTGGCGTATGTACATGGTACCTACCTTTGAGTTGCCGCTGTTGTAAATGCCGGTAGCCCCGGTCCCTGTAGGGCCGCCGCCATATGTCGAATCTGCCGCGTTTCCCCAGATCCATGTGTCGGTGTTTCTACCATCGCCTGATTGCAGTTCAACAAAGCCCTGAACGCTATCAGATACCTTTACGTCTAAGGTAAGACTTACCTGGCCTTCGTAGTATGCCTCATGGTCATCTGCGTCTAATATCCTATAGTATGTCGTTGGTGTCGTTGCCCCGATGGGGGTTATGGCCGTGCGGCTTGCAAGTTTAGCGTCGTCGTTTATCTGGTTGTATCTGTTACGGGTGTATTCCCCATGGAACTCAATCGTCCCGCCAATAGTTATCCTGGTGTCACCCTTTGCCACTACGGCCGTGTCCGACGGCGCATCTGCGGCATAAGCGCCCAGCGCTACGATGAGCGTAAACACTGTTGCCATTACAGTTACTGTGAGCTTTTTCATTCTTTTGTCCTCCATAATGCTTCGTTAAGAACGAGAATCAATTCCGCCAAAGGCAGATGTTGAATGTGGCCGCGTCGACGCACTTTCCTATGCCTCGAAGTCGTAGCCGTTTTCGCCGTGAATCGCCAGGTCAAGGCCGTTTGCCTCATCCTCTGCGTCAACCCTGAGGCCGACAATCGCGTCAACTATCTTTAAGAGTATTATTGAAGCTATAAACACAAATACATATGTCACGATAATGGCAATCATCTGCGTCAGCAGCAGTCCCGGGTTTCCTTGAAACAGCCCGTCCTTGCCGGCCGCGTTTACCGAAACAGTCGCAAACAATCCCGTGGCAAGCGCCCCCCACGTCCCACCGGCCCCGTGGACGCCTATTACGTCAAGCGAATCGTCGTAGCCTATCTTTGGCCTTACCAGACTGACACATAAATAGCAAATTACGCCCGCACCGCCGCCTATTAATATCGATGACAAGGGTGTAACAAACCCTGCTGCCGGTGTTATGGCCACAAGTCCCGCTACCGCGCCACTGGCTATTCCCAGCGCTGTGGGTTTCCCTCTGTGAATCCATTCAACAAGCATCCATGACATTGCCGCTGCACCCGACGCGGTGTTTGTCGCCACAAAGGCCACCGAGGCCAATCCGCCCGAAGTCAGCGCACTACCGGCATTAAACCCAAACCACCCAAACCACAACAGTGCCGCTCCGGTTATCGTCATCGGCAAATTATGCGGGGGCATCGGCACCCTGCCATATCCCTTGCGTTTCCCTATTAACATCACCGCGGCTATTTAGGCAACGGCCGAGTTGATATGCACCACCGTGCCTCCGGCAAAGTCCAGCGCCCCAAGCTGCGTCCCTATCCAGCCCCCTCCCCATACCCAATGGCACAGAGGTGCGTAGACAAACGTCAGCCACAACGCAGAAAACAGCATCATGGCGGAGAACTTCATCCTCTCGGCAAAGGCCCCCGTTATCAGCGCCGGCGTTATAATTGCAAACATCCCCTGGTACATCATAAAGACCAGATGCGGTATCGTCGCGGCATAATCAGACGGCTCCTGACCGACGCCACTGAGGCCAAACCACTCAAGTCCGCCAATTATCCCCCACTTGTCCGGCCCGAACGACAGCGTATATCCCCACAGCACCCAGATTACGCTTACCATGCAGAGGATTGCAAAGCTCTGCATTATTGTTCCCAGGACGTTTTTCCTTCTGACCATTCCGGCATAAAACAAACCAAGTCCGGGCGTCATCAACATAACCAGCGCCGTTGAGATGAGCATCCACGCCGTATCTCCGCTGTTTATGACTTTGGGCGGAGGAGCATCGGCCCCCAGGGCTGATGTTGCCGTAAGCACAGCCCATGTTAGTAAAGACAGCGTTAACAGAATCAATTTTCGCATTTTCTTCTCCTTGTGAATGTAGTGTTTTATTAAAGAGCGGCTTCGCCCCTTTCACCGGTTCTTATTCTCAGTGTGTCTTCAATGTTAGAGACGAATATCTTGCCGTCTCCAATCTTCCCCGTATTTGCTGTCTTTGCTATTGTCCCTATTACCTTTTCAACCATGGAGTCCGCCACCACCACCTCAATCTTTATCTTAGGGATGAAGTCTACGACATACTCCGCCCCTCTGTACAATTCCGTGTGTCCTTTCTGTCTGCCGAACCCTTTAACCTCAAGCATGGTCATGCCCTGAATGCCGATAGCTGAAAGTGCGTCTTTCACCTCGTCGACCTTGAATGGTTTTAGTATTGCCTCGATTTTTTTCATCAACTCCTCCTTTAGTCTAATATGGTGCTTGTAATCATTCGTAGTATTATCATAAACCATGCCAATGTATAACCTATTGATATATAATAATAATGTCTACTTCGACATGCTACAATAATGTAGCATCCTACAATTTTGCAGGGTACGGTATTATAAGGAAGGGCCTTGCAGCCCGATGGGGAGTTATAATGGACCCCAAAAACTGGACAACATGTTAAGTTACAGTAAGAGCAGAAAGATGGAGGTCCAAGGATATTATGAAGA
>PEAC01000137.1 GCA_002753305.1 Nitrospirae bacterium MYbin6
TGTATGGTGTTATAAGAATAACCACCCGACGGTTTGCTGCCTGATTTTCCGGTATGTAATGGCCGTCTGGCGTAGTTTCTGAGTAACGCGGCCTCGTGTCGGCATAACCGACGGCCTGTAATTTGCTTGAAGATACACCTGCAAGAATTAAATATTTGACAACAGAGGCTGCTCTTGCCGAAGAAAGCTCCCAGTTTGAGGGATACCTCAGGTTGTTTATAGGCACACTATCCGTGTGGCCTTCTACAATAATGTTATATGGGGTGTCTTTGAGAAGTTTCACCAACTCATCAAGGAGCAATTTTGCTTCCGGTTTTAGTTCGGCGCTTCCCGTGGGGAAAAAGGCCTTTCCAAGGGCATCCATTGATATTCCGCTCTGGCCTTCTCCCATTTTAATCTCGTTGTTGAACATTTTTATGTTTATAACCGATTCCATCTTCGTTTTTATATCCTGCAATGAAAAAAACTTCACGTCAGAACGTTTGCCGCCCATTGCCTGATAAAAAGATACGGCTACCTGCTCGAATTTACCCGCATAAAAAGACGACACAGACAGCAATATGATAAAGAAACTCAGGAGTAGTGTCATCATGTCGGCAAGGGATATTGCCCAGAGGTCTACATCTTCTGAGTGCGGTTTTCTGGCAGCTTGCATAGGCCTGGTTAATAAGTACTTCGCAACGCCTTTGTCAGGCTGCCGGTGGCTGTCAGGAGTTTTCATTTCTCACCACCGTGGTCGTGAGGGATTATCGATGCCCATTTCTGCTGGGGTATATATGCCTTGAGTTTTTCTCTTACTATAAACGGAGATACCTTTGCGTGCGTCATCAATAGGCCATCCATGATGACCTTCATTAAGACAATACGCTGATTTATTGTGTTTTCTAGTTTTACTGCGATAGGATAAAACAGGAGATTGGCCAATAGCACTCCGTAAAGCGTCGTCGTGAGGGCAACAGCCATGGCAGGGCCGAGTTTGGCAACATCACCGGCTCCCATACTCTGAAGCATTACAATAAGCCCTACCAGCGTGCCGACCATTCCAAAGGACGGCGCAAGCTTTGCCATCGTTTTAAACATCCCAACCTTTGCCAGCTCCTCTTCGTACGTGTTGTTTATTCTTGTCTGGAGGGTTTCGGCTAACATTTCTATAGGCATGTTGTCTATAACCATTCGCAGGCCGTTTTTAAGAAATTCGTTTTCTATGGTGTCAAGTTCATTTTCGAGCTTTAATTCTCCTTTTGTATATGCCTTTCTTGAGAGATAGATTATCTCGTTTATATAATCTCCTATCGGCAGGTCTTCTCTTTTTAAGGTAGCCAGAAAAAGCTGCACCACCTGCAGGACATATTTCAAGGGATAACATATAAAAGTAGCGGCAGCAATCCCTCCGACGACTATTGCTATCCCCTCAAAGTTAAGAAATACGGCGATATTGTCTGTCGTGCTATAGGTTGTATACAATAAAACGATTGTGCCGCTCAGGATCCCTATGATAGTGGCTATGTTCATCGTTTCTGTTAATCCCTCCCATGTACGAGGCTTACAAATAAGCAATGATTCAACATACCCCAATTATAAACGGTGTGTCAACACACCGCTCCTATTTTTCATCTTGCTCAATAGAACCGAGCATCTTTATAAATTTCCTGAAAATATCCCTGTCATAGTTCTCAATCTGCCTTTCCATGATAGTGAGCGCCTCAAAAGGGGTGAGTGCCCTTTTGTATGGCCGTGCGGTGGTTAGTGCGTCATATGTATCGACTAAGGATGTGATTCTCCCTATCGTGTGTATATCAGCGGATCTGATGCCCCTGGGATAACCGCCTCCGGTGAGCCGTTCATGATGTTCTACGATAGGATAGAGCGCGTTTTTAGGGAAATCTTTTTCTTCTGAGAGGATTCTTATTCCATTGATTACATGCTGCTTCATTATTGTAAACTCTCTATCCGACAATTTACGTGGTTTGTTTAGAATTTCAGCAGGTATCTGGCTCTTTCCCACATCGTGAAGAATACTTCCCATGCCGAGGTCATTGATATCCTTTTGGGCGAATCCTCCCAGCGCAATAGCCAGCCCTAAACATAAAACGCAGACATTCACAGAGTGGGTATACGTATAGTAGTCATATTTATTCAGCGTAAGCAAGCCGGATACGATCTGGCCGTTTTGCTGGATGGAACCGGTAATTTGTTCCACTAAGGACTTGCAACTCTTGATTTTTTTCCCGCTTCGGGGGTTATCAATGATTTCCTGCATGAGTATCTTTGAGTTTTCGCGTATAACGATATTATATAAAGGAATTGCCTTTGCTATTGGCAGATTTGATGACAAGATAGAGTTAAGATATCGTTTATACCTGTCATTGTTTATTTTATCTATCAGAAAATCACCTGTGCGGTGTATTATATTATCGGTAATCTCAATGTTTTTACCTTTATACTCCGCAATACATTGTATGGACATATCTGTCTTTAAAAACAGTGGAAAGTCGATAGCGGTACCCTTTAGAAGGGTCTGCTTCTCTATCTGTGTAAGTTGGTTAATAGCGGCGCAATATCTCTTTAACTCCTCTTTCGTGTATGGTGTGCCATATCGTGGAGTTTTCTCTACGGGTTGTGTTGGTGTGTCTTTTTTTTCCTGAGGGGTATCGGCTGCATGTTGTATACTTTTTTCGGTATCTATGAGTACATATCTTATTCCGGCACCTTTGATCTGTTCTAATTGTGAGGCTTTTTTGAGCATAAAATGATGGGTCAGAAATGGGGTTTTTATCCACGGCTGGTCCATACCATCTATGTACATGCCGGCCTGTAGTTGTTCAACTTTAAGTTTTTTAATCATAATCCATCACCTGTCTTTAACGAGCCTCGGCTGATTGCCCGCGCAATGGCATATGTAACGCCAAAGGTAAATAATGGTATTGAAATTATATTTTCCCAAAGATGCAGTGATTCAGGCGGTTGGATGTGTTTTTTGCCGGAGGTGGCCGGCTCTGAATTGCCGGGAACCCGGGCAGCCGGAGGGTTTACCGATATGGCAACGTTATTAACGTATCTCATGGCGGCCTTCGTTAAAAAGATACGTTTAACGTTTAAATCATGTTTCAGTATCTTAAATGCCCCATAGCTGAAACCGTTTTCAGTAAGGTCAATGAACATTTGAAGCGGGCATAGATAGTTCTCCAGTACCTTTTCCATTTCTAAGGTATTGGCAAGTGCCCTAAACAGGTTATAGCCTGCTTTTTCTGAAAACATAGAACCCATACATTATTTTACCATGTAGAGCAGGATTATGGTAAGATGGAAGGCAGAATCGTCTAATTTAACAGACATTCAATAAGGCCAGAATCAGACAAAATAATGGCAGAGCGCAGATGTATTAAGGATTTCAGTCCTCAAAAACGTCTTTGATATTGACTCGCAGCCCCTCGATGGCTTTAGATGTAACCACGCCCTCAAGTTCCGCGTATGAATGCCTTGCATACCTGCCGTTGTCGATGATTAAGACCTCAATAGCTTTAAAGTCTGGCAAGACGACCCAGTATTCAGGTACGCCGTATTTTTCGTATATCGCCTTCTTAACAAAAACATCTCTGTCATAACTACCAGGGGAGATAATCTCACAGACCATGTCCGGTACGCCTCTTATCCAGTCTTGTTCAATAGCCGTATTTTCTTTACTGATGAACAATAAGTCCGGTTGAAGCCTGTTTAAGCCCTCTTCTAAAATTACGTCAAGAGGCGAGAAATAAAACTTTCCTAACCCGTTGGCCTCGACATGGCGGTCTATTACTCTATTGAGCCTCTTCACAATCTCCTGATGCTTCCTGAGCGGGCTAGGTGACACAACTTCCTCTCCGTTGATTATTTCCGTTAAATCTAAATCTCGTTCAAGCGTAAGCGTTTCCATAACAATATTCTAGCCTCAACGCTACTGGTTTGTCAATCCTGTGTCATGCTGTGCGCCTGCCCTGTTGTTTTACCCAACCCACGGCAACTTATGATACAATCGGTAATGCTGGATATACTGTTTCCATATAATTTGCGGCCGCTTACTTACCTCTGCCCTGATGGGTTAACAGAACAGGCCGTACCCGGGGCGCTTGTCTACGCGCCCCTGAAGGAAAAGGCGCGGATGGGGATAATTTATGGCACAACCCCGCTCTTTAAAGGTAAACCAGACATGTTAAAGGAAATTACCGGCATCTGCCCACACCGCCCCGCGCTGACTCATGAGATGATGCGGCTAATCGCCTGGATTGCCGATTACTACCTCTCAGAACCCGGCCTTGTCCTCAGCTTCGTCCTGCCGCGGGATTACTTTGTCGATAACGGCAGCGAAAAACCACGTACCACAAGGCGTATAATCGACACGCCCAAGACTTCTTTTAAACCCCTGAAGATTAAAAAGGAAGACCTCATTATATTAAAAGACGCCAAAGCCACCCCCCAGACAGTTCTCCTGCATAGCCCGTCATATGCCTATCAACTGTCATATATTTGCAAGGCTGCCAAATCCGCAGGGAAGGCGCTCATCTTGTGTCCATCTATAGAGGAGGTAAAACACCTCGGCGCGATATTCTTTGATACAACCGGCATTCAGCCACTTTTAATACACGGCAACCTCACCGCGGCGCAGCGTCTGCGGGCCTGCCTCGACGCCTTTAGCGGTGCGTACTCCACAGTAATCGGCACAATGTCTGCCGCCTTGTTCCCCTTTATTAAGGCGTCGCTGATAATCGTCATTGATGAGCACAGCCGTTACTATAAGCATGAAAGGACGCCGCGGTATAATGCCCGTGACGTTGCCGTAATGAGAGGAAAAATAGAAGGCACCCCGGTCATTTTAATGTCCGAAAGCCCGTCAAGTGATTCATATCTCAAGGCTGCGGCAAACGAATATGCGTACTATAAGCCGGCAGTGCTGCCCAAAAGGCCTCAGATAAGCGTACTGAAGTCGCGTTCTTTTAAAAAACTCATCCCCGACAGAATCACTGCAAGCATCAAAACCACCGCTGAAAAAGGCGATAAATCATTTATTTATATTAATAAAAAGGGTTACTCAACAATAATCTGCAAGGAATGCGGACACGTAGAGAGGTGCCCGCAGTGTAATGGGATGCTCATATTTTACGATGATAAGTCCATGCGATGCCAGAGGTGCGGCTTTAGCCAGAGGCCGCGGGACTTTTGCCCCGTATGCTCAGGGTTTGACCTCAGAGAGGCCACACCCGGGGCGCAGCGCCTTGAGGAGTTCATAAGGGAAAAGACCGGCCTCCCTTCGCTTCGCATCGACAGAGATACGGTTAAGACACCGGCGCTCTTTAAACGCATCACGCATAGGGCACTGAAAAGCGCTGTCATTGTCGGCACCAGGCTCTCGCTCAATAAGATAGTGTTTAATAAGCATTTCAAAATCCTGGCCGCCGTAAACCCTGACCTCTACTTCAGCTTCCCTGACTATCTCTCCGCCGAGCGCCTGTATCAGGACGTTTTGGTGATGTCCGAGATGGCCTCAAAAGACGGAAGGCTCTACCTGCTTACCGCCCTCAAAGAGGAACCGACTTATAAGTTTTTGGAGGACTACGACTACGAGGGATTTATCGCAAACGAGTTGCAAAAGAGAAAAGAACTGAACTACCCGCCGTACTGGAAAATGGCGTCCATTGCAATCCACTATAACGGCGAGAGGCTCGACATACAATTGGACGGCGTGCCCGGGGAGGTCGAAGTACTAGGCCCGGTCTCCTCTGAAGACACTATAGATGGTTACGTCAAAAGCGCACATATGTTAATAAAGGCAAGAGACTCAGCCGCCCTGCTTGTGGCGCTGAAGAGGCTCAAAGAGTTGCAAAAAGGCCTGAAAGAAAAAATACGCCTCTCCATAGACATAGACCCCGTGTAGCAGGGCGCGCGGAGCGCCCTTGAGAAACTAAAGAGGTCTCATCTCTTTCGCACTTCGAGATCTTTTGCCATGTGGTCTTCTTTACCCATTGCCGAGACCCTCAGCATAATACGATAACTGCCCTCCGGGGCGTCTGCCGGTATGTCGAAGTTTACCTCTGCCCCTCTGGTTCCAAGCGCGACGGTTTTTTCTTCGTTGGCAGTGCCGAGGTCGACCCAGTTTTTCTTCGTATAATCGTAGTAGTACAAGGTGGTAGTCTCCGTTACAGTGACTTCTCTGGCCATGTCGGAGTCCATAAGGTAATAGACGGCGTTGAGGCGTACCTTGCCGCCCGGGGCGGCCTTCACCGGGGCTATGGACATGCTTGCAAACCTGACATAGCTGCCATAGGATGACATGTAACCGGTTTGGTTCATGGTATCGGCGGCCCCTGCAACGGGATAGCTCCTGATGTCGGCAAATAAATAGAGGCAATGTCCCCAGGCCATGGCAAAGGCGAACGACCCGCCAATAATTGCCCCCGCCGCAACTCTATCGCCCCGTGTGCGTCCGAGAAGTATGGCATCCAGGGCCAATACGCCCAGTCCGCCAATAACCGCCCCTGCCGCCGTATACTGGGCAATACAGGCGGCCTGCGCATCCCGCCTTTGCTCGTGCGTAAGCGGCGTTCCCACTGCTGGATACGACGCGCAGGCAGTCAATGTAAATGTAACGAGTATTACCACGGATATGTATCTCAATCTCTTTAAGTTCATTGCCATCCTCCTTATTATAATATATGGCTCTCACCTATTTTAACTTATTCATAAATATTTTACTATCGCGCCAGTCCGTTTTTTGTTATAATTGCTTGATGAAGACATTACGGCTGGCCCTTGCTCAGATTAATCCGACTGTTGGCGGCATAAAGAATAACAGCGAAAAGATTATCGCATTCATAGAAGATGCACAGAGGCACTCGGCAGACATTGTGGCATTCCCTGAGCTTTGTATCACCGGCTATCCGCCCGAAGACCTGCTTCTTAAACCATCCTTTATTAAAGACAATATCGACGCGCTTAACGAGATAAAAAGACACACTGGCGATATTGTGGACATCGTAGGGTTTGTCCAAAAGAACGCGCTCTCAACAAATGCCCTCATGTAT
>PEAC01000138.1 GCA_002753305.1 Nitrospirae bacterium MYbin6
CGGTGTTTGCCGGTGAGTCTTTGGTGCTTGCGTTTATAACTGAAGATGTCTCCATAGCGGCGGTTAACGGCCCTGACAGTGTGGTAATATCAGGACAAAGGAATAGTGTAACAGAGACATGCAGGCGTCTTTCAGAACGAGCAATAAAGAGCATGGAACTTAAAGTCTCACACGGGTTTCACTCAAAACTGATGGAACCTATACTGGGGAGGTTTGCTGAGACAGCCGGCAAGGTTGTCTATAACAAGGGCAGAATACCCGTGGTATCAAACGTAAGCGGTGAGTATTACCGTGGTGGCGAGGAGTGTTACACCGATTATTGGGTGAAGCATCTGAGGTCTGCTGTGAGGTTTTCAAAGGGCATGGAGACCTTGTATAAAGACGGCTACCGTATGTTTTTGGAGTTAGGCCCTGGGGCAGTGCTGCTTGGTATGGGCAGCAGGTGTATCAACGCTAAGACGGCAACGGCGTGGTTTCCAAGCCTCAGAGCTGGCCAAAACGACTGGAGGCAGATACTTAAGAGCCTTGGCGGACTCTACATGCGCGGCATGGATGTCAACTGGAGCGGCTTTAACGCCCCCTACGGCTATAAAAAGGCGGCGCTGCCCACATATCCCTTCGCGCGCAAGCGGTACTGGATAGATAAGCCCAGCGCCTCCGGACAGCCTGAGCTGAAGTGGAAATCCCCCGGCGAGCGTATGAGGCTTCCCATGAGCAATGAGGTTCGGTTTGAGTCTGTCTTCAGTGCCAAAACTCCGTCCTACGTGAAAGACCATCGCATCTTTGGCAGGCTCATTGTAGCAGGGGCTTCTCACATATCGATGGTGATACAGGCCGCGAAAGAAGTCTTTGGAACTGAGCACTGTACGCTGAGAGGTTTTGTCTTTCAACAACCCGTTGTAGTCCCTGAAGAAGGGATTTTAAATCTTCAGCTTATTCTCAGCCCATTGGAAAAGGACGCCTACACGTTTCAGTTGGTAAGCGCCCCCGCGGATGGCAATAATAACGAACCATGGAGTACGCATATAAGCGGAAAACTTCAACGCTCAAGTCCTGAAGTCCTAAAGTCCCACGAGGTATTACACATTGACAAGACAATAGCGGGCTGGCGGAAGATTAACATAGAAGAGTTCTACGACGAAATAAATAAATCCGGCCATTACCTCGGCCCATCTTTTTTATGGAATAAACACATATGGCGCGATGGGCGGGAGGCATTCAATAAGATGCAATCTCCTCAGTCTGACGGCAACGCATATGAATACCTCCTTTACCCAGGACTGATAGACTCCTGTATTCACTTCTTTGGTGTAAGCGGCCCGGAGGCAATATTTGGTAAAGAGATAGCGGATACCTTAAAGCATGAATACGTATATATACCTTTTTCGATTGAACGAGTAGATTTTTACCGGCCACCCACTATGGGTAACACATTATGGTGCCATACGATATTTAAGGACAGCGATAAATCAAATAAAAGCATAATCGGCGACATCCGGCTCATAGACGAAACCGGACAGGTGATAGCGCAATTTACAGGTTTTACTGCAAGGCAGTTTAGTCGTGCATCTATTATTAACGAGGAGTCGAAGGGACACGACGATTTTCTTTACGAAATAGATTGGGAAAGAAAGGATTCAGAGGGAAGACAAACTGAGGATTTAGGGGCAAAATACGGCCAATGGGCGGTATTTACCGACAGAGACGCCCTTGGAGTGGAACTGGCGGCCCGTTTTAGAGAAAACGGTTTTGAGTGCGTCATAGTAAGGCCAGGCCCCGCGTACGGCCAGATTCCCGGAGGGGACGGCTATGAGGTGAATCCTCAATCTGTGGATGATTTTGATAAACTATTTGCCACACTTGGCAGGCTCTCCGGGGTTGTTTATCTATGGAGTGCTGGTGTGGATAACCATGAGGACGGCCTGAGCCAGGAGCACATCGGGGTCATCGCGCTGCTTCATACAGCGCAGGCGCTTTTAAAATATGGCAATGCAAGGCTTATGACAGCAACCCGCGGTGTATGGCCTGTCGGGGAAAACGACAGCAGCAGCGACACGGGGTTTTGGCAGTCTCCGGTATGGGGTTTTGGACGGGTACTGTCTCTTGAACATCCTGAGCTTGACAGCACAATGGTGGACTTATCGGCAATGCCCGCTCAAGGCGAGGGTTTACTTTTTTATAATGAACTGTTTAATGTCGGTAAAGAGCGGCAGATAGCCTTCAGGGACGGCAAGAGGTATGTTTGCCGTCTTAAGAGGCGTGTCCGTAAAGATCTCGGTGCCGCGCCAGTGCCGGAGGCCGAAAACGTAACGGTCAGACTGAGTGAGTACGGCAGGCTGGATGCCCTGTCGCTTGAACCGGCAGACAGGGTGAACCCTTCTGAAAACGAGGTGGAGATAGAGATAAAGGCCGCGGGGCTTAATTTCCGGGACGTGCTCAATGCCCTTGGTATGCTCAGGGGGTTTTCTGCCGATAAGGCGGCCAAAGACATGGTGTTTGGCTTTGAGTGCTCAGGCATAGTCAGCCGCATTGGCTCAGGGGTCAGGGACATAAAACCCGGCGATTCAGTGATTGCTGCTTCGGTAGCCGGGGCATTTTCAACTTACACGGCGGCCTCGGCATCGTTTACAGTACCTATACCTGAGGGCATTTCATTTGAAGAGGCAGCCACTCTACCTACGTACCTGACCGCATGGTATGGCCTCATAGTGCTTTGCGGTCTTAAGGCCGGTACCAGTATTCTGATTCACGCGGCGGCGGGAGGCGTGGGACTGGCCGCGGTAAACCTGGCAAAGATGGTTAATGCGACTATTTACGCAACTGCCAGCCGCGGCAAGTGGGACTTTCTGAGGACACAAGGTGTTGAGCACATAATGGACTCCCGTACCCTGGACTTCTCCGGCGAGGTAATGGCCCTTACCGCCGGGCTTGGCGTAGACATGGTGCTAAACAGTCTGAACGGTGAATATATCCCTAAAGGCCTGAGCGTACTCAAAGAAGGCGGCAGTTTCATAGAGATAGGTAAAATAGGCATATGGACTGAAGAGGAGGCAAGGCGTTTCCGTTCTGACGTATCGTATCATACATTTGACCTGGGTGAGGTATCGCAGAAAGACCCCTTAATTATAAGAGAAATGTTAAGAGAAATTACATCACATGTGAGCGCCGGAGGGTTAAAACCCCTGGTTCATAAGGTGTTTCCGGCAGCGGAGGCGGCAGCGGCCTTCAGATACATGGCTCAGGCCAAACATGTGGGCAAAGTGGTGCTGGACATTGGCAGCGGCAGTGAGCCGTTAAAAAGAGAAGTTATACGAGGTGACGCAACGTATGTGATAACGGGGGGCCTGGGCGCCCTGGGGCTTGAGCTATCCTCGTGGCTTGTGGAAAGGGGAGCCAGGCACATTGTGCTGACAGGCAGGAGTGAAGCTGGTTTAGAGGCCCGTGAAAAAATATCGCAACTTGAAAGCCGGGGTGCCTCTGTGATGGCTGCCTCAGCCGATGTCTCCGTTATGGAGGACATTGAGCGGCTCTTTAGCGCCATAGGCAGGGCGATGCCGCCTGTACGAGGGATTTTCCATGCCGCCGGAGTTTTGGCAGACAGTGTGATACTAAACCAGGACGCGGAGAGATTCATGCGGGTAATGGGGCCAAAGGTCCGCGGCACATGGAACCTTCACAGGAAGTCAGCCGATATGAGGCTTGATTTTTTTGTATGTTTCTCGTCGGTTGCCGCGACGATTGGCTCAAAGGGCCAGGGCAATTACGCCGCAGCCAATGCCTTTATGGACGCGCTGATGCGTTACAGGAGATCCTCAGGGCTTCCCGGGCTGAGTATTAATTGGGGTGCGTGGGCGGAAGTTGGCATGGCCTCAATGCTTAAAGACGGGGAGAAGGCCCGGATGCATCGCCAGGGTATAGGCAGTATTGCCCTTAAAGACGGGTTTAAGATACTTGAAGGATTAATCATGGAAGACGCGGTAAACGCCGGAGTCCTGCCTATAGATTGGGGCAAGTACGAGGCGGAAGTCTATGGTGGTGAGATGCCGCCATTTTTCGATTACGTAAAGGTAACCAATATAGTGAAGCCGTCAGTGAATGTCCTGAGTTTTTCGGATGAACTGAAAGGGCTGCCGGAGGCTCAGCGTTTAGAGCGGATAACCAGCTACGTGAGGACTCAGGTAGCGGCAGTGCTGGCACTGGAATCGGCACAAGACATAGGGCTTAGGGAACGTCTTTTTGATGCCGGCATAGATTCCCTGATGGCCATAGAGCTAAAGAATCGTCTGGAGGCAGGCTTTTTAAATAAACGTACGCTTCCCGCCACCCTGGTGTTTGATTACCCCACTGTTGAGGCCCTGGCAAGGTATTTGAGTGTGCCGGATAAATCCCCGGAAGCTATAAAACCGGAGGAGTTGCCACAACAAGACATATCCGATGACGATATAGCGCAACAATTGGCAGCGGAACTCCAGGACATTGAAAATAAGAAGCGCCAATAAATCCCAGGAAAATAAGGAAAGGAACTAATGGACCCCCAGTCATTAATGAAAAAAGCCCTCATGGAACTAAAAGATATGCGCGGCCGCCTGGAGAGTATCGAGTACCGGCAACGTGAACCTATCGCAATAATTGGTCTGGGGTGTCGGCTGCCCGGTGGGATTAACAATGCCGATGCTTACTGGAGAGCGCTTGAAAGCGGTACCGACGCCATAACCGAGGTTCCTGCAGACCGGTGGGATATAAATGACTACTACTCGGCCGACCCGGATGCCCCCGGAAAGATGTATTGCCGCTATGGCGGTTTTTTGGATTCCTTCGACACATTTGATGCGCACCTGTTCGGGATTTCTCAAAAAGAGACAGTTAATATAGATCCCCAACATCGTATTCTTTTAGAGGTTACATGGGAGGCCCTTGAAAATGCCTCAATTGCCACGGATGTTACATATGGCAGCAACACCGGAGTATTTGTCGGCATAAGCGGATTTGAGCATGGCGCCCTTCAGTTTGTCGCCGGGGATGCTCGTACGATGAACGCTTACAGCGGTGTGGGAAGCGGTCTTTGTGCGGCGTCCGGGCGGATGTCTTATACGTTTGGATTTACCGGGCCGTGCATGTCTGTGGATACCGCATGTTCGTCGTCTCTGGTTGCCGTGCATCTGGCTTGCCAGAGCCTCAGACGCAGGGAATGTGATATGGCCATTGCCGGTGGCGTAAATCTTATCCTGATACCGGCACCAAATATTATTTTTTCAAGGGCCAGAATGCTAAGCCCCGATGGACGGTGTAAGACCTTCGATGCCGGGGCGGACGGTTATGTCCGTGGTGAGGGCTGTGGTGTTGTGGTGTTGAAGCGTCTCTCCGATGCAGTTGCAGACGGTGACAACGTCCTGGCCCTGATAAGGGGCAGCGCAGTCAACCAGGACGGGCCAAGCGGCGGGTTTACAGTACCCAGCGGCCCAGCCCAGGGGCGTGTCATACGCAGTGCCCTTCTTGACGGGGCGGTGGACCCCGCCGAGGTAAGCTATATCGAGGCCCACGGCACGGGCACAACACTAGGCGACCCCATAGAGGTGGGTGCTTTAGGGGCAGTGTTTAAGGCAGTAAAGAGTAAGGCCGACCCGCTTGTCATAGGCACTGTAAAGACAAACCTCGGACATCTGGAGGCAGCCGCCGGTGTTGCCGGCCTGATAAAGGTGGTGCTTTCGATGCAGCACGGGACAATCCCCCCGCACCTGCACTTTAAAACCCCAAACCCGCACATAGACTGGCTGAACTTACCCATAGAGGTAGCCTCAGGCGGGCGCCCCTGGCACGGAAAGAAAATTGCCGGAGTCAGCTCGTTTGGCTTTAGCGGGACGAATGCCCATGTGGTGTTGGAAGAGGCCCCTGTGCACAAGAGGGTAGCGACGGAAATCACGCGCCCTTGCCACATACTAACTATTTCGGCAAAAACCGATGAGTCCCTTTCCGGGCTAATCATGCGTTACAGAGATATGCTCTCCTCATCTTCCGGCATTATGGTTTCTGACATATGCCATACGTCAAACGTCGGGCGCAGCCATTTTGCCAGGCGCAGCTTTGTGGCAGGTGAGACGGCGGCAGAGTTATTAAAGGGGCTGTCTGAGCCCACGGCGATTCAATTACCTGAGGGTCGTCCCAAGCTGGCATTTCTCTTTACGGGACAGGGCAGGCTCTACCCGGGCATGGGGCGCGGCCTTTATGAAAGCAGCCCTGTGTTCAGAGATACACTCACAGAATGCGACAAGATACTGCGCGGGCATATGGACGTGCCGCTTTTGGAACTTATGTATGGCGATATCCCGGCTGAGGTTCTCGATGAGACGAGGTATGCCCAACCGGTGTTGTTTTCTCTGGAATACGCTTTATACGAGTTGTGGAAATCATGGGGGATAGAGGCTGGTGCGTTATTAGGCCACAGCATCGGTGAGGATGTGGCGGCCTGTGTCTCCGGGGTGTTTTCGCTTGAGGAGAGTATGATGCTTGTTACAGGGCGTGGACGCCTGATGGGGGAGACACCGGGGGACGGAGCGGACGGGGCGATTGTGAGGTTTTCAAAGGGCATGGAGACCTTGTATAAAGACGGCTATCGTATGTTTTTGGAGCTAGGCCCTGGCGCAGCGCTGCTTGGTATGGGCAGCAGGTGTGTCAACGCCAAGACGGCAACGGCATGGTTTCCAAGCCTCAGAGAGGGCCATGATGACTGGAGGCAGATACTAAAGAGTCTTGGCGGACTCTACATGCGCGGCATGGATGTCAACTGGAGCGGCTTTAACGCCCCCTACGGCTATAAAAAGGTTCAGCTGCCCACGTATCCCTTCGCGCGCAGGCGGTATCAGATAGACGTTAAATTTAATACCCCTGAGACACAAATAGCACCAGGCAACTCCAATTCCCTTCTGGGCGTAAGGCTTTCGCTATCGACAGGGGACATTGTCTTTGAGAACAGGCTAACTTATGAATCACCCGATTTTATAAAACAACATCGCAT